>NZ_DEXN01000006.1:197965-252218 GCF_002364155.1 Alcanivorax sp. UBA3183
CGCCAATCACCCGCTTCGGCGGGGTTTTTTATGCCCGGAGAAAGCATGGCGGTAATCATCTACACGGCAAGGCGAGGCGTCATTTCGGGCCACACTGCCGGTGAAGCCTACGAGATGGAAGTGGGAATCGAGAGCGTGTCTCCATCATTTGACCGTGAGGAAAACACTCTCACCACGCTGTCGGGTAAGGATTTCACCACTTTCTATCGCATTGAAGAGCGGGACAGCTTCAGCACGGTGGCCATTGATGATGTGACGCTGCTTGCCCAGATGCGCGAGTTCCTGATGTCCGTGGCCGCCGGCGAGCCGTTCACCCTGGACCTGATGGGGGAGCCAGGCAGCCCGGTTGCCCCGGTTAGCTACAAATTGCGCGGCAGCCCTGCCAAAAGGCTGGTTAATTCCGCTGGTTTCTACTCCTACTCATGGCAAGTGAAGGTATTCGATGAGAACGCATAACAGCGCCTTTGGCTCCCTTAACGCTCAAGCTGTCCGAGAGCCGCGCTTTGTTATTGAGTTCGATTTTGGCGGCGAGGATTACCACTACTTCACCAGCCACCCGATAGAAGGGCTTTCTGGCGCCAATGTGACCGATGGCGTGCTGACCCGGGTGGACAGCACCAGCCAGAAGCTGGACCCGGACAAGGCCAACAGCAAGATTGGCTCCATGACGGTGCGCATTGCTGATGAAGGACTGACCGAGCTTCAGCAAGCGAAGCTGAGCGATAACAAGGGGCTGCGGAACAAGCGGGTTCGGTATTACGCCGGGTTTGCTGAGCTGTCCTGGTCCTCATTCACCCTGGTCCAGACCCAGCTGATCCAGGGTGCCTCGTACAAAGAGCAGGAATACACCTTCAAGTGCGCTGATATTCAGCGCCAGATGCGTGATGACATATTTGTCCTGAAGGAAACCACGCTCAGCGCCTCCCTGGCTGCGGATGACACGGAGATTGAGGTCTACTCCGTCAATGGCCTGAAGCTGGTGAAACAGCCGGTAAGCCCGTCAGGGCGGACGCTGGCCAGCGGGAAAAGCATCTGCCTGGTGCGACTTGAAGGCGAAAATGACGCCTTTGAAATCGCCATGGCCGAAGAGGTTGATGAAAGCACCAATACGCTGAGGCAGGTGACACGCGGCGTCCTTGGTACCACACCCTTGGCAATTGAGGTGGACCCAGACGAAAAGCGCGACAATGCGCCCAAGGTGACCGAATACGTCTACCTGGACATGCCGGCGCCGATGCTGGCCTACGCGCTGCTGACCGGCTCAATTTACGGATACCCGGGCGAATACCTGCCAGATCACTGGCACATGGGCGTGGGCCCTGAGTTCATCCGCACATCGGAATACTTAAACATTGGCGCCGATCTTTGGGATCTGGATGATTTTGATGAGGGCCTGTCCGTCCTTTTGTCCGGCGTTGAGAAGGAGAGCGGTAAGAAGTTCGTAGAAGAGCAGGTTTTCCGGCTCATGGGGTGCTACCCACCCATCTATTCGGATGGTCAGCTCGGCCTGCGCCGCATGACCCTGATTCCCTCCCAAAGCGGCTATTCGCGGGAGCTGAATGAAAGCAATGTGCTGAGCGCCCCGACCCTGAACCACGACATGGGCGGGATGATCAACGACATCCTGGTGTTTTGGAACTGGAACCAGCGCAAAGAAGCCTTTACCCGGGTGAACCGTCTGCTTGATTCCGGCTCTATCGAGCGCAACGGGCAGTCCGAAACTCTGGAGATTGAATTCCGGGGCCTTTCTGCCGAGCGGCACACCTATACCACCATCAAGAACATCCTGGACAGCCTGCGGGATCGCTATGCTGGCCCCCCGCTGCGCACGTCCCTTGAGCTTTCCCCTGAGAACAATGATCTGGAAGTCGGCGATATTGTCCGGGTCAATCTGGATTGTGTTAAGGATTACAGCACCGACCAGGTGGACGTGACCCTGAGCCGGAACTTCGAGGTTCAGCAGGTCAAGGTGGATTGGCAAACCGGCAAGGTCACCGTTGATCTGTTTGGCTCCAGTCAGCGGGCCAGCGAATTGCCGGTGGACCAGTTCGGGTCAGCGTTGCCGCTCAGCTGGTATCAGAGCGAAGGCACCGAAATCAGTGCGGCCAACTTCCCTGGCGCGGTGCTTGAAGAGGCCGGCGAGCGCAGAATTACGGCAGACATCACGCTGGCCGGGCATGCTTCAATTGCTGATGAAACTGCCATCTATTGGTGCCCGGAGGATTTAACCATCGACGGGGATGTGACCGTCACGCTCACCAAGAACGTGCAGCTCCGCGTTGCCGGCTACTTCCAGAACAACGGCACCCTGGATGGCCGAGGAAATGGGCAGCCAGGTGGCGCGGGCGTCGATGAGCTGACCACAGACCCTGTCTATGAGGCTCGCTATTTCAAGTGGGACTCTGACAACAAGGGCCTTGCTGGTTATCTTCGAGCTGAATCCATGCCCCAGTCTGATGGCGTCATTCAGCAGGCAAGCAACTTTGAGAATTACCGCTGGTTTTATCGTTCCTACACCCCCAACCCATACATTCAGATATTGGATTTTGATTTCACAGATTCCTTTTATGATTTGGAGCCGGTTGGCGGCCTGGTAGTAAGCGCTGCACGTTCCGGCCTTGATGTATCGGACGGAAAACTGAGGGGGCTGCCCGCCTATCTCTGGGGCGGGAGTGGGCATGGCGGCGGCGGTCTTGGCAAGCTGCCATCTGTTCAGCTTCAGCCTGGAGCGGAGTTGACATATCTGGGGCCTGGCTCTGATGGCGGAAACTCCGGCGCCGGCCTCGCTATCATTTGTCGAGGCTTTGCCATTGGTGAAAACGGCCTGATTGATCTATCTGGTGGCGATGCGGAAGTGCCCCCTGATTACTATCAGGCAAACAGCTGGTCGAGGGCTTACCCTGGCACTGGGGCACCGGGCGGGCCCGGTGCTCTTTATTTTGTCATGGATGGTGAGACCGCCATCCCTGGTGACCTGACTGAATCTAATTTTCACGCTTTTTATGGTGAATCTGAAGTGCCCGGCTTTCAGGGCACTCGTGGCGGCAACGGCCTCGGCTTTCTGGGGGCTACTCTCCCTGGCGTCTACTCATTCTATGAGGGTTCCAGCAACGAGATTGTTTCACCTCTTTATAGCCCGCAGCCCACCCCGCTGAACGTCTGGCAGTCAGCCTATGTAATCCATCAACTTACCGGCACCATCGCTGTTACCCCTGACATTCCGGAAGAGACAGAAAACCCGGTTTCCGTGACCGTGGCCGAGCTTACCAACACCCCACGAAGCGCAAACGCCAACCTTTCTACCATTGAGGTGGCAGTTCAGCCTCCCGGTGTTAGCAGCTACAAATACGCTGTCATTGAGTACCGGGAGAAGGGCGACCAGGGGTGGTTCGAAGTTGGCCCGGCCTCCCCTGAAGTAGGCTTTGTCGTGCCCAGCGACGGGAAGACCTACGAGATCCGGGCGCGTGGTGTATCCCTGTCCGGCAATGTAGTGCCTGATGCGCCGATCCAAGAGATCACCACCACCAAGATTCTGAACGCCGACCCTGGTGATGAGGAAGTGGATGATGTGGTGGAAGTTCCGAGCGTCCACGGCCTTGAGTTGTTCGAGCAAGGCAACGATGCCGTTTTTGGTGGCCGTGACGCCAAGTTCGTGTGGCGCAAGACCAGCGTTACCGAATGGCTGGAAATGGGCAGTGAGGGGCAGCTGGGTGCGTCCCGTGGCTCTCTGGATCTGTACTTCAAGGACTACCAGGTGGAAGTCTGGGCGGATGGCTCCCTGGTGCGCACGGAGTGGGTGGTTGATCCCGCTTTTGTCTACACCTACGAGAAGAACGCCGAAGACTATGCGCGAGAGCAGGGTCAGACTGGCGCATGGCGGGCTTTTGAGGTCCGGGTGTACTGTCGGGGGCGTCAGAACCAATTGAGCCCACAGGCGGCCAAATTGGCCGTGGAGAACGTGGCGCCAGAATTGCCCGACGCTATCACTGTGTCCGCCAGTTTCCGGTCCCTGCAGATCGACTATGACGCGCCGGCGGATCTGGACTACAAGGACACCCGGGTATGGTTGAGCCAGTCCACAGGCTTCACTCCCGGCCCGGCCAACCAGGTGGCGCAAGCCTACGGCGGGCCAGTGATTATCGCTGGCCTGGCAGACAACACAGAGTACTTCCTCCGGTTCGCGACCTATGACGCGTTCGGGCAGGGAAGTGTCAGCCAGGAATTCAGTGTCACCACTCCTAGCCTTGCCGCTGCCGAGGTGGAGGGTCTGAGCCCCTGGGCCACGGTTACCGACGCTGACAAAGCCTTTATCGATGCGAATCTGGAAGATAACGCTATCGAAGGCACCAAGATCGTCAAGCTGACCGCCTCGAAGATCGTCACCGGCACCCTGGCCGCCACCGAAAAAATCAGCGTAGCCGGTCAGGTGGAAAGCGTTGTCGGCGATGCCGTGGCCACTATTGGGCCCAAGTCAGCTGACAGCAAGACCGGCATGATCACCTATCAGTACGATGGTGTAACTCTGTTTGCTGTGTACAGCGATGGTAGCGCGGCCTTTTCCGGAGCGGTGACGATCACCGGCGGCAGCGGTTATGCCAACTTGAGTGACAAGCCAGGCTCTCTAGGCGACATCAACAGCGGGGAAGGGACAAAGCTGGGCGGGGTCGAGTCTGGCGCTACTGCCGGCGCTGACTGGTCCAGCAACCTGCAAAACATACCTTCCCGCCTTGGAGATACACCGACTGCGGGCCTGAACCTCACAGCCACCCATCTGGGCTATTACGATGGCACCAACTGGCGGGCGTTCATCGAAAACGATGGCACTTTCTACTTTGGTGACGGTGACCAGAAGTACCTTCAGTTTGACGGAACAGACTTCACTGCGGGGAGAGAAACAACCCTGATTGGGGTGGATTCCTACAACGGCAGGAAGCTCTATGTTCACGATAACTTCCTCACAGCATTTGTGCCTGATGACAATTTCAGCGTGGTTGGCGGGGGTAGTGCAGCTTTAAATAGAGGCAGGTATTCCCTTTGGCTTGAGACGGCAGGAAATGGCGATAAGGTCGATTTTTATCACTATGTTCCCCAGTACATCATTGACCAGGCAGAGGCCAGCTCTAACTTCAGAATGAAGGTGGGTTTCTCGTTCGGACATGCTGCAAACGGCTCATATAGCTCCGGCGACAATGTAAACACCATTATGAATATGAAGCTGTTTTCCTGTAGAGACAGCGGAGCCAACTTCTGCCAGGCGCAATATGAAGTGGAGAGCGATTGGTCTTATGCGGGATCAGGAAGCGACAGAGAATTCACGACCACTTACCGTGTCAGGTTCCGCCAAGGGGTAACAACGGAAACCAGGGTTATTACAACGGAAACCGGCACTGCTCCGCCAGCTGCTGTTATTGCCCCGGCGCTGGGGCAGTTCTATGGGGTTGAGTGCTTTGTTGATCTGGAAAATGATGAGGTCACGATAAGTACGCCGAAGGGTGATGAAACCTTCTCTCTGACCAGCACTTACACAATAAACGACTTCAGCCCCGGGGATGCCCTTAAGGTTTCTCTTGTGACCACAGGTAACCGGGTAATGGAAGCGGAAGCCCACCTCAGCGATTTCTATTTCATGCAGGAATAACCGGAGTACCCAATGGCTCAATATAAAGCGGGCACCGCCACGGTGGTGAACGGTAGTCCAGTTGTGTCTGGATCTGGGACGCAATGGCTGGCCAATGTGCAGGCCGGTGACAGCTTCGTCATGGCTGGCGCCAGCCTAGTCTATGACGTGGCCAGCGTGGACAGTGATACCCAGATCACGCTGACCGCACCCTACGGCGGCACCGGCAAGACTGGCGCTTATGCCATCCAGCGTGACTTCACAACCGATGGCATACCTGAGATGGCCCAGGGTGATATTGAGACGGCGGCGATCTTCACCCGAGCTATGCGAAAACTACAGGGGCTCCTTGGCCAGCTTGGCGGCGTGGCCGGAACCGGCGCAACGATTTACCCGAGCATTGCGGCCGGCGAGTCTGCAACCAGCGACACCGAATACTTCTGGGTGTCTGATAGTGGCATCCTGAAGCTATACCAGAATCAAACGGGCACAGGCGTGGAGCAGGGCGAATACCCGAACAGCACAGCCCTGCAGACGGCCATTGATGCTTTCACCGGGGGCGAGTCCAGAATTATTGCTCTGATCCAGTCCCTTCACCCTGAGCTGCTCGGCACCACCTTTTACGCTGACTTTGTAGCCCAGTCCTATATCCAGGAGGATGTGTAATGGCGCTTAAAACCGTCCCGTTCAATGTTGCCTTCGATTTCTCGCGCCCTGATCCTGCTGATTACGAGGACGTCAATGGTGACACCCAGACAGCTGGCACCGATGTTCCTCGCTTCAATTATAGCGAAGGTGTTGGTGAGGGCTTGCTGCTGGACGCTAGCCTTTCAGAAACGGCAGCAATCAATGATATTCCCGCCTTCAACGCATCTGAGGGAACCTGGGTGATTAAGGCGGATCTTGATAAATCCATGCTGATCCCGGGCTCAGGTTTTGGCGAATTCATGGAAGGCTCTGGCACGCTTGTTTTTGTCTATACCAGCGGATCGGGGAAGTGCTGGTCAGATGGCCAAGTCCTCTTCACTGTCGATTCCTTTTCAGCTGCTGAGCCAGGTTTTCTGTCAAGCGGCGGATTGGCCAAAATAAAGGAGGCCACCTACTACCCATTTGCGTTCTCTGATTCAAGATCTGCAGAAAATGCAATCGGAAGCTTTTCTTTATATTTCGGTCCTGAATTGCTGTTTTCTGATGGCGAGCAGGGCGCATGGTATGACCCAAGTGACCTGACTACGCTGTTCCAAGACGCGGCGGGCACTACCCCTGTGACCGCCGATGGCGACCCGGTAGGGTTGATTCTGGATAAGTCAGGCAACGACAACCACGCGAGCCAGGCTACTACAGCGGCTAAGCCCACCTATAGAACTGACGGCACGCTTCATTGGCTTGAACTGGACGGGATTGACGATTATCTCTCGCTTCCGCCGATTTTGCTGGGGGCAGCATCAGATAGCAATTCTGCGATCTCAGCCAGCCTCAATACCGGAGGTGGTTTTTACTTGATGGGGGGCAGTGCGGATGAAGGATTTAATGTTTTGCCTGGAGAAACTGGATTCAGGGTTTCTGTTCATACTTCACCGTTAGGACTTGTGGGCTTTGCGACCGGGCTTTTCGATTCTGGGACAAAGATTGTGGCCTCTTCGGTATTCGACAGATCGGAAGAGACTGTCGACCTTTCTCTTAGCACTGGATATGTGGCATCCAATTCTGCCGTGGGAGACAAGTCCATCCCCGTAGCGCTGGCACTTGGGATCAGAGGATTACAGCAGGTAAATCAATTCCAAGGCAATTTCTACGGACTCGTTATAAACAACGCAGTTATTAGCGAAAGGCAGCGGCAGGAAGCGGAGAGCTTCTTTTCTGTAAAGGCCGGGGTAACATTATGAGCCTATTCACAACCATAACAATGACCATCCCTGTAGAGCACGCAGCAGCGGCAAACCGTTGCGCTGCTATCTTTGATTTTGATGTTGGTGGCGCGGAGACGTTCAAGGCGTGTCGCTTGTCTGCTACAGGGCAAGAGCCGGCGACGCATATCATGGCTAGCACCGTAATCAAGCCTGAATATGTGTCGGTGCTGCAAGACGCGGAACAGGTCATGCCAGCACTGACCCACCTTGCCGAAGTCTACGGGCGAGAAGATCCGGTGCTGGAAGACGTGGAGGCCTTCTGCAATAACGTGCTGGTAGGTGAGCATCCTGACCTTTTGCGAATCGCTGAGGATGAGCCCGCCGCATAGCGCTGACACGTCTGTCGCTGGCCGGAGAATGGAGATCGGTGGCCGGCGGCGGGCAGGGTCAGAGTGGCAAATGCCAGGGATGGCGTCTGTCAGCTATGGCTGATGGTGGTGTGCGAAAGCCGCTAAGATCGGCATAAAATAATAGCTAAGCCATTGATTGTATTAGGCATGAATCGGCCTTTTTTTGATGCCAAACAAGCCGCAACGCCATGATAAATAAGGCCAATATAACTGGCTACGAACCAGTAGGTCGGGGGTTCGAATCCTCCCCGGTGCGCCATATCCCTAAAAGGGCCCGCTAGTTAGCGGGCCCTTTTTCGTTTCGGCCTGGCACAAAACAAACCGCGTCATCTTCCTTCAGTGGAGGTTCGGCGCCGTCTGAGCCGCACCAATTGATCAAATCAATCACACCCCCTGTACACAGGCCTCATTGCAGGTTGTCGACAATCCCTCTACATTCCCAGAAATCGACGAGAGAGACTCGGAAATCTCCCGAATAACCCAGGGAGCCTTCCGGGGATGCCTGCTGACACGGTGGGCTGTCCCGCTTTCGCCTGCGGTAATGCAAACCGCCACCGGAACCGTAAAGGAGTGTTCCATGAACACACTGATGGCCCAGGGCCTGGAGCTCATGCTGATTGGCATGGGTGTGGTCTTTTCCTTTCTGATTATTCTCGTGGCCGTGACGTCGTTGATGTCGTTGCTGGTGAAACGCTTCGGGCAGGCGCCCGCAGTCATCCCCGCGCCGGCTAGCCCAGCCCCCGCCGGAGACCTGCCGTCTCCGTCGGTGATCAAGGCCATTGAGAAGGCGGTGCGTCAGCACCGGCAGTCCCAGCAATAACCGGAATTTTTCCATGAGTGATCACAAGCCTCTGGGCATCACCGATGTGGTGCTGCGCGACGCCCATCAGTCCCTGTTTGCTACCCGCATGCGTCTGGACGACATGCTGCCCATTGCCGCAGAACTGGACGACATCGGTTTCTGGTCCCTGGAATCCTGGGGCGGCGCGACTTTTGATGCCTGCATCCGTTATCTGGGCGAAGACCCCTGGGAGCGTATCCGCGAGCTGAAAAAAGCCATGCCCAACACGCCTCAACAGATGTTGCTGCGCGGCCAGAACCTGCTCGGCTATCGTCACTATGCGGATGATGTGGTGGATGCGTTTGTGGAGCGCGCCGCCGAAAGTGGCGTGGATGTGTTCCGGGTATTCGATGCCATGAACGACATGCGCAACATCGAGCGCGCCATCGCCGCCGTCATCAAACAGGGCAAACACGCCCAGGGCACCATCGCCTACACCGTCAGCCCGGTGCATACCCTGGATATGTGGGTAGAGCAGGGCAAGGTGATCGAACAGATGGGCGCCCACTCCGTGGCCATCAAGGACATGGCCGGCCTGTTGCGCCCCAATGTGGCCTTTGAGCTGGTCAGCCGCCTCAAGCAGACGCTGTCTATTCCGGTCCACATGCAGTGCCACGCCACCACCGGTCTTTCCACGGCGACGGCACTGAAAGCCGCCGAGGCGGGCATTGATAATGTGGATACCGCCATCTCCTCCATGTCCATGACCTATGGCCACAGCCCCACCGAGTCTGTGGTGGCCATGCTGGAAGGCACCGACCGGGATACCGGCCTGGATCTGAAAAAACTCAATCGCATCGCCGGTTACTTTCGTGAAGTGCGCAAGAAGTACGCCCAGTTTGAAGGCAGCCTGCGCGGTGTGGATGCGCGCATTTTGGTGGCCCAGGTGCCCGGCGGCATGCTCACCAACATGGAAAGCCAGTTGAAAGAGCAGGGCGCCACCGACCGGTTCGACGAAGTGCTGCAGGAAATTCCCGCCGTACGCGAAGACCTGGGTTTTATTCCCCTGGTCACGCCAACTTCCCAGATCGTCGGCACCCAGGCGGTGCTCAATGTGCTCTCCGGCGAACGCTACAAGGCGCTCAGCAAGGAAACCCGTGGCGTACTGCGCGGTGAATACGGGGCGGCGCCTGCGGCCTTCAACAGCGAACTGCAGGCCCGTGCCCTGGACGGTGACGAGCCTGTCACCTGTCGCCCCGCCGACCTGATCGATGACGAGATGGACAGCCTGACCCGGGAAGTGGAAACCCTGGCCAGCGAGAAAGGGCTGAAACTGGCGGAAGGCAAGCGCCGCATTGATGATGTGCTGACCTATGCGCTGTTCACGCAGATCGGCCTGCGTTTCCTGGAGCATCGCGGCGACGCCTCGGCGTTCGAGCCGGTGCCGGACGGCAAGGCGTTGCCGGTTGCCGGCAACAGCGACGGTGTCTACACCGTGGACGTGGATGGCCGGGAATACACCGTCAAAGTCAGTGACGGTGGCGACGTGACCGGTATCAAGGCGCTCGGGCACAGCGCGGGTGCCGCCGAGTCCAACCCACCGGTGGTCCACAACCCGTCCCAGAGCACCCCGATCCCCGCGCCCCTGGCGGGCAACATCTTCAAGGTGCTGGTGAAACCCGGTGACCGGGTTACTGAAGGCCAGAAGATCATGGTGCTGGAAGCCATGAAAATGGAAACCGACGTGTCCAGCCCGGAAGCCGGTATCGTCACCGAGATGGCGGTGAAAGAGGGTGATGCGGTCACCGTCGGCCAGACCCTGCTTAGCCTGGAGCCGGCCCATGGATAAACTGGAGACGCTCTGGCACAGCACCGGCCTGTTTCATCTGTCCGGTGGCCAGCTGATCATGCTGTTGGTCTGCCTTGGCCTGCTGTGGCTGGCCATCAACAAGAAATTCGAGCCGCTGTTGTTGTTGCCTATCGGCTTTGGCGGCCTGTTGGCCAATATCCCCGTGGCCGGGTTGGCGGAGTCCGCCATCAGCCAGGCCATGCACTTCGGCAGCCAGGATCTGCTCGCCAGCATGGCCCAGGTGCTGGGCATGGATGCGGATGCCGGGCGAGAAGCCCTCTATAAAGCCGCTGAAGGCGCCGGGCCGGCAGTACAGGACCAACTCCACCATCTGGCGCAAAAAGCCAACTACGGCGATGGCATCCTCTACCTGATCTACACCGTAGGTCTGATGACCGGCATTTTCCCGCTGCTGATCTTCATGGGCGTGGGCGCCATGACCGACTTCGGCCCACTGCTGGCCAACCCGCGCACCCTGTTGCTGGGCGCCGCAGCCCAGTTCGGCATCTTTGCGGCCCTGCTGGGGGCGCTGGCGCTGAACTTCCTGGGTATGGACTTCTCCCTGGCGGATGCGGCGGCCATCGGCATCATCGGCGGCGCGGACGGTCCCACGTCCATTTACGTAACCACCAAGCTGGCCCCGGAACTGCTCGGTGCCATCGCCGTGGCGGCCTATTCCTACATGGCCCTGGTGCCGATCATTCAGCCCCCCATCATTCGCGCCCTGACCACCGCCAAGGAGCGCACCATCAAGATGGAGCAACTGCGTCCGGTGAGCCAGACGGAAAAGATCCTCTTCCCCATCCTGCTGCTGGTACTGGTGGCCCTGGTATTGCCCGATGCGGCGCCGCTGCTGGGCATGTTCTGCCTGGGTAACCTGATGAAGGAATCCGGTGTGGTCAGCCGTCTGGTGGATACCACCAGCAATGCGTTGATCAACGTGGTGACCATCATGCTGGGCCTGGCAGTGGGCGCGAAACTCAGCGCGGAAGAGTTCCTGGTCATGGAAACCCTGGGCATCCTGGTACTGGGCCTGGTGGCCTTCATGATCGGCACCGCCACCGGCGTCCTCATGGCCAAGCTGCTCAACCGCCTCAGCCACCACCCGGTGAACCCCATCATCGGCGCCGCCGGCGTCTCCGCCGTACCCATGGCCGCCCGCGTGGCCAACAAGGTGGGCCTGGAAGCCAACCCCCACAACTTCCTGCTCATGCACGCCATGGGCCCCAACGTAGCCGGCGTCATCGGCTCCGCCGTCGCCGCCGGCGTCCTCCTCAACTTCGCAGGCTAACCCCGGCGCGGCCCAGGCCGCGCCTCCCCAACCCTTCTACCCCCAACCCTTCTACCCCCAACCCTTCTACACCCACCCTGTAGGAGCGGCGCTTGAGCCGCGAACCGCGCGCAGCGCGGAAATCGCCCGCAGGGCGATCAGGCACACCCGATCCCTCCACTACCTTCTTAATAAACAAAAACGTGCTTCGCACCTCAAGAGGCGACCAACGGCCCGCTGATCTACAGCCACCGGGAACCCCAACGCCTATAGTACGTCGAACAGCCAAACCCCCACGGAGCCTCACCCTTGCCACCCACCCTGCAAACCCTCTCCAACAAGCTCTACCGGATCCGCCACCTGTGGGCGGTGATCAGCTTTGCACTGGGTCTGTCCAGTTACTTTCTGGTGGAGCGCCAACCCTGGCTAGCCGCGGTACTCACCGGCTTTCTGGTACTAAGCTGGCTGCTCCTGCTCACCGAAGGGCTTTGGCAACGGCGCTTGGCCGGTACCGCCATGGAGGGCATGTCCCAGGGCATGCTCAAACTGCTGCTGCAGGCAGTCCATCAGGAAGCCTTCTTCTTCAGTCTGCCGTTCGTGCTGTTGCAGTGGTCCGGCGGGGCGGAATACATCTTCTTCACCACCCTGGTGATCAGTGCAGCGCTGGTCAGCATTATCGACCCGCTGTACTTCTGGCTGGCACGGCACCGGGCGCTGTACTTCGGCTTCCACGCCTGGGCACTGTTTGTGGCCCTGCTGGTACTTTTGCCGCTGATCTTCCACTGGAGCACGGATTCAGCTCTCACCTGGGCCGGCTGGCTAACGGCCCTGTTTGCGCTGCCCAGTTTCTGGCGCGTGGGCGGGCCACGAAAATGGTTTCGCTGGCTAGGGTTGCTGGCAGTGTCCTGCGTAATCGCCTTCGCCCCGCGCTGGCTGGCACCGCTGGTGCCGCCGCTTACCCTGTCACTGGAAGAGCGGGCCATGGCGCTGTCATTCAACCGTGAACAGCGCCAGCCCCTGGTGACCGGAAAGGTTTTCGATGAAGCGGAAGTAGCGGCAGGGCTCTACGCCTACACCGCCATCAAGGCACCGCTGGGGCTGGGGCAGGAAGTCTTCCACTACTGGTTCCGCAACGGCGAGCAAGTGGACCGGATTCCCCTGACAGTCTACGGCGGCCGCGAATCCGGTTTCCGCACCTGGTCCCACAAAAGCCATATCCCGCAACCCGCCGCCGGCCACTGGCGAGTGGAAGTGCGCACCAAAGACCGCCAGATCATCGGCGTCATGCGCTTCACTATCACACCCTGAGCCCTGCGGCTCCCCAGCCGCCCCTTGCCCCGAAGCCCTTCAACGCCTCAACCCCCAACCCTCGTTGGAGCCTTGCTCGCAAGGCGAAGAGGCTGAAGTCACTGCCGTGCCCTCGGGACCCTCTGCGTCTTCGTAAGCTGGGCCCAGTGGTTTATCCAGACCCTCTTGGGCCATACCCCTCCAAACGGTTACCCCCAAATATGCCGTGCTCAACAGAACGAGCCATATTTTTGTAGGATATGGCTTACAGAAAATGCTAAACGGTTGATATAGAGTGGTTTTCAGAACGGGGTATATCGGGGATAGTCAGGAAATAGGGTGCTTTTTCGAGTTTTGTCAAACGCGAAGGGTTCTTGTTTTTCGGTAAATTTCTGGCGGCGTAGAGGTCTTCTATGTTGCTCCTGCAACCCATAAGATAATTATTTTGATGAAAGGTATTCCGAGAGACTATCGATTTGCTACAGAAGAATAGGAGAAATAAATGATGTCAGGACCTTTTAGCATAGAAGAGATCGAGAATGAGATTTATCAACTAGTAGTCTCATCCAAGGCCAGAGAAGGCCACACTTTTCCAGCCAGATACGTGATGTTGAACATGGATAAAAATGGTTATACGAGGGATGACTTTCTAGCCGGTATTGATTCTCTGCTGAAAAAGGGCCTTATCACAGAAGATGAAAAGATTGCAGAAAACTTCTTCGCCGAGCTGCGTAGCATATAGCAACTAGTCACATAACAACGGGTTCGACAAAGCTACGGGCGGAAAATCAAGCGAACTGGGTGCATCGGGGAGCAAGGGGGCGGCGTCAGGTCTCCCATTTCCCTTGTTGTTCGAGTCACTAGGGGTTGGGCTGAGCAATCGGAGACCTGCCCCCGTTGTCACTGAATGGAAGATGAATTAAACCGAAAAATAGGAAATTATAATGGTAAGTAGCAATTCGGGTGTAGAAGGTGGATCTGGGTATTCATTTCAGCGTTGCTGCGTTGTTTTTCTATTATTTGAAGGTTACAAAACCATTAGCTTAAAAGATTACTTCATATGCTTGGAGCACCATGAAGACTTTCTATTTGCCTTTTTAGATGAAAATGGCCACTTGAAAAAAATAGATACCTATCAAGCAAAAAAATCAAGAGATGACTGGAAGACAGATAATAATTTATGCGAAATAATCGGGAAAATCACCTCTGTAGGTAAGGAGCTTCTCAAAGATCCCCTACGTAAGTCTGATGACTATCAGCATACCTTGAATTTTCTGACTAATCGAAATGTTGTTTTAACGAGTAAAAAAAAGAGGTCTGCTAAGCAAGAGAAAGAAAAAGTACAGGTGTCAAATAAAATAAAAAAATACGCCGATCTACATGATGAAATTAAGGAAAATATCATATCAAGAATCAGTAAAGAGATACTGGAAGAGACGGAGCTGGAAAATGTTCAATTTAAATACATTGACCTCGCTCAAAGTTACAGAAGCTGGAAGCAACAATTGCAAGGGCTTTCTATAGAGCACTTTGGTAAAGAAATTAATGATCATGAGGCGGTCATCTCTACTTTAATGAGATTACTGGAGGATGCTGAACAAGCTTATAATGATGACAATAAAGTGCTTTTATCTGATCTTGGCAAGAGAGTAACAAAAAGAAAGATTGATGAAACCTTTAATATGTTTATAGAAAGCAAAAAATCCTTTGATTTTTGGAGGCGGTATTCTGAGCAGCTATCAAATGGCCTCAAGTTACACTTGCCAATACAGCGAAAGGCAAATGAGCTGCTAGAAAATTGCTTTGATTATTTTAAAGATATGCAGCAGGTTGAGTATCGTAAAATTTATCAATACGTAGAGAAGCGAACTGACGTTGATGAGAATCACAACAGCGAAGCGGAATGTATAGTTGATCTATATAATCGCTATTTGAAGGAATTTAGCCCTAGATTAGAAAGTCATATGATTGCATTCGCTGTTATTGCTGCTTACGTTGAGACAAGGGGGATGTGTGTCTGAATTAATATTGAAGAGCTTGCTGGTTTTTTCCCCGAATTTGGATAAAGGGTTTTATACAGATTTCAGCGAATCAGTGAATATCGTGCACGGAAGAAATACATCAGGGAAAAGCACCCTTATTCAATCAATTGTTTATGCAATGGGGGTGAATGATTTAAAAGATAACTTAAATGATATAAATAAAGATGATGTTTTTTTTCGCCTAAACTGTGAGTTGCGCGACAGTGACGAAATCTGCAATTTAACCTTTGTAAGAACACATGATTCTTTGGTTTTAAAGAAAGGCACTGATGGGCCTATTCGATTTGATGGTATTAGTAGTAATAACTCATATGAATACGCTAGGTATAAGAAAGCCTTTTCTGAAATAATCGGTTTCAGTTTGAAGTTACAAAAGCAGTCTGAATTAGTAGATGCACCGCTAGAGGCAGCGATTCTGCCATATTATGTATCACAGTCTGTAGGGTGGGTGTATATACGGGAATCAATTGGTGATTACAGATTCTATAAAGACTTCAAATTCGATTATTTAGATTACTACTGTGGTATAGAAAATTTACACGATAGAGTCAAGAAGTATGATCTTGAGAAAGAGAAGAAAGAGTTGGCATTCGAGCTGAATCAGCTCAGCTCTTATGAAACCAAGGACGAAGGCTTGAAAATTTCAAAAATATTGCACGAGCGATTCAAAGGTCAAGCTGTTGGTTTTTTGGAAGAATATCAAGCGTTAAATGGTGACCTATTCGCTCGGGAGGCTGAGCATACTAAATTATGCAATAAGATTAGTCTTCTGAGAGGCAGAAAAAAAGTACTTTCACAGGTTATTGCTAACATCAAAAAGCAGAGACCTAAAATTGATCAGTGTCCAACATGTGAGCAAAATCTTCCCGGTGATTTAAAGGATTTTTATAATTATAGCCAGGATATTAATGATGCTCTAAAGGAAAACGAGAAGGTCAAAAATGATATAAAGAGTGCTGTTGCAAAGCTGAATTCCATTGAGAGTGCTGTGTCTGAATTAAGAATAAAAATCGAAGAGAATTTCGGTGTTTTGCGGCGTTTAAAGGCTGAAAATATCACATTTGATTCATGGCTTGACCATAATGCCAATTTAAGGTTGTTAAAGAATATTTCTATAAAAAAAGCTTCTTGCGAAAAAAGGATGGAAGATTTAAAGAGTGAGATTGGTGGTATTGGAGGCGAAGATGGTATTGAGTTAAAAAGAATTAAGAAGGAGGAAGAGTTTTTAGGGATTTTTAAAATAAAAGCTGAGTCATTAGGTGTCGACCTCCCGAAAGAGAAAAAATATCGGGATTTGTATGCTTTGAACTCATTTCCTTGTCAGGGGGTTGAGCTTCATCTGTTGTTAATGGCCTATAACTTCTCCTTCTATGAAATGGTTATGAAAAATCCTAATGTTCACAGTTTTCCATTTTTATTGGATGCTGTTTTTAAAGAGGATATTGACCCTGCGAGTAGAAGTGGAATCTTCGATTTTTTATCTCGTGAAACAAAAAAATCTGGTCAAGTTATTTTTTCTGTTGCTGAATACAATAGAGATGATGCGTCTTTTGGTCCTCTTTTCAATATTCAAATGGTTAAAAGTAAATATTTTTCAAGTGATACTAAGCTAATTTGCATTGGGGATAGTAAAACAAAGCGGTCATTCTTATCTGATTCATCCTCGATCGATGACGCTTTAATTGAAGACTCAATTGGATTGCTAGAAACAGTTTGATAAAACGATCCCGGTGCCCGGTCTCTCATGTCCCTTTTATTCGCGCCCAGAAGTGCTGGGCTGAGAAATGAGAGACCAGGAATCCGCTTCCTTTCTTATTCTGTAATAATAACTATATTCGTTTAACTGAGTCATCTAGCCGGCGCTCGTGCCTTGCGAGGCCCATGGTTAGTGTTAACTGCTTTGTGAGGAACTATGCAAACTGAAAACTTCAGAAATTGGCTGGCAGCACAGAACTATCAGGGTGGCACCGTCACAGCTCAGATGCATAGAGTCGGAAGGGTCGAGGAGCATTATGGCGATCTTGATGCTCTTTATGCCGAGGATCATTTGGAGTCGCTGATCCAAGAACTAACCTATACCACCCAAGATCGGAGAAACAATAGGCCAAATGAAACAAGAATTCCGTTCGATGGTAATGCATATAACAATTTGGCCTCTTACCGCGACGCAGTTCGACGTTATCGAAGATTTCTTGAAGACGACATAGAGAGTATCGAGCCTGGAGATGTGTTGCCTGTCGATACCATTGAGCCTGAATTGTCGCCAAAAACCATCGGGCTGGAAAAAGACATGCAAGCAGCCATTCGTCATAATATCGGGCAAGTCGAACAAGGTCTTCGCATTACCGACAATGGTCGAGAGCGTTCTGTTGAAACTGGATTCATTGATATCACAGCTGAAGATTCCGATTCAGTGCCGGTAGTTATAGAGCTAAAGACTGGAGTAGCGGGGCATCGAGCTGTCGCTCAGATATTGAGTTATATCGGGAGCGTGATGGAAGAGGAAGGAACGGATCGGGTCCGCGGTATCTTGATAGCGTCTGAATTCGACCGAAAGGCACGCGCTGCCGCAAAAGTTGTCCCGAACTTGACCTTGATGCGCTATCAGTTTTCCTTTCAGTTTTTCCCTGAATGAAGAATGTTGGCATGGTGCACTGACATTTCGTTGCAACGGGCGCTTGTCACGCCGCCTCAAAAGCCGTTGAACTTTGGCGCTCACAGCCGAAAGCCTTCTCCCCTGTAAGTTCGTTCCCGCACCAAACCCTAAAACCGCACCTTCCCCAACGGCACCAACAACACCGCCGCTCCAATCAACGCCACTGCCGCCCCCAACAACCCGGGCGCAAAACTCCCGCTACTTTCCAGTAATCGCGCCGTCACCACCGGCCCCAGTATTTGCCCGACCCCACAGCAGGTTGGCGGGCACGGCGGCCAAGGATATGACCCCGTTGTTTTCGCGCGCTGCCGTGCCTTCGCGACCCTCTGCGTCTTCGCAAGCGAGGCCCAGTGGTTTATCCTGGCCCTCTTGGGCCGTACCCCCTCCAAACGGTTATCCCGAATATGCCGTGCTCAACAAAACGAGCCATATCTTTGTAGGATATGGCTTACAGAAAATGCTAAACGGTTGATATAGAGTGGTTTTCGGAACGGGGAGTACCGGGAAAGTCAGGAAATAGGCCGCTTTTTCGAGTTTTGTCAGGCGAAAAGGGTTCTTGTTTTTACTGTAATAATCTGATTTATTTCATTTTTCTGTGTTTATCCCGAAGGCCATAAAAGAATTATATCGAAGTAAGTTATGTCGAATCAGTTCTACTGAATGCGCTGTTATGCGATCGGTTTACTATTCGTAGCTTGGTGCATGCGCTCGACACCTAGGAGGTTAAGGAGGTTCCATCCGTGAATAAGATCTCAGCAGAGCGAAATATTTTAGGATTAGCAAAACCACTCCTAGGTGAGCTTTATGGCCATTTTCATGTTGATCCCGAACAAACAGATCGTCCCGATGCTGCAATAATATTAGGCACCACTGATGGTAGAATCGGGATCGAGATTACATCTGTAGATGGAGAAGATTTTCAGCAATATTTTAACGACGAAAAATTTGGAAAGGCTATTAAGGTAAAAAAAATAAACGATTTGGTTTTCGGTGGTGATTATAGTAATCACCCAGAAAAAAAAGCTTCTATTCCTTTTCGGAATAGCTATATCGCTGATGGCGTGTTAAAAAAATACGACAAGCACTCTGATTACTTAGAGTCAGGTGAATATGAAGAAGTTATTCTTATTTCATTCAGTGAGGTCCTTGAAATAAGAAGCAGGAATTTTAATTCATATCATAAGCCATGGACATGGCACCTCTTAAAAGAAAAATCATTTCCTTTCTCGAAAGTAATTTTTGTATGCAAGCAACACGGGGATGCTGCTCTTGTTTATGATAAAAATATCCCGGCGCCAGCTCCCCCGGAGCGCGATCCCGACAAAGAGCTGGGAGTGACTAGGATTTCTGGAGCAATCCTCCCTGCTGGGAAGAAGATTAATCTTTATGATATATTTGACAGTGAGCCACTCATTAATCTGCCGCAAAAAAATAAGAAAAAGGCAAAGAGAAAAGCAAATAGAAAGGCTCAGGGTAATGCCAGAAAGGTTAATAGAAAAAAATGAAGGGGCGCATATATAAAAACGGCTGCCCCGGAAAAATTCCTGTTGTCACCTTTTGTGCAAGAAAAACGTACAAAAGTCGCCATCAAAAATTTTCTCGGTGAGCCGGGCGTTAAGTGTCCGAGTTACCCACAGAGAGATAATGTGACATATTCAGAATCTGACATAAGAGATAAATTAATATCTAGACTATTGGAGTTAGGTTATCCAAAGTCGTCAATTGTGCTTGAGCTTGGCATAAAGGTTGGAAGCATGAGCGAAGGTCGCATTGATCTCGCTGTTTTGAATCCAGGCAGCAATAAAATTTTATCGATATTTGAAGTTAAAAGGGATTCGAAAAATGTCGGGGGTGCGATAAAGCAGGTGCTTGCATATGTGAAAGCGCTACCTGATAACATTCAGGCCTATGTATATACTCTCGATGAAAAAGGGGAGCACATATACTCCGTTGACCCTAAAACTAACAGCGCCTCTCAGCTATATGAGTTGCCATCTTTTGAGTCTTTAAAAAGCTCGTGCTCTAAACCAAGAAAAGAGTGGTCTAAAAAGGTAAATAGTAAAAAGACTGCGGCTAGAGCCTGGTCAAATATTGTTGCGGGTATGAGTTCGTCGGTTGCTATAGCCATTGCTATTGTAATGGCTATGGGGCTTTTCTTTTCCGAGAAGAAGACGCTTGGTAACACTGAGATTACGTCAGAGCTACTATCTATAGAGAATAAAAGCGAGAGCTTGGCCAAAGAAATTTTACTGCTTGAAAATGAGCTGTCTTCTTTCAAGAACGGTCTATCATATTTGGCATCGCTGCCAGAGGGGCATGAGTGGAAAGCGGAAGTTGTCGAAATTAAGCATAATATATCTTTAATATCAGCAAGGCTAGACGCACTTGAAGGTGCGCTAACAGTGAATCCGGCTAAGGCCTTGGCTGTTCCTATATTAAGAAAGGACCTTGATAACACGGAAAAGAACCTTAAGGCAGAATTATCGCAGACAAGAGCGGAAATAGACCGAATGTACGATCAAAACAAGTGGTTTATCGGGATAATGTTTACTATTGCTTTAAGTGTTTTGAGTATGGTTGCCAGCAGCTTCTTTAACAGGAAAGACACTTAAAGAGTGCGGAGTCAGGTCTCCCATTTCCCGTTTTTCTGGTTTTCAGGGGGTATGGCCGGAAAATGAGAGGCCGCCCCCCGTTGTCTGTTTTGTTTAGCCTGTGAATCGTGGGTTGGTACTTGGGTGGGGAGTAGATGGAATTAAGCATTCTCAAACAAGCTTTTCAACAGTTCCGAATTGAATGTATTTGGCTCCGACGATGTTACAACACGCATTGCACTCTTTTTGGTGGAGGTGATGAGGTAGACGAGCTGCTAATGTCAACGGCAGGAAGCTTCTTTTACGATTTGAGTCGCGTCCTTCAAGAATATGTTTTGCAGAGAATTTGTAGCTTAACAGATCCCCCGGGATTCGGCTCGTCTAAGAATCTAAGCATGAGGTTTATCAACGAAGGGCTGACCGAGTACGGTCTTCTAACGAACGATATAACTGAGGTGTCTGGCCGGATCGAAGAATATAGAAAACTGGTGGTAAAGGCGAGAAACAAGGGGCTATCACATTTTGATTTGAAGGTTTCATTGAGCGGGGAGACATTAGGGGAACACTCTCCAGAAGAGGTAGAGCAGTTCTACGTTGACATTCAAATCTACAACGATGAAGTCGGAAAGGTATTGGGGTTTGGGCCGCTCGATTTTCAAGCATCTCCGGCAGAGGGAGATGCTGTAGATTTAATTGCCTTCCTGAGAGGGTGTGCTAACAGGCAACAGGAACTTAGTGGCTAGCATCCTGGTTGGTGATTTTGTTTCACCCTAAAACCGCACCTTCCCCAACGGCACCAATAACACCGCCGCCCCAATCAGCGCCGCTGCCGCCCCCAGTAACCCGGGCGCAAAACTCCCGCTGCTTTCCAGTAACCGCGCCGTGACCACCGGCCCCAGTATCTGCCCGACCCCATAGCAGGCCGTCAGTGCGCCCAGGGCGGCGCTGGCGGCGTGGGGGGCCAGTTGGCGGCCGCAGTACATGCTCAGGGCGACCACGGCGGTGAAGGTGCCGCCCACCAGCAGGCCGCTGATGACCAGCCCGGTGAGACCCGGTAGCCAGGCGGGGGCGCTGACGCCCAGGGCCTGAACCACAAGGGCGGTCATCAAGGCGTTGCGTTCGCTGGTGTGGCTGGCGAGTTTGCCCCACAGCAGGTTGGCGGGCACGGCGGCCAGGCCCACGGCCAGCCAGGTATAGAAGGCGGCGCTGTCCAGGCCCGGCAATTGCGCTTTGGCGATCACCGGCAGGTAGGTGGTGCTGGTGATGTAGCCGAAGCCGGCCAAGGTGTAGCTGGCGATCAGAAAGCCCAGGGCGGAGCGGTTCACCGGCGCCCGTTCGTGCTGACTGTGTTTGGCGTGGGGCAGGGCGGGGATGCGGCGCAGCAGTGGTAGCAGGACCAGGGCCAGGGCGCCACAGGCCAGCCACATGGTGGCGTAGCTGCCGTGCAGGGTTTCAATAAAAGCAACGGTGAGGGCGGCGATACTGATGCCCAGGCCGATGCCGGCATAGTGAATATTGCCGAGCCGGGCCCGCAGATGATTGGGCATGGCGCCCAGCACCAGGGCGGAACCGTTGACCATGATGATGGCGCTGGCCACACCGGCCAGGAAACGGTTGATGGCCCAGGGCGTGAAGGTGGTGCTCAGGCCCATGAGGATGCTGGTGACCACGCTCACCCACAGTGCCAGCCAGAACGCCGTGCGGGCCCGGTGGGCGGGCACTGCCATGGCGAGCATGGCGCCGGCCAGGTAGCCGCCGTAGTTGATGGCCGCCAGGTAGCCGCCGCTGATGGCGGTGAGGGTGCTTTCCGCAATCATGTCGGGCAGGGCCGGGGTGAACAGGAAGCGGCCAATGCCCAGGGCAATCACCAGACTGAAGGCGCCGGCGATGGCGGTGAGCAGGTGATCTCTTTCGGTGGTCATCAATGGTTCCGCTTTGTCTTTCTGTGGGAGCGTGCTTGCACGCGAATGGCACTAGGCCTGGAAGTGGTTCGCGTGCAAGCACGCTCCTACAGTGTCTTGAGCAATTGTGGGTGTGGCCACTGCCGTAATCCAGCGCGCAGCCTAACAGGCCATGGCGTTTTCGGCTTCCTTCTTCGAATGATGTTCATCATTCACCGCAGTGATAAATGCGGCCTTGGTCGCAAAGGCTCCCAAGCAGTGCGTGGTTTTTTCACCAGGGAAGGGCAAAACGCGGGGTTTTCGGCAAGAAAGTGATGTTGCACCAAAAGCGTGATGCATTTTGGTGAGGCGGGACTGACTCACAACAGTGCCGGCTGAGCGAAAACCGGGCGTCGAAGCCGGCTCGGCTTGTGCCTGTTATTGATAACGTCATGAAAAATCAGCCTTTTAAAAACTGGCACAGCATTTGCCTTAAGACAGGGTAAGCACAACCACTGCGTTGTGCGCGAGATAACCATCCGTGTGGTCAATGGAGACTGCACTCCGATGCGAGCAAAGGCGCTCAAAGATTCCTGCCAATGGTGGCGGGACGCTTTGAGCGCTTTTTTTATGCCCGAAAAAAACGGGCAGAAGAGGGAAGGATGATGAAAGGTTTCAAGAAAATATTTCGTGGTGTGCTGGCCGCTATGACACTGGGCCTGTCGGCCCCGTCCCTGGCGGAGGATGCTGTGGGCTGGCCGGAAAAGGCCGACCTGAAATTCGGCTTTATCAAGCTGACGGATATGGCGCCACTCGCCATTGCCTACGAGAAAGGCTATTTCGAGGAAGAAGGCCTGTTCGTGACCCTGGAAGCCCAGGCCAACTGGAAAGTGCTGCTGGACCGGGTGATTGACGGTCAGTTGGATGGCGCTCACATGCTGGCAGGCCAGCCACTGGGGGCGACCATCGGCTATGGCACCGAGGCCCATATTATTACCGCCTTCAGCATGGACCTGAATGGCAACGGCATCACCGTTTCCAATTCCGTCTGGGAAGAAATGAAAAAACATATTCCCAGCAAGGATGGCAAACCGGTGCATCCCATCAAGGCCGATACGCTCAAACCGGTGGTGGAGCAATACAAGGCCGCCGGCAAGTCTTTCAAGATGGGCATGGTGTTCCCGGTCTCCACCCATAACTACGAGCTGCGTTACTGGCTTGCTGCCGGTGGGCTGAACCCGGGCTACTACGCGCCGCACCGGGGCGACACCAGCGGCCAGTTGCAGGCGGACGTACTGCTCTCTGTCACACCGCCCCCGCAAATGCCTGCCACCCTGGAAGCCGGCACTATTCATGGCTACTGCGTGGGTGAGCCCTGGAACCAGCAGGCCGTGTTCAAGGGCATCGGTGTGCCGGTGATTACCGATTACGAAATCTGGAAAAACAATCCGGAAAAAGTGTTCGGGGTCAGCAAGGGCTGGGCGGAAGAATATCCCAATACCCATATTCGTGTGGTCAAGGCGATGATCCGTGCGGCCAAGTGGCTGGACGAGAACAACAACGCCAACCGACCGGAAGCGGTGAAGATCCTGTCCCAGCCCAACTATGTGGGCGCCGACTATGACGTGATCGCCAATTCCATGACTGGCACCTTCGAATACGAGAAGGGCGACAAGCGGGAGATTCCGGACTTCAACGTCTTCTTCCGTCACAACGCCACCTATCCCTACTACTCCGATGCCATCTGGTACCTGACGCAAATGCGTCGCTGGGGGCAGATCAGCGAGAGCAAGCCGGATAGCTGGTACATGGATATCGCCAAGAAAGTCTATCGCCCGGACATCTACACCCAGGCGGCCAAGTCGCTGATTGCCGAAGGCAAGATCAGCGCCGATGAATTCCCGGACTTCGCCAGCGAAGACGGCTTCAAGCCGCCGCAGAGCGAGTTCATCGACAACGTCACTTATGACGGCCGCAAGCCCAACGAGTACCTGAGCAAGTTCCCCATCGGCCTGAAAGATGGCGACACCCTGTAACCGGGTACGCGAGAGGAAGGAGACAATCATGGTGACCCTGACATTCCCGACCTGGATGGAACCCTACCGCGCACTGGCCACGGGCAAGGTGTCCCGTGACCAGTGGCAAGCACTGATGCGCCAGCTGCTGTGGCCGGTGCTGGGGATAGGCCTGTTCCTGCTCATGTGGCAGTTCGCGGCCCAGCGTATTGATACCTCGCTGGGTCAGTTTCCCGGCCCGGCCCAGGTCTGGGAGCAGGCGGGCAATCTGGTCAGCGAACACCAGCAGTCCCGCGAGCGGGAAGTGGCGTTCCATGAGCGGCAGGAGAAGTACATCGCCGCCCGGCTGGAACAGCAGCCGGACTGGCAGCCGGTCACCCGGGATTACACCGGTGCGCCGACCTTCTTTGATCAGATCGGTACCAGCCTGATCACGGTAATGAGTGGCTTTCTGCTGGCATCGATGATCGCCATTCCGCTGGGCATTGTCATCGGTCTGAGCAGCACCGTGCATGCAGCGGTGAACCCGCTGGTGCAGCTGTTCAAGCCGGTGTCGCCGCTGGCCTGGTTGCCGCTGGTCACCATGGTGGTGAGTGCGGTGTATGTGAGCGACGATCCGATGGTGTCCAAATCCTTCCTCACTTCCATGTTCACGGTAACCCTGTGCTGCCTGTGGCCCACGTTGATGAATACGGCGGTGGGGGTCACCTCGGTGAGCCAGGATCTGACCAATGTCTCCCGTGTGCTGCGACTGAACGCCCTCAGCCATGTGCGCAAGATCGTGCTGCCGTCGGCATTGCCGATGATGTTCACCGGCCTGCGCCTGAGTCTTGGGATCGCCTGGATGGTGTTGATCGCCGCAGAAATGCTGGCGCAGAACCCGGGCCTGGGGAAATTCGTCTGGGATGAATTCCAGAACGGTAGTTCCCAATCCCTGGGCCGGATCATGGTGGCGGTGATCGTCATCGGCCTGATCGGCTTCCTGCTGGACCGCCTGATGCTGATGCTGCAGCGCGCGCTGGTCTGGGACAAAGCTTCAGCTCAACGCTAGTTAGCAAGCTGCTGTAAAGCCCGTTGCGTGCTCAGTCTTTCAGGCTGACCCGCAATCTAGGCGCAATTTTGAAGGTGTGTGCCGACCCATCAAGAAATTGCAACAACGAGTGCGGGCCAGCCTGGAAGACCCGGGAGCACTCGCAGAGCATAAAGGCGCGGCCTGAAGGGCACATCTGCTGCGCTTTGACGCTAGGAAAGGGAACCACCCTGTCCGTCGCGACAAAACACAACAGCTGCACCCTTCAGGCCACGCTGAGTACGCAACGGGCTATACAACAGCCTGCTAAAGGAGAATCAACATGAAAGCCTTACTGGAACTGTCCAACGTGGGCATGCAATTCGAGACGCCGAAGGGCAGCTTTGAAGCCCTGAAAGATGTGAATCTGAAAATTGCCGATGGTGAGTTCGTGTCCCTGATCGGCCATTCCGGTTGCGGGAAATCCACGGTGCTCAATATTGTCGCCGGCCTGCTACAGGCCACCGACGGCGGGGTGATTCTGGATAAGCAGGAAGTCACCGAACCCGGCCCGGAGCGGGCCGTGGTGTTCCAGAACCATTCACTGCTGCCCTGGCTCACGGCGTTTGAAAACGTAGAGCTTGCGGTGAAGCAGGTCTTCAAGAAGACCAAGAGCCGGGCGGAAATTCGCGACTGGGTCGAGCACAACCTGGAGCTGGTGCACATGGCCCATGCCATGCACAAGAAGCCGGATGAAATCTCCGGTGGCATGAAACAGCGCGTGGGTATCGCCCGTGCCCTGGCCATGCAACCGCAGGTGTTGCTGATGGATGAACCCTTCGGGGCGCTGGATGCCCTGACCCGTGCTCACCTGCAGGACTCCCTGATGGATATCCATGCCCAGCTGGGCACCACGGTGATCATGATTACCCACGATGTGGACGAGGCGGTGTTGCTGTCCGATCGCATTGTGATGATGACCAATGGGCCGTCCGCCACCATCGGCGAGATTCTTGACGTCAATGTGCCGCGTCCACGGGACCGTCTGGCTCTGGCCGACGATCCCACCTTCGTCCGTTGTCGTCAGCAGGTGCTGCAATTCCTGTACGAGAAACAGCGCAAGGTGGAGCCGCTGCCCAAGCGTGCTGACGCTGAGACTGGCGCGGCTCGAAAACGGGCCTGATAACCGTTTATGACTGATTTGATTCGCCTGCTTTTTTCGCACACGGAAAAGCGGGCAGGGGGAAGGTGTGTCTGATTTCAGCACATCACTGTTTTTAATTTTGGGACGTTACATCGAGGAAAAGACCATGAAATATTCTGCCATTGCTGCCGGCGTCATCCTGTCCACGCTCGGTTTTTCGGGGACGGCTCACGCCGAAGACGATGCCTTTATCACTGCGTTGAAAGAAGGCAAGCCGCTGCTGAACCTGCGCCTGCGCCATGAGGAAGTGGATAGCGACGGTGCCGCGGAAGATGCCCAGGCACTCACCCTGCGCACCCGACTGGGCTACCAGAGCGGCACGCTGCACGGCTTTGATGTGTTGGGGGAGTTTGAAGACACCCGCATTGTCGGCAACGTGGATAACTTTGCGCCGCACATGGCCGGTTACCCGGTGATTGCTGATCCGGAAGTGACCGAGCTGAACCGCGCTGCAGTCCGTTATACCGGTAGCGACGCCCTCGATGGCCTGGTGGCCACCTATGGTCGTCAGCGCATCATTTACGACAATGCCCGCTTCGTCGGTAACGTAGGCTGGCGCCAAGATGAGCAGACTTTCGATGGCGCCAAGCTGGATTACGGCACCGGTGATTTTTCTTTCTCCACGGCCTATCTCACCCAGGTAAACGGCTTCACGCCAAAGTTCGATGCCAATGTCTCCAATTACCTGTTCAACGCCAGCTGGGCCGGGGCGCCGGGGGGATCACTCACCGCCTATGGCTACCTGCTGGAAACCGATAACGTGCCCGATTCCGATAACGACACCTATGGCCTGCGGTATGCCGGTGCCTTCGATCTGGATGCCGTAAAGCTGCTTCTCACCCTGGAAGGCGCCCAGCAAGAGGTGGAAGCCGGCGATACCGAGTACTACTTCGCCGAAGTGGGCGCAGAAATGGCCGGGGTCACCGTCAAGGTGGCGCAGGAAGTGCTGGGCTCTGATGACGGCAAGATTGCTTTCCAGACCCCGCTGGCCACCAAGCATGCCTTCAATGGCTGGGCGGACCAGTTCCTGGTAACCCCGGCGGATGGCCTGAAAGACAGCTTTGTCAGCGTCGGCACCAAGCTGGCCGGCTTCAAACTGGCGGCGGTGTATCACGACTTTCAGGCCGAAGAGGGCAGCAGTGACTACGGCACGGAAACCAACCTGCTGGTGGCCCGGCCCATCGGCAAGCACTACGTGGTGGGCCTGAAATACGCCGACTACAGCGCTGATGATTTCGGCGCCGACACACAAAAACTGTGGGCCTGGGCAGAACTGAAACTCTGAGCAAAACAGCGCCGTTTTGGCGCCGCGGAGTGCACCGCTATGGTGCGCTCCGCGAGGTCTGTTGTGGTGAATAAGGAATCGCAAAGAAAAACAGTGAGTTAATAACCCCATGACTGGCACAACCGTTGCAAACCAATCAAGTAACACTCAATCCCTGGATGCTACCGACACTATGGCCCTGAAAATCATGCTGGTGGATGACCAGCCACCGCGCGCTGCGATTCTGGAGCGTGCCCTGATCGACGAAGGGCACGAGATCCTCTGTCGTCTGACCAGTGCTGCCGGGCTGGCGGAGAAGGTGCATTCCAGTAACCCGGATGTGGTGATCGTGGACATGGACGCGCCGGACCGGGACACCCTGGAAAGCATGGCACTGGTGCAGCGGGATATGCCGCGGCCCATGGTCATGTTCTGCAACCAGGACGACGAGGATCTGATCGTGGCGGCCCTGCGTGCTGGCGTCAGTGCCTATGTGGCCGGGGAAACGGATCTGGCCCGGGTGCGTGGTGTGATGCGCGTGGCCACCGCCCGTTTCCGGGAATACCAGGCCTTGCGCGAAGAGCTGGAACAGACGCGAGAGGCATTGGCTGAACGCAAGATCATCGAACGGGCCAAGGGGTTGCTGATGCAACGCCGTCGCCTGAATGAGCAGGATGCCTACAGCACCCTGCGGCGGCAGGCCATGAATACCGGCCAGCCATTAATCCAGGTGGCCAGGTCAGTGCTGGATTATGCCGAGATGCTGAAAGCGCAGGGGTGAAAAAACCCAGGCGCCTGACGCCAGAACAGGAGCGAGCATGAGAAGAGTGAGCCCATTGAGAAAATCGCGCAGCCTGATCGAGGCACCCAGCAAAAAAGTGTGGCGCGCCACACCGGCTGACGGTGTGCAGGTGGTCAAGCGTCAGGTATCCAGCGTTCGCCGTCAGCTTGCGGAGCAAGCCCCATGAAAATTCGTATCGGCTATATGCCGCTGACCGACAGCCTGCCGCTGGTGGTGGCTCAGGAAGCGGGCTACTTCGCCGCCGAAGGGCTGGATGTGGAGCTGCAACCGGAGTGGAGCTGGGCCAGCCTGCGTGATCGTTTGCTGGTGGGGCAGCTGGATGCGGCGCCCATGCTGGCGCCCATGATGATGGCCACCTCGCTGGGGCTGGGATGCATCAAGAAACCCCTGGCTACGGCGTTCTCCATGGGGCTGAACGGCAACGGTATTACCGTGTCGCCCATGTTGTTCCAGGGGTTGTGTGCCTTGTCTGAAGGGCCCACGCCCAACGATATGGCCAGTGCCATGAACAAGCTGGTGGCGGCCCGTGCCAGCAGTGGCGAGGCGCCGTTGGTACTGGCGGTGGTGTTTCCGTTTTCCTGCCATGCCTACCAATTGCGTCACTGGCTGAGTGTGGCCGGGCTGGACCCGGATCACGACGTGAAGCTGGTGGTATTGCCGCCGTCGCAGATGGTGGATCACCTGCGCATGGGGCATATCGATGGTTTCTGTGTGGGCGAACCCTGGAACAGTCTGGCGGCGCTCACTGGTGCCGGACACTGCATTCTTTCCGGTTACCAGATCTGGGAAAACGCCCCGGAAAAAGTGTTGGCGGTGTCCCGTGACTGGGCGGCCCGTAATCCCGGGCCTCACCGCGCCATGCTGCGGGCGCTCTATAAGGCCGCTCGCCATGCCGACGAGCATCTGCTGGAGAGCCTGTCGCTACTGGCGCACCCGGCCTGGCTGGATGTACCCGCGGAAATCATTCGCGCACCGTTCAGCCAGCGCCTGCCTGGCGGCTTGACCGGGCAACCGTTTCCGGCTCATCACTTCCATGTGTTTGCCGGTTTTCACGCCAACTTCCCCTGGCGTTCCGATGCCCGTTTTCTGTTGGAGGAAATGCAGCGCTGGCGTCAGTGCAGCCTGGAAGAAACCCAGACCTTCGCTGCCCAATGCTACCGAACAGATCTGTTCCGCGACGCCCTGGCAGATCTCACCAGCCTGCCATTAATGGACAGCAAACCGGACGAGCGACACGCGGGCCACTGGCAATTACCCGGTGAACCCAAGCCGGTGGAGCTGGGTCCGGACCGGCTGTTGAAGGTGATTGAAGCGGACGCGACCTCAAACGAATAAAACAGCCCGTTGGAGCTTTGCTTGCAAAGCGAAGGTGCTCGGTCTGGCACGATGCCAGCGTTTTGCTCTTCGCCTTGCGAGCAAGGCTCCAACGGGGCTTTATTTGGTTTCGGCAGAGGGCGTTTAAACCGCTTCGCGCAGTTGCTTGGCCGCATCCACCATGTTGGCCAGCGCACCGCGGGTCTCTTCCCATTTGCGGGTTTTCAGGCCGCAGTCCGGGTTGACCCACAGCCGTTCCCTGGGCAGTCGCTCGGCGGCTTTTTCCATCAGTTGCACCATCCAGCTTACGTCCGGTTCATTGGGGGAGTGGATGTCGTACACGCCTGGGCCAATGTCGTTGGGATACTGGAAATCCCGGAAGGCATCCAGCAGTTCCATGTTGGAGCGGGACGTTTCGATGGTGATCACGTCCGCATCCAGAGCGGCGATGGCCTCAATGATGTCGTTGAATTCCGAGTAGCACATGTGGGTGTGGATCTGGGTATCGTCGGCCACGCCCACTGTGGCCAGGCGGAAACAGTCCACGGCCCAGTCCAGGTACTGGCCCCAGTCAGCCTTGCGCAGTGGCAGGCCCTCGCGCAGGGCGGGTTCGTCGATCTGGATCACCTGGATGCCGGCGGCTTCCAGATCCTGGACTTCATCGCGCAGGGCCAGGGCGATCTGGCGACAGGTGTCTGCACGGGGTTGGTCATCGCGCACGAAAGACCACTGCAGGATAGTCACCGGCCCGGTGAGCATGCCTTTGACGGGCTTGTCGGTGAGTGACTGGGCGTATTCGGCCCACGCCACGGTCATGGCTTCGGGGCGTTGGACGTCACCAAAGATGATCGGCGGTTTTACGCAGCGGGAGCCATAGCTCTGCACCCAGCCGAAGCGGGTGAAGACAAAGCCGTCGAGCAGTTCACCGAAGTATTCCACCATGTCATTGCGCTCGGCTTCGCCGTGCACCAGCACATCCAGTTCCACCTCTTCTTGATAGCGGATGCAGCGGGCAATTTCCTGCTTCATCTGCTCGTTGTAGGTGGCATCGTCCAGGCGGCCGGTTTTCCAGTCGCGGCGGGCGGTACGAATCTCCCGGGTTTGCGGGAAGGAGCCGATGGTGGTGGTGGGGAAGGCCGGCAGTTGCAGCGCCTGCTGTTGCCTGGCAATACGCTCGGCAAAGGGGCTGTGGCGGTCGCGGGAGACGTCGCCGGCCGCGGCCAGCCGTTTGCCCACGATCGGGTTATGGATACGATTGGACAGGCCGCGGGCTTGCAGGGCGTCGCGTTGGGCCTGTAGACCTGCATTGACGCTGCTGTCGCCGTCCAGGGCGCCGCCCAGCAGCGCCAGCTCCTGCAGTTTCTGTTTGGCAAAGCTCAGCCAGCTTTTCAGTTCGCTATCCAGCTTGTCTTCCTGATCCAGATCCACCGGGCTGTGCAGCAGGGAGCAGGACGGCGCCAGCCACAGGCGATCACCCAGTTCGTTGCGCAGGGCAATAAGGGCATCCAGGGCTGCATCCAGATCGGTGCGCCAGATATTACGGCCATTGATATAGCCCAGCGACAACACCTTGTCGCCCAGCCGCGGCACCACCTGACCGAGATCATCGTTGCCGCGTACCCGGTCCAGATGCAGGCCATCCACGGGCAGTTCCAGGGCGGTGAAGAGATTATTTTCCAGGCCGCCAAAGTAGGTGGCCAGCAGCAACTTGCACTCACTGGCGGCGGCGAGCTGATCGTAGACACGCAGGTAGCTGCGCTGCCAGCTGTCGGGCAGGTCCAGTACCAGAATCGGTTCATCGATCTGTACCCATTCCACGCCCTGATCGGCGAACCGCTGCAGGATCTGGCGGTACACGGGAATCAGGCTGTCCAGCAGAGTCAGCTTGTTGCTGTCGTCGGCGCCATCAAAGCTCTCGCCCTTGCTCAGGTATAGATAGGTGAGCGGGCCGGGGATCACTGGCTTGGGGGCGTGGCCCTGGGCTTTGGCGTCTTCCACCTGCTCGAACAGACTTTCCCGGGCAATGTGGAAGGTCTGGTCTGCCGCCAGTTCCGGCACGATGTAGTGGTAGTTGGTATCAAACCACTTGGTCATTTCGCAGGCTGCCGCCGGTGTGCCGCTGGGGGCCCGGCCACGGGCCATGCGGAACAGGGTGTCCAGGCTTACCGGTTGGTCGTTGTCTTGCTGGAAGCGGTTGGGTACCACCCCCAGCAGGCAGGAAAATTCAAGAATCTGGTCGTACCAGGCGAAATCGCCCACCGGCACCAGGTCCAGGCCGGCATCGGCCTGCAGCGCCCAGTGCCGCTCACGCAGGCTCTTGCCCACATGCTCAAGTTCGGTCTGTTGCAGATCGCCGGCCCAGTAGGCTTCCACGGCTTGCTTCAACTCACGGCGGGCACCAATGCGGGGGAAGCCGAGGTTGTGGAGGGTGGTCATGGTGTCGTCCTTTCATTCTGACAGGGTGGGCACTGGCCTGCCTGTACTCGGGGCCAGTGCGATTGATGGCTATTGTGGGGACAGGTGTAGTTGAGGCAAAATCAAATATCTAATTATGAATATGAGATTCTCTCATGCTGGAAGTGCGACATCTGACCACCTTGCTGGCCATCGAAGAGGCCGGGTCTCTGATGGAAGCGTCGGAGCGCCTTCATGTGACCCAGTCGGCCCTGTCTCATCAGCTCAAGGATCTGGAAGGGAGATTGGGCGCAGCCTTGCTGGTACGGCGCACGCGACCGGTGCGATTCACGACTGCCGGTTTGCGGGTATTGGCGCTGGCACGGGAGGTATTGCCCAGAGTGCAGCAAACCGAAAGGGAGCTGAAACGGCTTGCCGCAGGCCAGACCGGGCGCCTGCACATCGCCATTGAGTGCCACTCCTGTTTCCAGTGGCTGATGCCGGCCCTGGATGCGTTCCGCGAACACTGGCCGGAGGTGGAGATGGATCTCTCCGCGGCGTTCAGCTTTGCGCCGTTACCGGCGCTGGTGCGGGGTGACCTGGATATGGTGATCACCTCCGACCCGGTGGAAAACGAGGCGGTGAAATACCTGCCCCTGTTCCGCTACGAGCTGGTGCTGGCGGTGTCGCGGCAGTCGCCGCTGGCGGCAAGCAAATGGATTGAACCGGAAGATATTACCGACCAGACCCTGATTACCTACCCGGTAGAGCGGGAGCGGCTGGATGTGTTCACCGCCTTCCTCAACCCGGCCAACGCCGAACCCGCCGCCATCCGTACTGCGGAACTCACCCCCATGACCGCGCAACTGGTGGCGGCGGGCCGTGGCGTGGCGGCACTACCCAACTGGGCACTCACCGAGTACACCGAGCACGACCTGCTGAAAACCGTGCGGCTGGGCGAGAAGGGCGTGTGGCGCACGCTGTATGCGGCCGTGCGGGTGCAGGACGATCATACCCCTTACATGCAGGAATTCTGGGAAACCGCCAAAGAGTTGTGCTTCAAGACCTTGAGCGGAGTGAGGGCGGTGAAAGGCAGTTGATCCGTTCCTGTAGGAGCTATGCTTGCATGGCGAACACGACGTAAGAGAAGTTCGCCATGCAAGCATAGCTCCTACAATCCATGGAAATGTCGGTTGGTTAATAGCGAATAGCGTCGCTTGCGGCGCGATTTTCCTCAGGTTTGCTTGCTGTGGCTTGCCGGTGGCAGCGCCATCCATTGAGCCACAGACAACACCAACGTGGCGGCCAGCAGTAGTAGTGACATGGGCTGCTGAAATTCTGGATGTCCGGCCAGGAAAAAACCGCTGTGAATCGCCACCGTCAGTAGTCCCAGGCCAGCCAGGAACTGGTGGCAAAGGCGTTGCCGCGGACTGTGGGTGGCGACGTGCAGGAAGGCCAGTAATACCAGGGCAATGATAGGCAGGTTCAGTATCAGGTTGAGCTGATTGCCGCCGGGTAAGTGGAAAAGATTCCACTCATGCCAGTAGGCGGCGTCGATCTGATGTGTGATGAGCACGGTACTGTTAAGCAGGAAAAGGGTCTGGGGCAGGTCGGGTTTCATGGCAGGTCTCCAGTGTCACTGCCATGAAACCCGTTATGGCGGGGTAACGCCATTACCCCTCAGGTAAGCGGTTACTCTCCGTCGCGAAACTGTACCTGCAAGCCTGCCAGGAAATTGCGCAGGATCTGGTCTTTGCATTCCCGGTAATGCTTGTGGCCGGGTTTGCGGAAGAAGGCGCTCAGTTCGTGTTTGCTCATGCGGAAGTTGGCCAGCTCCAGCACGGCCAGCACATCCTCGGCCTGCAGATTCAACGCGATTTTTAGCTTCATGAAAATCATGTTGTTGGTCAGGCGGGATTCGGGCTCCGGTTGCGGGCCCGGCTTTTTGCCGCGCAGGGCATTGATCAGGCCATTGAGGAAAATCGCCAGGGTGCGGTCGTTGCACTTCTGGAAGGCCGGATCGTCATCCTTTTTCAGCCAGTCGCTGATCTGTTCCCGGGTCACGGTTTCGCCGGCTTCGGCGAAGACACCGATCATGCGGTTATCGTCAAAGTCGAAGATATAGCGAGCGCGGCGCAGAACGTCATTATTGAGCATGAAAAACCTGTATCAGCGGGAGGGACGTGGCCGCCATGTTACAGGGAACCGGTAACCGGGACACGCCCCTATTGTATGGCTTCAGAGGGTCGGGCCTACGGGCTGAAAACTTTCAGCCCGATAATGCCGGCCAGAATCAGCCCCAGGCACAGCAGGCGAGGAGCGTTGACGGCATCCTGGAACAGCACAATCCCCAGCAGCACGGTGCCGATAGTGCCCATGCCGGTCCACACTGCGTAGGTGGTGCCCACGGGCAGTGTCTGCATGGCTTTGGCCAATAGCCAGAAGCTGGCGGCCATGCCGATGACGGTTAACAGGGAAGGAAGTGGGCGGGTGAAGCCGTGGCTGGCTTTCAGCCCCAGTGCCCATCCGGATTCGAGTATGCCGGCGAGAATGACCAGTGCCCATGCCATGAGAAACTCCTGCATGGGGTCGTCCCCGAGTGGGTGCCAGGATCGAGGTCGTCCTCGGGCACGCCGGATATTGTAGCAAGCCGGTCGGGGCGGGCAAGCAGGTTTCTGCTTGCGGTCAGGTAGCAGACACCCTGACGATCCATTTTTTGGTGGGCATCTGGAACAGGCGTTGGCTTTCCGTCTGGCACTTCTTCAGCAGGCGCTTTTCCCGCCCGTGGATGGCGTCCAGGGTATGGGCCAGATCCTTCTGCCTCTCTATGGTGTGGCTTTGTGCCAGCACATATTCGCGAAGCATGTGGAGGTCGTGGAGTTTGCCGAGAGTCTTGCCCAGGCGCGTGAGGTCCTGATCGTGGCAGGGTGTGTGGATGTGCTGATCCGCCAGGCTCTGCTGCTGATAGAGCAGATATTTCACCCATTTTCGCAGGTCGTGCCAGGGTTCTGGGTCGGTCCCACCCTGGGCCTTGATGGTGCGATTGCGGCACTGCTTGTAGGTGCGCGCCAGGCCGCTGACCAGCAGTTCATGGTCACTGATGCCCAGGGCCAGCGACTGCCAGTGCTGCTGATCCTGGGTGAAGGCGATGATGGCGTCCTGGTGATGGCTGGTTTCCGGCTGTGGTTCCGGGTCGCTGAACAACGTGTTGGCTACCCGACTCAGGGAGTGACGCCTGGGCTTGTCGGCCTTGCTGGCCAGTGTTTGCAGGGTGGCGGCCATCACATGGGTGTCACGGGCACCGGCCAGAGCCTGGGCAGCGTTACGGATGGTGTGGTCGCAGGTGCGGTGATCGTCTCGGCTCAGCCAGGGCCGCAGCAGCTGCCACTGGGCACGCAACCGTTTCACCGCCACCCGGCAGTCATGCACGGCGTTGGCGGTCAGGGGCTGACGCTGCAAATCCGTGAGTGCTTGCTCATTAATGCGGATGGCCTGTTGGCAGAGCCGTTCAATCAGCGAGTGGTCGTCCATGATGCCCTCCCTCCTCAGCCTGAGTGTCCCGGCTGATTATGACCCCGTCGTGATGACCTGCGGCAATCTGTGAATTCACTCAGTGTCGCGCTGACGGTTTTTTTCCACCCAGTAGAGTTGTTTGTGACCCAGGGATTCGTAATCCGCCCGGGCCTGTTCCGCCGCCTGGCGGGTCGGGTAGTCAGCCACTCTGGCCTTGATGCCGTTATCGTCCTGGCGCCAGAGGGTAAAGCGCTGCTCAGTCATCGGCCCACTGGTTGAAGGGCGTACTGCTCAAGGCGCTGTTGTAATAGCGGGCATCGCCGGTGACCTCTTCGCCCAGCCAGTCGGGTTTGTCGAAGGGGGTGTCTTCGCTGGGCAGCTCGATCTCAGCGACAATCAGGCCATCGTTGTCACCATGGAAGACGTCGATCTCCCAGCACAGCTCGCCCTGGGGTAGGCGGTAACGGGTCTTGTCGATGACGCCGGCGCCACACAGTTCATCCAGCATTTGCCGGGCGTCTTCCTGAGGCACCGGGTATTCGAATTCACTGCGGGTGGCGCCCACGGTTTTGCCCTTGATGGTCAGCCAGCCGCTGTTGCCGGCAATGCGAACCCGTACGGTGGCGTTCTTGTCGTGACTCAGGTAACCCTGCGTCAGACGTTCGCCGGCCAGCGAATCCACAATGCCTGGGTCCCTGATGAGAAACTTGCGCTCAATTTCCTGTGCCATGGCTGCCGTCCAGTCCCAGTTGATCGAAGGTGATGGCAAAGCCCAGCGTATCGTAGCCGTCGAGAATCTCGGCGGGCAGATAGAAGGCGGGGTCGTCCATCACGAAGTAGTGTGACACGCCGATGCCGAAACGGTAGTCCGCTTCCAGAGCTTGCAGTTGCGGGGCCAGGCGTTTCAGTTTGTAGAGCAGTTTCTCGAAATGGTCCCGGTGGCTGGCCGTATGGTCCAGCTGGCTGGACAGGATCCAGCGGTTTTCCCGGCGACGGGCATCGGGGAAGGCCTCGCTGAAACTTTCCCCCTCATGCCAGTAGTCGTCGGCACTTTGCCCGAGCAGCAGATCCAGTTGACGGGGGTCGTGGTCAAAACCGAAAACCGCAAAATAGACGTGGTGTTCCATGGATCACTGTTCCGGTTGCAGGTCGCGGTTGCGTTGCAATTCGTCCACCGGAAAGCCCTTGCTCTCGGCCAGCTGCCGCAAAGCTTGATATTGATCATCTGGCAGTTGCGGGGTGCGTGCCAGAATCCACAGGTATTCCCGGCTCGGCTCGCCGATCACTACGGTCTGGTAGTTCTTGTCCAGGGCGATGATCCAGTAATTGCCCTCGGTGATGGTGGGCAACAGCTTGGAGATCCAGCTGTCAAAACGCACCTTGAGTTTGGCATTGTCGGAGCCGGGGACTACCCGGGCGGTGCCTTGCGCTTCGCTGGGTTCCTTGTCGTCTCGCTGGCAACGGTTGACCACCCGTACTGTGCCGTCCTCATTGAGGGAGTAGGTGGCGGTGGAATTGTAGCAACCGCGCTGGAACCACTGGGGCAGGCGGGCGATTTCATACCAGGTGCCGCTGTAGCGTACCAGGTCTACCTGGTCGACGGTGGCCAGTGGCTTGTCTGCGCCGCAGGCGCTGAGCAGGCCGGCAAGCAGCAGAGTGAAAAATCCCGGTATCAGGCGCATGGAGACTTCCTCTTCTTGGGTAGAGTGACAGGCTAGCCTGAATCAAGCCTGATATGAATGGGCATGCTATACTGCCGCGCTGTAAGAACCTGTTCAGGGGCTATACGCGGCCGCGCCGGAGTCAATTTTTTCGCCAGCTCGTGATTGCGATTATGCGGTGTAGTGACTCTACATAAATAAGAGCAATCGCGGGCTGGCGGAAAAAGTGGCCCGGCCCTTGGGTTGCAGGTATTGCCTGGCGCCATTTTCAGGGGCAACGCGGCTGCGTATGGCGCCTGAACAGGTTCGTAGGGAGGCAATTTTGTCCGATTCATCCATCAGACTGGAGCTTGTGCAACTGGGCTGCGAGCGCGACGATCGCATGCTGTTCAGTGGCCTGAGCCTGACCGCCCGCGCCGGGGAAATCTGGCAGATTACCGGTGCCAACGGCGCCGGCAAGACCACCCTGTTGCGGATTCTGGTGGGGCTGCATGGTTTCTTTGAGGGCGAGCGACGCTGGTGGCAGCCCCAATGGCAGCAGGACCTGCTGTATCTGGGGCATCAGCCCGGTGTCCGCGAAGAGCTCAATCCGCTGGAAAACCTGCGCTATGCCTGCGCCCTTAATCATCAGGTCGGCGACCCCATGGCAGCCCTGGCGGCGGTAGGGTTGCGTGGCTTTGAGGATGTGCCGGCGGCGCATCTGTCCGCGGGGCAGAAACGGCGCGTTGCTTTGGCGCGGTTGTGGCTGGAGCGCAAAGCGGTGTGGGTACTCGACGAGCCCTACACCGCCATCGACCAGGACGGCGTGGCGCAACTGGACGCGCAGATGCAGCAGGCCGCGGAGGCCGGCTCCCTGGTGATCTATACCTCCCACCACCGGGTGGGCGACGGCGTGCAGCGTCTGCATCTGGAGAATGGCCGTGCCGAGGTGTTGTCATGAATGCCTTCCGTGCCGCGCTGGGTCGGGAATTACTGGTGCTGTGGCGTAGCCCGGCGGAGATTATCAATCCGCTGTTTTTCTTCGTCATGGTGATCAGCCTGTTTCCGCTGGCAATCTCTCCGAAACCGGAATTGCTCGCCACGGTGGCGCCGGGGGTGCTCTGGGTGGCGGCCCTGTTGGCGGTGATGTTGTCCCTGGACGGCCTGTTCCGTCGGGACCAGGAAAGCGGTGTGCTGGACATGCTGCTCACAGCCCCGGTGATGCCGGTGGTGCCGGTGCTGGCCAAATTGCTGGCCCACTGGTTGCTGACCGGTCTGCCGCTGGTGCTGATTTCGCCGCTGCTGGGCCATATGCTGCAACTGCCGGACGCGGCCCTGGGGACGGTGATGCTGAGCTTGCTGCTGGGCACCCCGGCGCTGACCATTGTCGGCGCCATCGGCGCGGCCCTCACGGTGGGACTCAATCGAGGTGGTATCCTGCTCGCAGTGTTGGTGTTGCCGCTATATATCCCGGTGCTGATTTTTGGCGCCGGGGCGGTGAGTGCGGCGGCCGGTGGCGCCAATGTGGATGGCATTCTGGCGATTCTGGGTGCCTTGCTGGCATTAACGATCAGTCTGGGACCGCTGGCGGTGAGCGCCGGTCTCAAAATCAGTTCAGGGAATTAAATGGTCTGGCAAACGTTGAAGCGGTGGTACCACATGCTGGGTTCACCACGCTATTTCTACACCTTCAGCTCCCGGGTGCTGCCCTGGCTGACTCCCATTGCCGTGCTGACGCTGGCTGCCGGCCTGGTTTGGGGGCTGGCCTTCGCCCCCAGTGATTATCAGCAGGGCAACAGTTACCGGATCATCTTTATCCATGTGCCCGCGTCCAGCGGTGCACTGATGGGCTATATGGCCCTGGGTGTGTCTGGCCTGGTGGCAGTGGTCTGGCGCATGAAGATGGCGGAAGTGATGCTCAAGGCCATTGCGCCTTTCGGTGCAGGGCTGGCGGCCATTTCCCTGGTAACCGGTGCTCTGTGGGGCAAGCCCACCTGGGGCACCTACTGGCAGTGGGATGCGCGCATGACCTCCATGCTGATCCTGCTGTTCATGTATGTGGGGGTGATTGCCCTGCAGGCGGTTATCCGTGATCCTCGCCAGGCTGCTCGTGCCGCTGGCCTGCTGGCCATGGTGGGGGTGATCAATGTGGTGATCGTGAAGTATTCGGTGGAATGGGTGCAGACCCTGCATCAGGGTTCCACCCTGAAGATGTTCGGGGAATCCACCATCGACCCGGCCATGAAGTATCCGCTGCTGTTGAGCATGCTGGGGCTGTGGCTGCTGTATGCGGTCAATGTGCTGCTGCGCGCGCGCACCGAAGTCATGTGGCGGGAACGACGCAGCAAGTGGGTGAACAAACTGGTGAAGGAGGGCGATCGTTGATGGCTTTTGAAAGCTTTGCCGATTTCCTGGCCATGGGAAAACACGGGTTTTATGTCTGGAGCGCCTATGGAGTCAGTGCGCTTCTGATTATCGCCAACATGGCGTTGGCGATACGCGCTCAGGGACAGGTGCGTCAACGTCTGGCACGGCAACAGCGTCGTGACACTCTGGGAGATTCTGAACAATGAACGCGGTACGCAAGCAGCGACTGATCCTGGTGGTTTCGATTCTGGTGGGCCTGGCCATCGCCTGCGGGCTGATGTTTTACGCCCTTCGCCAGAACATCAACTTGTTCTTCACTCCCCAGCAGGTGATGGCCGGTGAGGCCCCTCTGGATACCCAGATGCGCGTGGGTGGTCTGGTGGAAGAGGGCAGTGTGGTACGCGACCAGCAGACCTTGGACGTACAGTTCGTGCTCACCGATGGCAAGGGCAGCTTTACCGTGCACTACCAGGGCATCCTGCCGGACCTGTTCCGTGAAGGGCAGGGCATCGTCGCCAATGGCACCCTGATCAGCACCAACCGTTTTGAAGCCGAGGAAGTGCTGGCCAAGCACGATGAAACCTACATGCCACCGGAAGTGCAGGACGCGCTGGAAAAGGCGGGGCATCCGGGGGCGAAGAAAGTGAATAGTGAAAAGTGAATAGTTAACAGCTCGCGAGTGAGCGTTGTCTTGCTTTGAAAGATCGGAGGCCGCGTCCATGGCATGGGCGCGGCCTCTTTGCTTGTAGTTGAACCGGCGCTGGACCGCGCCGCTGTTAACTGTTCACTATTCACTGTTAACTGAATAAAACCGCTTGCTACCCCTCCCTCTCTGGCCCTACATTCGCGGTTATCGGCACCGCTTCCGGTGCCTCCCTTTTTCAGGGCTTTTCATGAGTCAGGTCATTATTCTTGTCGACGACCCCGCAGACTGGGCCGCCTACTATCCCGCCCGCCATCTGCTCTCTGCCCGGGAGTATCTGCAGGCGCAGCAATCGGTCTGTACCGACAAGAAAGTGCAGGTGATCAACCTGTGCCGCAGCTATAAATATCTGAGCCCCGGCTACTACTGCTCCCTGCTGGCGGAAGCTCGTGGGCAGCGGGTACTGCCGTCCGTGCGCACGGTAAACGATCTGAGCCGCAAGGCGCTCTACGGCCTGCATTTCGGTCAGTTCGAGGCGGCGCTGGACAAGGCCATGAAGCGCAAGGGCAGTGGCAGTGATCACTTCTCGCTGATGCTGTACTTCGGCCATACCACCCAGGAAGGCCTGGCCGATCTGGGTCGACAGATTTTCGATCAGTTGCCTTGCCCGTTGCTGAAGGTGGACTTTCGTCGCCGCGAGCAGTGGACTATCGAAGCGTTGAAGCCGCTGGCCCTGAAGCAGCTGAAAGGCGCGGAAGAAGATGCCTTTGCCCAGTCTCTGGAGCAGTTCAATGCCCGTGTCTGGCGCAACCCCCGCCGTCGCCGCAGCGATCGCTACGAGCTGGCCATGCTGGTCAATGAGGAAGAGGCGTTGCCGCCCAGTGACAAGGCGGCGCTGAAACGGTTTATCCGTGCCGGCCGCCAGTTGGGGATTCGCGTGGACCAGATTGGTCGCGATGCCTATACCCGCCTGGGGGAATACGACGGCCTGTTTATTCGCGAGACCACGGCGCTGGATCACCATACCTATCAGTTCGCCCGCAAGGCGGAGCAGGAGGGCATGGTCGTGATGGATGACCCGGGCTCGATCCTGCGCTGCACCAACAAGATCTATCTGGCGGAGCTGATGCAGGCCAACGGCGTGCCGGTGCCGCCTACCGCCTTTGTGTTCAGCGATGACGATGAGCAGATTGATCAGCTGATCGAGGAACTCAAACTGCCCATGGTGCTGAAGATCCCCGACGGCAGCTTTTCCCGTGGCATCAGCAAGGTGAAGACCCGCGAAGAGCTGGCCGCCAGCCTGCGTGATTACCTCAAGCAGTCTTCGGTGGTACTGGCCCAGGCCTTCATGTACACGGATTACGACTGGCGCATCGGCGTGCTCAACAACCGGCCCCTGTTTGCCTGCCAGTACTTCATGAGCAAGGGACACTGGCAGATCTATCACCACCAGAGCGGTGGCAAGACCGAATCCGGCAACAGCCGTACCTTGCCGGTACAGGAAGTGCCGCCCAAGGTGTTGAAGGCCGCCCTCAAGGCCGCGCGGCTGATGGGCAATGGCCTCTATGGCGTGGACTTGAAACAGTCCGGCGATCAGGTGGTGGTGATCGAGGTGAACGACAACCCGAACATCGATGCCGGGGTGGAAGATGCCTGGCTGGGAGAAGATCTCTACCGCCAGGTAATGCTGGAATTCCTGCGTCGCATGGAAGCCAAGCGCATCGGTCTGCCGGTGTGATTGGGGGGCAAGCGATAAACACCGCCGGGTGCTGTAGGAGTTCCGCTTGAGGGACGAACCGCGCGTCGCGCGGCATTTCCTTCCTCTGGTGTTCCTCGCCAGGGCTCGGGTTCGCGGCTCGAGCGCCGCTCCTACAGGGGGCTTTATTGAACGGCTTGGCTCATTTCTCGCAACACCCTGGCGTTGCCTTTCGCCACCTCGTCAGGTCTGATCGAAAAAAAGCACAAGGGACTTTGCATGCAACTTCTCGGTTTACTGCGTCGCGAACTACGCAGCGAATGTCGCCAGTGGGTGGATGACGGCGATATCAGCGAAGACCAGGGCAACCGGATTCTGGCTCGCTACGGCACCCGTCTGGACGACGATTCGGATAGCTCACTGGCCTACAAGGTGCTGGTGACGGTGGCCTTGTTATTTGTCGGCATGGCCATCCTGCTGCTGGTGTCGGCCAACTGGGAGACGATTCCCCGGGCAGTGCGGATGCTGGGATTGATTGCCACCACCGTGGCGTTGAACGGGGTGGGGATCTATCAATACCTGCAGCGCCGTGAGGGTATCGGCTGGCTGTTTCTCGGCGGCATCAGTTATGGCGCCTCCATCATGCTGATCGCGCAGATCTACCACCTGGGTGAACATTTCCCTGACGGCCTGTTCTACTGGGCGCTGGGCGTGGCACCCATGGCCTGGTTGGTGCGCAGCCGGGTGGTCACCCTGCTGATGCTGGCGGTGGCCATGCTCTGGCTGTTCGCCGAAGGGCAGTTTTCACCGCCCTGGGCCATGGCCCTGTTTATGGCGGTGGGGCTGACCGTGGCGGTGCAGGCCCGCTCCGCTGGCCTGATGCTGGTGCTGGCGGCGGTGGGGGTGAGCTGGCTGAACCTGTTGCTGGGCTGGGCCTATGGCTATCCCCGCGGCCCGGATTTCGAGGCCGGTCATCTGACCCTGAATCTGGGCCTGTTGGCGTTGCTCTATGCGCTGGTGTGCTGGCTGGGCAGTCGTAGTGCATTGCACTGGCAACGGGCTGGCAGCCTGATCGGCCTGTGGACCTTGCGTGGCTATCTGCTGCTGTTGCTGCCGTTCACCTTCAGTGATTTTGCCGAAGGCTACCTGCATGAGCAGGCGGGACTGACGGACCCGGGGTTGTGGCTGGGGCTGCTGGCCGCCTTGCTGGCGTCTTCACTGTTGGTGTTCCGGCGCCTGGGGCAGACCGGAGGGCGGTTGCTGGTGATGCTGCTGCCGTTCGCCATGCTGGGCGTTCATGGCCTGTTGAGTCGCGATGACGCCATATTGTTTGCGGTGGTGGTGAACCTGCTGGCGTTGCTGTCGGCCATTGTGCTGATTCAGGAGGGCTTGCGACGAGGCCTCAGCCAGTTCTTCTACAGCGGCATTGCCTTGGTACTGGCGCTGGCGGTGATGCGTTATCTGGACTTGTTCGGCGACTATCTGGGCGCAGCGGCCATGTTTCTGGTGGCGGCCGCGGTACTCTATGGGGCGGCGCGGTATTGGCGTCGCCAGCAGCGTCTTGCGGGCCAGGAATCCGGGGAGGGGCAGGCATGAAACAGCGCACTCTGAGGCTGGCCCTGCTGGCCGCTCTTACCCTGCAGGTGGCGATTCTCGCCGGGGTATTCGTCAACGGTTTCTACCCGTTATGGCTGGGCAAGGAAATCCGTCTGGAAACCCGCCCGGTGGACCCGCGGGATCTGTTTCGCGGTAACTATGCCCGCCTGGGCTATGACTTCAGCACCCTGCCCACCGCAGGGTTCCGCCCCGGTGACTTGATTTACCTGCCGTTGGAACAGGACGGCCAGGTGTGGCGCGGGCAGACTCCTGCTCACCAGCCCCCGGAGCAAGGCATCTATCTGCGCGGCAGAGTCAGCGGTTCGCCCTGGGGCGGCGCCAGCCGGGTGACCTTTGGCATCGAGGCGCTATTCGCACCCAAGGAAAAGGCCCTGCAGCTGGAGCGGGAATTACGCGATGGCGCCGTGGCGGTGGTGAAGGTGGCACCGAATGGGCGGGCGGCGTTGGTGAAGGTGGAGACGCAAGCAATTGATAATTGAGAATGGATAATTGATAACGCGCGATCCATATTCTTTGTATTTAAAACGTAAGAGGCCGCTCCCATAGCTTGGGCGCGGCCTCTTACGTTCAAGACACCTGCACGCTTTCGCGCGCAGTTATCAATTATCCATTCTCAATTATCAATTAGCCTCCCCCCATCACCTTCTGAATAAACCCGGACTCCTTCTCGATGGTCTTGGCAAAAGGCTCCAGGGCGTGCATGCGCTCGGTGTGGGCGGCCAGGTTGGGGTATTTGGCCGGGTCGATGCTTTCGCCGCCGTGTTTGAAGTTCACCATCTGGCTGGCCAGAGAAATATCAGCAATCGTGATGCTGTCGCCGACCAGAAATTCGCGGCCGTCCAACGCCTTGTCCAGATAGGCGAACAGCGGTGGAATCGTGGTGGTGAGGGCGTGCTGGACTTTCTCTTCATCGCATTCCTTGCCAAGCAGCCGCATGACCACCCGGTTGCGGAAGACCGCAAACGTGCAGCGCATGGCCAGGTCGTAATCCACGAAACGTTCAAACCAGATAGCCTGACCCATTTCCATGGCATCGCTGGGGTAGAGCGCCGGTTCCGGCTGGGTTTTTTCCATCCAGGCACAGATCGCTGCAGAGTCGGCAAGGTACTGGCCGTCCACTTCCAGTGCGGGAATCCGTTTCATGGGGCTGATTTTTTCATAGCCCTCAGGGGGGCTGGTGGGGTCCACATGGACAGATTCAAACTCAATGCCTTTCAGTGCCAGGGCAACCCGAGTCTTGCGGACGAATGGCGACAGGGCGGCTCCGTACAGCTTGATGGTCATGCGTTACTCTCCCGATAAGTGTGTGTTTTTTCGCCAATTTTCTGAAATCAGTAAAGGCATTATCAGAGCAGCACAGGTTTTTCGGGTCAATGACGGACTGGGACAAAATTTTTCCTTGACGCTGGGCGATCAGATACCTATTCTACGCGCCGCTTTGACGTACCACGTCAAGCCCGGGTCCCCTTCGTCTAGTGGCCCAGGACACCGCCCTTTCACGGCGGTAACAGGGGTTCGACTCCCCTAGGGGACGCCACTAATTCGCTAGCGATTAGCTGGCAAGTAGTTAAGCGGGAATAGCTCAGCTGGTAGAGCACGACCTTGCCAAGGTCGGGGTCGCGAGTTCGAATCTCGTTTCCCGCTCCAAATTAAAAGGGACCCTTTCGGGTCCCTTTTTTTATGCCGTTCTGCGGCTGCGACACGGTTCACGCAACAGGCAACACGCACAGGCTTGGCTAATCCGGTCTGCGGTGGGTGTTGTGCTCACCAGTAGTACGATGAATCTCCCCTCATGGTTTGCTTTCGCTATAGCGCTCCGTACACTAAGGCCTGACCCTAAGTGAAGAGACTATGGCGCGCCTACACCCGCGATTGCTGGAAGCCCTTAACCTGTTGCCGAAGGACAAGCCTGTCCATCTGCTGACGCGTCATTCCGTGCGTGAGCTGGCCAAGAACGGCTTTGCCGACTATCGGCTGCCGTTGACTCCGGAGGGCATCGAAATGGCCCGCGAATGGGGCACCCAGCTGGCGCGGCCAGTGGAGGCGTTTTATTCCAGCCCGGTGGGGCGCTGCGTGAATACCGCCATCGCCATGGCGGAAGGGGCGCGCAAGGCCGGACTGATAGCGGATATCCCCGAGGTGACCACAGATACCACGCTGGTGGAGCCCGGGTGCTATGTGGAAGATCTGAATCAGGTGGGGCCCACCTTCCTGAAAATGGGGGCCTTCAAGTTCCTCAACCACCACCTTCAAGAGCCGTTTGAGGGCATGCTGTCACCGGCGGAAGGCCGGTCCAAGCTGGCGGCTTACCTCAAGGCTCGTGAACCAGCCAGTGGGCATCTCAATGTTCACGTCACCCATGACACTATCCTCGCGGTGCTGGTGGCCGAGCTGCATGGCCGTCGCCGCATCAGCGAAGAAGACTGGCCCTGGATGATGGAAGGCCTCTGGGTATGGTTCAGCGGCGGGCAGATGCACTGGGTCTGGCGTGGTGAGCATGGCCACCGGGTTCTGGATCACTGATCCCTCTCTTCATCATCCATTCGACTATTTTGGCGAGGTGATCCTTGTCTGCTCTGACGATTCGTAATCTGACCAAGACCTATGCCAATGGCGTGCATGCGCTCAAGGGCATCGATCTGCAGGTGGAGAAGGGCGATTTCTTTGCCCTGCTGGGCCCCAACGGGGCAGGCAAGTCCACCACCATTGGTGTGATCAGTTCCCTGGTGAACAAGACCGCGGGGGAGGTGAGCATCTTTGGCCATTCCCTGGATACCCAGCGTGCCCTGGCCAAGATGAAAATTGGTGTGGTGCCCCAGGAATTCAACTTCAACCAGTTTGAAAAGGTGTTCGACATTGTCGTCACTCAGGCGGGTTTCTATGGCATCCCTGTGCCCCTGGCCCGGGAGCGGGCGGAAAAATACCTGCGCCAGCTGGGCCTGTGGGAAAAGCGCGACAAGCAGTCGCGGACTCTGTCCGGTGGCATGAAGCGTCGGCTGATGATTGCCCGGGCGCTGGTGCATGAGCCTGAGCTGTTGATTCTCGATGAGCCCACCGCCGGGGTGGATATCGAGCTGCGCCGTTCCATGTGGGATTTCCTCACCCGTATCAACGGCGAGGGGAAGACGATCATTCTTACCACGCACTATCTGGAAGAAGCGGAATCCCTGTGTCGCCACATTGCCATCATTGATCACGGCATCATTGTGGAAAATACCGACATGAAATCCCTGCTGGAAAAATTGCAGGTGGAAACCTTCATTCTGGATCTGGCGCGGCCGGTCACCGAGGTGCCGGTACTGGAAGGGTTCGAGGTGTGGCTGAGAGATTCTCGTACGCTGGAAGTGGCTGTGCCGAAATCACAAAGCCTCAATACCTTGTTCGTGGCGCTGCAGGAACAGCACTTTGAAGTGATGAGCATGCGTAACAAGGCCAACCGGCTGGAGGAGTTGTTTGTGCGACTGGTAGAGCAGAATCTGCCCGGGGAGCAGGCATCATGAGTGCACGCGAACAGTGGGTGGCCTTTCTCACCATCGTTACCAAGGAAATTCGACGTTTTACCCGCATCTGGCCGCAGACCCTGCTGCCACCGGCGATCACCATGACGCTGTACTTCGTGATCTTCGGTAACCTCATCGGTAGTCGCATTGGTGAGATGGGCGGTTTCAACTACATGCAGTACATCGTGCCCGGCCTGATCATGATGAGCGTGATACAGAACAGCTACGGCAATGTGGTCAGCTCGTTCTTTTCCACCAAGTTCCAGCATTCCATTGAAGAGATGCTGGTGTCGCCTATGCCGGCTCATGTGATCCTTAACGGCTTTATTGTTGGCGGTATGGTGCGCGGCATGCTGGTGGGGCTGATCGTCAGCCTGCTCAGTCTGTTTTTCACCCAGCTATCCATGCAGCACCTGCTGATCACCATCACCGTGGTGATACTGACGGCAGCCCTGTTTGCCCTGGGAGGATTTATCAATGCCATCTTCGCCAACAAGTTCGATGATATTTCCATTGTTCCCACCTTCATTCTGACGCCGCTGACCTACCTGGGTGGGGTGTTCTATTCCATCGACTTGTTACCGGAGTTCTGGCGAATGGTGAGCCTGGCCAATCCCATCGTTTATATGGTTAACGCCTTCCGGTATGGCGTTCTGGGTGTCAGTGATGTGAACGTCTATGCCTCGCTGGCAGCGATCATGGCATTTGTGGTGGCGTTCTATCTGTTGGCGCTTTGGTTATTGCAGCGTGGTACGGGTATTCGCCATTGAACATTCGGATTATGATGAAGATCCAAGCCAAGGACGGAAGTACCAAGAGGTTGCCATGAGCTACTTGAAGGAAACACCGCTGGGGCGATCCAGCGATTATGTAGATGAGTACACGCCCTCGCTACTGTGCCCGGTGCCGCGCTGGGATGCGCGGGAATCCCTGGAGCTGGAGGAGCTGGGCGATGAAGATACCAGCCTGCCGTTCCACGGCACGGATATATGGAATGCCTACGAGCTGTCCTGGCTCAATGAAAAGGGCAAACCGGTGGTGGCCCTGTGCGAGCTGCGCATCCCCTGCACCACCCCCAACATCGTGGAATCCAAATCACTCAAGCTGTATCTGAATTCCTTTGCCAACACCCGTTTTGAAAACCGGGATAAGGTGCGCGCCACGATTGAAAAGGATGTGGCGCAGACGGTGGGTGGCAACATGGAAGTGTTGCTGCATTCCCTGGAAGAATCCGCCGGCTTTCCGGTGTGGGAAGATCGCGGCCAGTGCGTGGACAACATCGATATCGGTTTCGAGCACTATGAATACCGGCCCGACCTGCTGCTGTGTGACCAGGGTGCCGAACAGACCGGGCAACTCTATTCCCATCTGCTGCGCAGCCATTGCCCGGTGACCAACCAGCCGGACTGGGCCACGGTAGTGGTGCGCTACACCGGCCGAGCCATCAGCCCGGCCAGTTTTCTGCGTTACGTGGTGTCCCTGCGTAATCATCAGGGCTTCCATGAACAGATCATCGAGCAGATGTTCGTGGATCTTATGCGCCAGTGCTCCCCACGTCACCTGACCGTCTACGGTCGCTTTACCCGCCGTGGTGGCATCGATATCAACCCGTTCCGCTCCAACAGCGAGCAGCCGTTACCGAACCGACGCACCATCCGTCAGTAACAACGCCAACAAGCCAACATCGTTATCAAGGAGCGAACAATGTCCGATCTGGAACAGACCCAGGGTGAACCCAAACAGGAAGAGCGAAGCCTGGGCCTTGCCTGCCACTTGTTGGCACTGGCGGGTCTGATAGTGCCATTCGGCAATATACTGGGGCCACTGATCATGTGGCTGGTAAAGAAAGATGGCAGTGCCTTTGTTGATGATCAGGGCAAGGAAGCACTGAACTTCAACATCACCATCTCCATTGCCGGCTTTATCGCCTTCCTGTTGATGTTCGTGGTCATTGGCGGTCTTCTGCTGCCCATCATCGGCATCTTCTGGCTGGTGATGACCATCATTGCTGCGGTCAAAGCCAATGGTGGGGAGCGCTATCGTTATCCGTTGACCATTCGGTTGATTAAATAATAGCTACGAGCTTCTAGCTGTTAGCTACGAGTAAAAACGCGCCTTCTGGCGCGTTTTTTTGGTTTGGGGGCATTGCAGCGCGGGCACCCAATTTGGAGCTTGCCGCTAGCGTTTCTTCGGGTCGCAGCTAGTAGCTAGCCGCTGCTTTTACGGCCCCAACGGCCAGCCAAACCCGATCCACACCCCCAGCAAGACCGACCACCCCAACAACAACGTCAGGCTATACGGCAGCATCAGGGCGATCAGGGTGCCGATGCCGGTGTCTGGCTGGTAGCGGCGGGCGAAGCCAAGTACCAGCACGAAATAGGGCATCAGCGGGGTGATGATATTGGTGCTGGAATCGCCTACCCGGTAGGCCGCCTGGGTGGCTTCCGGGGAAATGCCCAGCAGCATCAGCATGGGCACGAAGATGGGGGCCAGGATGGACCATTTGGCGGAAGCGCTACCGATCAACAGATTGATCATGGTGGTGAGCAGCAGGAACAGCAGTAACAGCACCACGTCGGGCACTGTCAGGCTGCCCAGCCAGGCGGCGCCCTCGATGGCCAACAGCAAGCCCAGCTGGCTGTAGTTGAACCAGGCCACGAACTGGGCGGCAAAGAACATCAGCACCAGGTAACCGGCCATGGAGGCCATGGTGGTTTCCATGGCGGTAATGATATCGCCGGCATTGCGAAACTGGCCGCTGACACGTCCATACACCGCGCCACACACCCCAGCGATGAGCGCCACTATCACCACCAGTCCATGAATGAACGGCGAGCCGAGCACGCCACCTGTGTCCTGGTGGCGCAAGGGAGCCTCTGGCGGGAGCACCAGTAACGCGATGCCTACCAGCAGGATCAGTAGTGCTGCCAGAGTCCATTTCATGGCACTGGGGTGGCTGGTTGGCACCTGGGGGGCGGAGGTCTCTGCCGTTGGCTGGCTGGCCAGCCGGGGTTCGGTGATGCGCTGGGTGACCAGAGTCACCAACGCTGTAACCAGAAAGGTGGAGACGATAATGAACCAGTAATTGCCGGTGGCATCCACGGTGCGAGTCGGGTCCACAATACGGGCGGCTTCTGTGGACAGGCCGGCCAGGGTGGCATCCACCGGACCCACCAGCAGGTTGGCGCTAAAACCGCCGGATACTGCCGCAAAGGCGGTGGCAATACCGGCAATGGGGGAGCGGCCAGCGAGTTGGAACACCAGCCCGGCCAACGGAATCAGAACCACATAGCCGGCGTCCACGGTAAGGCTGGAGAGGACTCCGGCAAAGGCTACCGTGATCACCAGGGTGCGGCCGGAGGCCCGGCGTACCAGGCTGGCCAGGCTCACTGACAGCAACCCGGATTGCTCGGCGACGCCCAGCCCCAGCATGGCCACCAGCACAATACCCAGGGGCGCAAAGCCGGTGAAGTTTCCCACCAGTGAGGTGAACAGATAGCGGATGCCGTCTCCGTCCACCAGCGAGCGCGCTGTCACTGTCTCCTCGCTGAGCGGATGCTGAGTGGAAAGCTCCAGCGCTCCGAGTACGGCGGTGAGGGGAAGTAACAACAGGCACAGCCAGACAAACAGCAGGGTAGGGTGGGGCAGTTTATTGCCCAGCGTTTCCAGTCGGCCCAGCCAGCCGGTGGTGTTGGTCATGATGCGATCCCCTGTTGTAATCGGATCACTTTAGCGAGTAGCAGGTAGCGGGAACAAGGGCGTTCGAGGGGGAGTGTTTCGTTGGAGCTATGCTTGCATGGCGAAGGGGTGGAGAAGGTTCGCCATGCAAGCATAGCTCCAACGGATGGCGGAAGACTTTTCATCAGTAGCGGTTTTGCAGGGAGAAACCGTCATAGGGTTATGCGCCCACAAAAAAGCCCCGCATTGCGGGGCTTTCTTTATTTGGCGGTGGGGGAGGGATTCGAACCCTCGATACGTTTCCGTATACACACTTTCCAGGCGTGCTCCTTCGGCCACTCGGACACCCCACCTTAAACTGATTGTGCTCAAGAGCCTTCTGGCCAACTCTTGAGGGCGCGTAGAGTACCGGAGGGTGGGGCTTGAGGCAAGCGCCCGACCGCCTGGTTGGTCAGGGTTTGAGCATTTCTGCGTCAGGGGCTCAGGTTCTTGCCAGGTACAGGCCCTGATAAAGGCAAACCACCTTGCCGTCGACGTCGGTGCCTTTGGCGTGAATGCGTAGTGTGGCCTTGCCCCGGCGGCTCAGGCGCTGAGCGAAACGCTCCCGATCCTCTTCGCTGATGGACGCAGTAATCTGTAGATCACCGTCCAGAGGTAATTTGTATTCCAGCGAGGTTTCCACAGCCACCACATCGGCCGGGTGGCCGCTCTGTTGGGCAAGCAGGGTTGTCAGGCCCCAGCCGGCCAGCGTCAGCAGTGCGGACTGGCTGCCGGCGAAGAAGGTGCCCTTGTCGTTGTGGTTGGGCCCCAGGGGGGCGGTGACGACCAGACTGAGGCCGTCAAACCCGGCGAAGGTGAAGTCCAGATGCCGCGTCAGTGGTATGGCGTCGCGGACCCGTTCTGCCAACGCATCCAGATCCATCATGGCAGGGTACGAATGAAGTCGGCGGGGGAATCGTCGGGCAGGTTCTTCAGGTTGCCCACTGGGGTGCCCAGGTACAGATAGGCTACCACCTGATCCTTGGGGGCAAAGCCCAGCATGCGTTTGGCCAGATCGGAGTTGGCCAGAGCGCCGGTACGCCACATGGCGCCCAGGTTCAGTTCGTAGGCGGCTACCATCATGTTCTGCACAGCAGCCCCCACGGCCAGCACCTGCTCCCACACCGGAATTTTGTGGTTCTCAGTGACTTCAGCCACCGCCACGAGAATGGTGGGCGCGCGCAGGGCCTTGTTGCGGGCATTGGCCCGGCTGCGCGAGTCGGCCTCGGGCTGATCTTCCAGCAGCTGCGCTTCCATGATGTCGCCCAGCCGTTCCCGTTGTTCGCCTTCCAGCACAATGAAGCGCCAGGGACGTAACAGACCATGATCCGGTGCACGGATGGCAGCACGCAGCAACAGGTCGAGCTGCTCGTCGCTGGGACCGGGCTGGTCCAGTCGCGGGCTGGAAACACGGGTAGTGAGGGCGGTGATGGTGTCCATTCAGGGCTCCTTGTACAGGGGCGCCATGGTAGCCCGATTTGAAAATAACTCCCAGTCAAAGGGGGGAGCCTACCTAATGCCTCTACATCACTGAGTTGTCGCTGAAAATATCTCCAGGTACGGCGTGGGCCGTAAGGCCTGCTGGGCCACGTTCAAGGTTCACGGCTCTGCATGGCGAGCAACCCGGCTCAGCGGTGTAAAGGCATTAGGTAGGCTACAAGCCACCTTTGATCATGCCAGTCTTTTTTCTTAGATGGGAAAGAGATAAGCTTCTCGCAAATGACGTGAATCGGTTCACATGACAAGTTCAACCAAAAAGAAAGCCCGCCGATCCCAGATCGGTCCAATGGAGCGGGCACGCCGTCAGGCTAACTACATCCGTTTACTGGCTTTCCTTGTGGCCGCCACGATTCTCATGGCGGGTCTGAAGCTGGAACTGTATCCCCAGCTGTATATGCTTGGCGTGGCGGGCCTGCTCGTCTATCCGTTGATAGCCCAGGGGCTGCTGTTCCTGGCGGAGAGACAGGATCGACCGCAAAAGCCGGTGCATCAACTGTTGATGCAGGCTGATGCGATGATCATCGGGGTGGTGTGCGCTCTGCTGCATTTTGCCCTGGTGCCTTCGCTGGTATTGCTGATCATTGTCCACGCCAATGCGGTCAGCAGCGGTGGTCTGAAACCCTGGTTGCTGAACCTGCTGATGACAGCCATTGGCGCCCTGCTGATGGGCTGGATCCTGGGTTTCCCCGCCTTGCCGGTGGAACAGTCGCCAGTGCTGCTGACAGTCATCTCACTGCTCGGGCTGGGCATTTATGTGGGCGCGTCCTCCGCCTTTGCGCACCTGCAGGCCCGTTACCTGAAACAGGCCCAGGATGCAGTGCGTCGTCAGCAGAAACAGGCGGTGGACATGTCTCGCAAGCTGGCCAAGTATCTGCCACCGCAGGTATGGGGCTCGATCTTTTCCGGCAAGCGTGATGCCAAGCTGGAAACCCGCCGCAAGCGGCTGACGGTATTCTTTTCCGATATCAAGGGTTTCAGCGCCATTTCAGAAGAGCTGCCGCTGGAAACCCTGACCAGCATGCTAAATGCCTACCTTAGCGAGATGACCCGCATTGCCCTGCGCCATGGCGGCACCATCGACAAGTTTATCGGTGATGCGGTGATGGTATTTTTCGGCGACCCGAAAAGTGCTGGCGCCCAGGAAGATGCTTTCCGATGCGTGATGATGGCCATCGAAATGCAGGAGCAGATGAAATTGCTGCGCCAGCGCTGGAAGCGTGAGGGCATTGACCACAAGCTGGAAATCCGCATCGGCATTAACACTGGCTACGTGACGGTGGGCAACTTCGGTACCGATTCCCGGATGGACTACACTATTCTCGGCACCGATGTGAACCTGGCCAGCCGCCTTGAATCCGCTTGCCGCCCTGGCGGCGTGCTGATTTCCGAAGCCACCCAGGACCTGGTAAAAGATCGCATCCAGTGCCGCAATATCGGCGACATTCAGGTCAAGGGGTTCAATCGACCGATTCCCGTATTTGAAGCCATGGGGGCCAAGAAGGATGCGGGTGCCCGAAATCGTTATGTTTCTGCGGAGACCCAGGGCTTCGGCATCCATCTGGATCTGGAGCGTATTCGCAATTTCGACAAGAACTCCATCCTCAAGACCCTGGCCCGGTCCGCCACGGATCTGAAACAGGAAAAGCCGGTGGAGGTGGACTTCGAAGCCGAAGGTTTCAGCCTGCATGTCAAAAGCGCCGAACTGAAAAAACGCGAACGGGAAAAGATCATCGAGATGATGGGCCGCGCCGCGAAAAAGGTGCAGACCGAAGTGCGGGTTTGAGGGAGTCGCTACAAGCTACAAGCTACGAGCTACGAGCTACGA
>NZ_DEXN01000006.1:252327-302838 GCF_002364155.1 Alcanivorax sp. UBA3183
GCTACGCTCGATTGGATAGGGAAGGTCTGGAAAGTTCCCAGGACCTCGGCATTTCTACGAAGCCGCTGTAGGAGCTATGCTTGCATGGCGAACCGCGCTTGCACGGGAATCGCCCGCAGGGCGATCAGGAATCTCAGAGCTCGACAGGTTTCAGAAAGAATGGCGGCCAGATTGATCTTTGTCACCTCGCTACGCTCGGTTAGCGGCTCTAGCGCCGCTCCTACAGGCGCGGCAACGCACCTTGAGCCTGCACGGCGGAGCCCGCGTCGAAGCTAGAAGCTAGTAGCTAGACACTTCCTCCCCCTGATCCTGCCATAGATGCTCCAGCGCGCAGATCTCGTCACAGAGTGCCGAGACCATTGGTGCCAGGGACTCCCGGCCGGTGCCGGTTTTCAGGGCTTCTTCCAGGGTCTTCGCTGCTGTCTCCAGGCGTGGGGTGCCACAGTAACGGGTGGCGCCGTGGAGTTTATGAACGCGTTCCAGCAGGGTTTCCTGGTCGCCACTGTCGAAGGCAGAAGAAATGGCCGGCCGGTCTTCTGACAGACTGTCCAACAGCATTTTCAGCATTTCATCGGCCAGCGATTGCCGGCCACCGGCACGGCGGCGGGCCAGGTCCTCATCGAATACCTTGTCGTTGTCCGGTTCACTATCTTCCCCTGAATCGGGCAGGGGCTGGTGAGGCTTTTCCATTACCCACTGTTCCAGAGTGTGGCGAAGCTGCCCTTCGGTAATCGGTTTACTCAGATAGTCATCCAGACCACTGTCGAGCAGATCCCGGCGTTCGCTTTCCAGGGCGTGAGCGGTCAGGGCAACGATGGGGGTGTGGCAACCGGGGGTTTCCAGTTCGCGTATTCTGGCCGTCGTGGCCTTGCCATCCATGCCCGGCATCTGGATGTCCATGAACACCAGATCGAACTCCTGGTCGCGAAATGCATCCAGAGCCTGTTGGCCGCTGTCACAGGGCGTGACGATGGCGCCCAACTCTTCCAGAAAGACCCTGGCCAGCTTCAGGTTACCAGGGTGATCGTCCACCACCATGACCGATACCGGGTAATCTAGCCGGTTGTCGGTGTGGGCATCCAGCTCACTGCTATCCAGTTCGCCACTCAAAGCCAGCAGGGCGTTGAACAGACGTTGGCGGGTGGCCGGTTTGCCCTGCACCTGGCAATGGGGATAGTGCTCCAGCCAGCGGCACACGGTTTCCGGGTTATTGCTCAGGGCAAGCATGGGCTGGCCCAGGGCGGCCAGATTATCCAGAACTGGCTGCATGCTCTGTTTTTGCGGGTGGGCGGGTAGGCCCACGATGAGAAAATCACTGTTGACCAGTTCCCCCCGGTCCAGCGCGGCCATCAGGTCATCCAGACTGTGGAATTCGTTGATGCGCATCTGCCAGTGGCTGAGCATGTGATACAGACCGAGTCGGCCATATTCGTCGGTTTCCACCAGCGTCACTGTGCGGCCCCGGAAGTGTTCCAGATGGGGAGACGGGCGCTGTTTCGGGTCCCGCTCAGCACGCAGGGTGAACCAGAAGGTGGACCCCTGGCCCTCACTGCTGTCGATGCCGATCTCGCCGCCCATGCCTTCTACCAGACGTTTGCTGATGGCCAGCCCCAGGCCAGTGCCACCTTCCTGGCGGCGGGCACTCTGGTCTGCCTGGGTAAAGGCGCTGAATAAATTTTTCTGCGTCTCCTGGCTCAGGCCGTTGCCGGTATCGGTCACCGTCAGCTTGATAATCGCCTCTGCACCCCGGTCTTCCTCCAGCATGGCGCGTACCACCACCGAGCCTTGCTCGGTGAACTTGATGGCATTGCTGAGCAGATTGGTGAGCACCTGGCGGATACGCAGCGGGTCACCGAGCAGGTTCACCGGCACATCGGAGTAGATGATGGCAGCCTGTTCCAGGCCCCGGTCCTGAGCCATGGGGGCCAGCAGGGTCTGCACATCCTCGATCAGATCGTGCAGGTTGAGCGGGGTATGCTCAAGCGACAGCTTGCCTGCCTCGATCTTGGAGAAATCCAGAATGTCGTTGATGATCGCCAGCAGCGAATCGGCGCTCTTGTGAATGGTGCCCAGGTAATCCTGCTGCCGGGGGCTCATGGAGGATTTTTCCAGCAGCTTGGTAAAGCCGATGATGCCATTGAGCGGGGTGCGGATTTCGTGGCTCATGTTGGCCAGGAATTCCGACTTGATCTGGCTGGCCTTGAGCGCTTCCTTGCGGGCCATGTCCAGCTCGATATTCTGGATCTCGATGGTTTCCAGGGTTTCGCGCAGATCCTGGGTAGCCTGGTCCACGTTCTGCTGCAGCTCGGTCTGGGCATCGGCCAGTGCCGACACCATCTGGCGCAGGGCAGTCTCCAGGTCTGCCAGCTCCCCCTTGGCCTGAGTATGAATGGCCATGCTCAGGTCACCGTCGCGAATGCGCCGCACGGCTGCCACCATTTCCCCGATCGGGTTTGTCAGCTGGTGGGAAAAGCGCAGAGCGGGCACCATGGCCAACAGCATCAGGCCCACCATCACCAGAATCACGGTGATCAGCCCTTCAAGGGTCGAGACGTATTCCCCCTGGCGGGTAAATTCCACAGTTAAGATGGCCGGTTCCCCGGGGTTGATATTGCGGGTCAGTTGCCAGCTGGTATCGGTAACCAGCCGTTGCCGACTGTCTTTCTGATTAATGCTGGTGACCGGACGCAGTCTTGGCCCGGCATGGAGAGTAGGATTATCACCACTGAAGTTCAGAGTGGCAGCACGCACGTCTTCGGCTTCCAGCAACTGGCGCAACAACTGTTGCTGGCGAGCAGTGTCAGTGATGGGGGTGCTTTCCAGGCGGGCGGCAAAGCTGTCGGCCACCAGCTGCTGGCGCTGGGCATTGGTATCGCGCACATCCACCAGCCGATTCACCAGGGAATAGCCACCCACCACCAGCGCCGCCATCAGAGCGGGTAAAATGGCCATGAACATCAGGCGTGAGCGCAGGCTTTGGTTGACCATGAATCCCCGTTCTTGCTGTTGTTTTCGCCCATTATGCCTGAGATAGGGGCAGCTGCCACGGACCCTGCCATTTCGTTTTAGCAGCCGTTGAAGCCTTGCTCGCAAGGCGAAGGGTTGCCAGCAGGCACGGCAGCAGATTGTGGCCTTCGCTTTGCGAGCAAGGTTATTCGCTTCGCCGCCCTGCCGGGTGTTACTCCGCTGCGCTACGTTCCAACGGGTGTTTCCCCTCCAATGTCCAGTATGCCGTTGGGTACATGAAGCGTGTTGCGTGTTGTCGCTTTAGGTACAATGCGCGCCATGAACCATAAAACCATCGAACAGACCGTGGGCAATACGCCCCTGGTTCGCCTGCAGCGGATGCCGGGCGACACCACCAATACCATTCTGGTGAAGCTGGAAGGCAACAATCCTGCAGGCTCGGTGAAAGATCGTCCGGCCCTGAACATGATCATGAAGGCCGAAGCGCGGGGCGAGATCAAACCCGGCGATACCCTCATCGAAGCCACCAGCGGTAACACCGGTATTGCCCTGGCCATGGCCGCCGCCATGCGTGGCTACCGCATGAAACTGATCATGCCCGCCAACCAGAGCCAGGAACGCCGCGACGCCATGGCAGCTTACGGCGCCGAGCTGATTTCCGTGACCAAGGAAGAGGGCATGGAAGGCGCTCGTGATCTGGCCCAGGCCATGCAGGCCCGGGGCGAGGGCAGGGTGCTGGACCAGTTCGCCAACGCGGACAATCCCATGGCCCATTATGAAAGCACCGGCCCGGAGATCTGGCGTGATACCGACGGTGGCGTTACCCACTTTGTCAGCTCCATGGGCACCACCGGTACCATCATGGGCTGCAGCATGTACCTGAAAGAGCAGAATCCGGCGATCCAGATTGTCGGCCTGCAGCCCACTGAAGGCTCGTCCATCCCCGGCATCCGTCGCTGGCCGAAGGAATACCTGCCGTCCATCTACGATGACTCCCGGGTAGATCGGGTAATGGATATGGATCAGGCCCTGGCCGAACACACCATGCGCCGGCTGGCCCGGGAAGAGGGCATTAGCTGTGGTGTCTCCTCCGGCGGTGCCGTTGCCGGGGCCCTGCGCCTGAGTGAAGAGCTTGAAAACGCCGTCATCGTGGCCATCATCTGTGACCGCGGCGACCGTTACCTGTCCACGGGGGTGTTCCAGCAAGAAGCCTGACGCTGGATGCCCGCTACCTGAAGCGGGCCCTTGCCATTTTGGAGAGCTGAATGAACGTACTGGTATTCGATATCGAGACCATCCCCGACCTGGACGGTGGACGACGCATCTATGACCTGGACGGTCTGAACGACAAGGACACAGCCAGTGCCCTGTTGAACCTGCGCCGCCAGGAAAATGGCACCGAATTCCTGCGCCTGCATCTGCACCGTATCGTCGCCATTTCCGTGGTGTTGCGCTCCACCCAGGGCGTCAAAGTCTGGTCCCTGGGAGACGAAGACAGCACCGAGAAGGAGCTGATTGAGCGCTTCTACGACGGCATCGACCGCTTCACGCCGAACCTGGTGAGCTGGAACGGGGGCGGGTTTGATCTGCCGGTGCTGCACTACCGGGCGCTCAAGCATGGCGTGCAGGCCCGTCGTTACTGGGAAACCGGTAATGAAGACTCCAGCTTCAAATGGAACAACTACCTCAGCCGTTACCACCAGCGCCACCTGGACCTGATGGATCAGCTGGCCCTGTTCAACGCCCGGGCCAACGCCCCGTTGGACCAGATCGCCACCCTGCTGGGCTTTCCCGGCAAGATGGGCATGAGCGGCGGCAAGGTATTCGATGCCTTCCAGGAAGGTAACCTCAAGGGCATTCGCGACTACTGTGAAACCGACGTGCTCAACACCTGGCTGGTCTACCTGCGCTTCCAGCTGATGCGCGGCGAACTGGACCCCACCGGCTACGAGCAGGAACTGACCCTGCTGAAGGATTACCTGAAAGCCGAAGGCCACCCGCACTTCCTCGGCTTCCTGGAAGCCTGGCAGGGTTAACCAGCCCTCCCAAGAATTCGTTGGAGCCTTGCTTGCAAGGCGAAGGGCCCGGTATGCCCCTTCGCCTTGCAAGCAAGGTTCCAACAGCATAATCGATGACAAGAGATCTTCATGGCCCGAAAACGCAAGCAGCTACCGGAAACCCCGGAACCCGCCAGCATTGAATCACTCAGCCACGACGGCCGCGGCATTGCCCGCCGTGATGGCAAGACCACCTTTATCGACAACGCCCTGCCCGGCGAAGAGGTGATGTTCAAGTTCACCTACATGCGCAGCAAATTCGACGAGGGTAAGGCAGTAGAAATTGTTCAGGCCTCGCCGGATCGGGTCGAGCCCCCGTGCCAGCACAGCACCCTGTGCGGTGGCTGCAGTCTGCAGCACATGAACCCGGATGTGCAGCTCGCCCGCAAGGAAGCCGTACTGCGCGAGCAACTGCAGCACTTCGGTGGGCTGGAACCGAAAGAATGGCTGGCACCGCTTACCGGCCCGGTCACCGGCTACCGCAGCAAGGCCCGCATGGGCGTAAAATACGTGGAAGCCAAAGGCGAAACCCTGGTGGGCTTCCGGGAAAAGCGCAACAGCTTCATCGCCCAGCTGCAGCAGTGCGAAGTGCTGATTCCATCCGTGGGCCATCGCCTGTCAGACCTGCGTACACTGATGCATGGCCTCAAGAGCCGCAGCCGCATTCCGCAGATCGAGCTGGCCGCCGGCGACGACGAGGTGGCGTTGATCATCCGCCATCTGGACCCGCTGCCCGATGAGGATCAACAGGCCTTCCTGGATTTCTGTCAGCCTCTGGGGTGGCACCTGTACCTGCAGCCTGGTAACGAAAGTACCGTGCATCGTATCTGGCCGGCGCTCACCGGGGCGGAGAACGAAGAGCGGCTCCACTACCGCCACCCCTCCGCCGATGTGGAACTGGCCTTCCATCCCACGGATTTCACCCAGGTAAACGCGGAGATCAACCGCAAGATGGTGCCGTTGGCACTGGACTTGCTGGACATCTCCCCGGACGACACCGTGCTGGATCTGTTCTGTGGCCTGGGTAACTTCACCATCCCGGCGGCCAAGCGGGCCAGCAAGGTGGTGGGCGTGGAAGTCAGCAGGGCCATGGTCGAGCGTGGCTACGAGAATGCCCGCCGCAATGGCCTGGAAAACCTGGACTTCCACGCCTGGGATCTGAGTCAGGATGTGGCCGGGCAAAGCTGGGCCAACCGCAAGTATGATCGTGTCCTGATTGACCCGCCGCGCACCGGTGCGCTGGAAATGATGAAACTGATGCCCCGCTTTGGTGCGAAACGGATCGTCTATGTATCCTGCAATCCGGCCACATTGGCGCGTGATGCCGGGGAACTCACCGCCCTGGGGTACCGTCTGAAAGCGGCGGGTGTGATCGATATGTTTCCTCACACCACCCACGTGGAATCCATCGCGGTGTTTGAGAAGAAATAACATGCGCCGGACGCCAGACGGCGGACGCCTGACGCGGAGATGTCTTCTGCGTCAGGCGTCTCGCGTCAGGCCTCCGGCGCCTCGGAGAGGATCATGGTAACAGTACGCCGCCCCACAGAAGGCGCTACCGGTCACTGGCGTGACTGGCTGGCGCACCTGGATACCCGGGCCCCAGTGCGCAACGGCGAGGCACTGGAGCAGGCCTGTGAGCGGTCGGAACAGTGCCAGATGGCCGGGGAGGCCGCCGGCCGCCACTGGCCCTACGGCAAGGGCTGCCTGGATATCGGCCTGGAAATGGCCGAGGTGTTGGTGGACCTGGGCGCCGATACGGATGTACTGCCCGCTGCCATCCTTTACCGCTCCGTGCGCGAAGGGCAGATATCACTGCCGGAGGTGGAAAAGGAATTCGGCCCGGACGTGGCCCGCCTGATCGAAGGCGTGCTGCGCATGGCCGCCATCAGCACCAATTTGAACCCCACTCGCAAGGCGGTGCTCGGCCAGCAGGACGGCCAGCTCGACAACATGCGCAAGATGCTGGTGGCCATGGTCGACGACGTGCGCGTGGCCTTGGTGAAACTGGCCGAGCGGACCGTGATCATCCGTGCCGTGAAGGAATCCGAGCCCGAGCGCCAGCGCAAGGTGGCCCAGGAAATCTTCGATATCTACGCGCCCCTGGCCCATCGTCTGGGGGTCGGGCAGCTCAAGTGGGAGCTGGAGGACCTGTCCTTCCGCTATCTGCAGCCCGGCGCCTACAAGAAGATCGCCAAGCTGTTGGACGAAAAGCGCCTGGCCCGGGAACAGTACATCGACAATGTGCTGGAGCAGCTTCGTGGCTACCTGGAGAAAAACGGCATCCACGGCGCCGAGGTCCATGGCCGGGCCAAGCATATCTACAGCATCTGGCGGAAGATGCAGAAAAAGCACCTGGAATTCGGCGAAGTCTACGACGTCCGCGCCGTGCGGGTGTTGGTACCGGAACTGCGTGACTGCTACGGCGCCCTGGGCATCGTCCATTCCCTGTGGCAGCACGTGCCCAAGGAATTCGACGACTATATCGCCAGCCCCAAAGCCAACGGTTACCAGAGCCTGCACACCGCCGTGGTGGGCCCGGAACGCAAGATGCTGGAAGTGCAGATCCGTACCTTCACCATGCATGAAGAGGCGGAGCTGGGTGTGTGCGCCCACTGGCGATACAAGGAAGGCGCCAAGAAGGGCAAGAGCGGCGTCAGCGACTACGAGCAGCGTATCGCCTGGCTGCGCCAGGTACTCGAATGGCACGAAGAGCTGGGCGAGGACAGCCCGGACACCATGGTGGACGAGCTGCGTCACGGCCTGGTCAGCGACCGGGTCTATGTGTTCACCCCGGAGGGCCACGTGGTGGATCTGGAAGCCGGCGCCACCCCGGTGGACTTCGCCTATCACATCCACACCGAAGTGGGGCACCGCTGCCGGGGTGCCAAAATCAATGGCCACATCGTGCCGCTCAACTACACCCTCAACACCGGCGAGCAGGTCACCATCCTCACCGCCAAGGAGGGCGGCCCCAGCCGCGACTGGCTGACCCCGTCGCTGGGCTACGTGGCCACGTCCTCGGCGCGGGCGCGCATTCACCAGTGGTTCAAGCGCCAGGATCGCGATGCACACATCATTCAGGGCAAGGCCATTCTCGAGAGAGAGATGTCCCGCCTGGCACTGGACAAGGTGGACTTGGACACCCTGGCCCCGCATCTGAACCTGAAAACCGGCGACGACGTGCTGGCGGCCCTGGGCGCCGGCGACCTGCGCCCCGGGCATGTGGTCAATCAGGTGCAGGCCCTGCAGCCCGATGACAGCCAGCGGGAACTGGACCTGGTGTTGTCCAAGCCCAAGGCCTCGAAAACCGGCGATGTGACCATCCAGGGGGTGGGCAACCTGCTCACCCACATGGCAGGCTGCTGCCAGCCGGTCCCCGGCGACCCGGTCATGGGCTTTATCACCCACGGGCGCGGCGTCACCGTACACCGTGCCGACTGTGAGAAGCTGCTGGCCATGCAGGGCGATGACCCCAACCGGGTCATCGAGGTCACCTGGGGCGAAGCCGACCGCATTACCTACCCGGTAGATGTCTTCCTGCGTGCCTGGGATCGCCAGGGCCTGCTCAAGGATGTGATCGCGGTACTGGCCAACGAAAAGGTCAATGTCACCGCCGTCCACACCCAGTCCCACCAGGACGACAACACCGCCACCATGCTCCTCACCCTGGAAATCGCCACCCTCGGCAACCTGGGCAAGGTGCTGGCCAAGATGGACCAGCTGAAGGGGGTGCTTGAGGTGCGGCGGTATAAAAAATAGTGAATAGTTAACAGTGAATAGTTAATAGTTCGCGGGGGACAGGGTTTCCTGTTTTGCAATACCGAGGCCGCGCCCATCGTTTGAGCGCGGCCTCATCGCTTGAAAACACAATAGCGACAGCCCGCGCGCTCTTAACTGTTCACTATTCACTGTTAACTAATCTACGTCGCCTTTTCGTAAGCACGGCCGCTACCAACAGAGGAAAGCATGTCTAACACCGAAACACTGCTGTCCATCATGGCTCAACTGCGCGATCCGGACTCCGGCTGCCCCTGGGATGTGAAGCAGGACTTTGACTCCATTGCCCCCTATACCATCGAAGAAGCTTTCGAGGTGGCGGAGGCGATTGCCCAGCGGGACTACCCGGAATTGAAGGAAGAGTTGGGGGATCTGTTGTTGCAGGTGGTGTTCCATTCCCAGATCGCTCGGGAGCGGGGACTGTTCGACTTCAACAACGTGGTTCAGGTGCTGTGCGACAAGATGGTGCGCCGCCATCCCCATGTGTTCGGTGAGTCGGATGCCGCCGACGAGCAGGCCGTGAAGGTCAATTGGGAGGCCATCAAGCAACAGGAACGCGCCGCCAAGGGCAGGGAGCACGACAGCGCCCTGGATGGCGTCCCCGCGGGCCTGCCAGCCCTGCAACGGGCCGCCAAGGTACAGAAGAAAGCTGCCAAAGTCGGCTTCGACTGGCCGGAAACACCACCGGTACGCCGCCAGGTAGACTATGAACTGGCAGAACTGGATGAGGCCCTGGCCAGTGGCGACCGAGCTGACATTGAGGATGAATTCGGCGATGTGCTGTTCACCCTGGTGAACCTGTCCCGCCACCTGAGGCTGGACCCGGAACAGGCCCTGCGCAAGGCCACCGCCAAATTCGAACGCCGCTTCCGGCAAATGGAGCACGACCAGCCCGAGCCTCTCAATACCTTGGACGACGACGCCCTGGAAGCCGCCTGGCAGAAGGCGAAAAAGTCGGGGGAGCTGTAGCGCGAGAATCTCTGCAGTCTTCCATTGTAGGAACGGAGCGTAGCGGAGTAACGCATTTAGTGCAGTGCGGCCCGAAGGGTGAGCGAAGCGAATAACTATGCTTGCATGGCGAACCTCGTGTAGCGAGGCGAGAGAGGTCGAGGCTATCGGCATTGTTTCTGGAGAGACCAGTCGAATTTTGGGATTCCTGATCGCCCTACGGGCGATTTCCGCGCAAGCGCGGTTCGCCATGCAAGCATAGCTCCTACAGTTCAAGGCAGCGGTTAGCCTCTACAGTCAAAAGTTCCCTCTGAAACAAAAACTTCACATTTGAGCAACTTTTCCGTCACTCTAACTCCCCATACTGCGTCACCAAGCAGTAACAAAGCCTGTTTGCGCAGGGATAAGCAGTACTGTTTAAAACGCCTGAATTGCCTGATTGAGGGAAAATCAAATGAAGAAGCAGATGTTAGCAGTTTTGGTCGGAGCTGCTGTTGCAAGCCCGGCATTAGTGATTGCAGACGACGCGCAAACGCGCGGTGGTCTGAAAATTGTATCCGCTGACGGAAACTTTGAAGGGTCTGTGGGGGGGCGTATTCATTTTGATGCGTATTTTTTCGACAATGACCTCACTGATTCGACCAGCACTTCTGAGTTTCGTCGTGCGCGTATCACCCTGAAGGGTAAGCTCTACGACTGGGGCTATGTGTTTGAAAACGACTTTGCCGGTCAAAGTGGTACCACGGGTACCGGTTTCCGTGACATGAACATCTACACCAAAGTCGGTCCCGGTAAACTGACTATTGGTCAGTTCAAGCCTTACAGAAGCATGGAAGAAATCACCAGCTCCAACGATATCCTGATGATGGAGCGTCCTTACGCTTCCGCCACGGGTATCTACAACGGCCGTCAGTTCCAGCAAGGTGTTGGCTATTTGATCTCTGATGACCAGTACACCCTTGGTGTAGCGGGTTTCAATACCAAGTCAGCTGGCGATAACCGTAACGAGGGTCTAGGCGGTTCTGCCCGGGCGACATTTGCACCGATCATGCAAGACAACATGGTAGTGCACATGGGTGCTTCCTACTCCGTGGAAAATGCCAACAGCATGACTACGGCTTTCGAAGCCGAGGCGGACTATGTAGGTCGCCGAGGTCCCAGCCAGACAATCGCTCTGACGACGGAAGGCGAAAGAGTGAACACTGTAGGGCTTGAAGCAGCAATTTCAGCGGGCCCTGTGTTCGCACAAGCAGAATATGCGATTGCAGACTTTGGTAATGCCACCGGTGGCGATGAAGAGGTTCAGACCTATTACATCCAGGGCGCATACACTCTAACTGGTCAGATGAAGCCTTATAAGTCCAGTAAAGGTGTGTTCACTACCGCCAAAGGGAACAACATTGTCCAGTTGACCGCGCGTTATGACTACATCGAAAACAAGGATGTGAAAGACCTGGAAGCAAAAACCACCAGTGTAGGTGTGAATTACTACCTCAATCCGGCCATGCGCTTCATGCTTAACTACGTGATGGGTGAGAATACCCTGACTGGTGATGAGTCCAACCAGGTGGCCCTGCGTGCCCAGATGGCATTCTAAAGCATGTCTTAACAAGTCTATTGACGCAGTCTTGCCCTGATTCAGGGTATTTTCTAGAATCGAGCCTCGTTTGGGGCTCGATTTTTTTGTTTTGAAACGGGTTGGTTCCCGGTACAGGCAGCTGTTCGGGTTTTTCTTGCCTGCCGGATAGGAATAGTCTTTTCATTCAGGGTAGGTCGCTTAAATAGACGCACCTATGGGGCTATTGGCTTACATCGTGAGGCCAAACTTGGATCGTGAGAGTGATATTGGGGAACAAATGTGTACAAAAGAAAAATTGTTGCCTTTTCCTTCCTGAGTATTGTTCTCGTCGTGCTGGCGGTGATTACCATCGTTTGGTCATCCTTTGTGACCGCGAAGCAGATCCAGCAGATCAATATGGCAAACTCTCTGCTTTCTGAACACCTCAAGCTATCCAGTACCTCTTATCGTCTTTTCAAACAGCTTACCGATGAGATTCTCTTTGGGGATCAGGCAAATCAGGCAAAAGTGAGAAACAAAAGGGCGCTAGTTTCCGAATCTCTGGGGAAAATCAAGGTTCTGGAGCGCCAGCAAAGAGAAACAGCAGGAGAAGAATATACTCAGGGCACCATAGAGGATACAGATGACCTTGAGAGAATCATCGATTCGATCATCTATTCACTGGAAGGTATCTCCAAGTTACCGCTGAGTGAAATTGAAAATGAGATGAAGTTTATTCTCGAAGAGAAGATCGATGTTGAGTTCAGGGACTCCATTAATTCTGCCGTCGTTCGACAAACCAACGTGGTCAAGGCATTCAACGCCCGTATTGATGCCATGAATGTAACCATATTCTGGGTTTCGATCGGTCTGGGGTTCCTCGCCGTTGTTTTGATGGGGGTGGGTGTCTGGGTTCTGGTGAATTCCGTTACCCGGCCGCTTTCTGCAATCAGTGATGCTGCAGATGCTATTGGCAAGGGAGATTTTTCATACAGGGTTCCTCGCGGTTTCGACAAAGAATTTGACCAGATAGCGGTTTTATTTAATGTCATGACCGAGAAATTACAGATCCAGCATTTGTCAGAGGATCAGGCTCGTCTGGAACTGGAGTATAAAGTCTCACAAAGAACAACCGAGTTGATGGCGGTGAACGCAGAACTGGCCAAGAGTGACTCAGTGAGACGGAGCTTTCTCGCGGATATCAGCCATGAACTCAGGACGCCGCTGACCATTATCCGCGGCGAAGCGCAAGTGGCATTACGTCATGCAGACAGGGATGTGAGGGATTATCAGGATGCACTCACCTGTATTCATGAACAGGCCATATCTCTGTCACACCTGGTCGATGATCTATTGTTTGTGGCGCGCACAGACTCTGGAACCATGCGTATTGACAAGCGTAATGTTGATCTCACGGCTTTGGCAGATGAAGTTATCCGTGATATGCGATCCCTGGCTGACAAGAATGATGTCTCTCTTGAGGCAAGTCATCCGGTGCCGGTATCCGCGGTCATTGACCCAGACAGAATAAAGCAGCTTTTTATCATACTGGTAGAGAATGCCCTTTCTTACTCGGGTGGGGGCTCATCAGTGAAGGTTTCCGTTTTGAAGCAACAGGGCAAGGCGGTTGTTCGTGTTACTGATGATGGCGTTGGCATCGATCCCAGGGATATCCCTTTTGTTTTTGAGCGGTTTTATCGAGGCGGAAGATCCTCATCCCGAAGCAAGGGGGTTGGCCTGGGTCTGGCTGTCGCCAAGTCGATCATTGATGCCCATGAAGGGAAAATTAACCTTGAGAGCGATTTGGGGAAAGGAACCTCCATTGAGATTGAGTTGCCGTGTGAAGAGAGCGTATGAAGATTCTTATCGTAGAAGATGAAGAAAGGCTGGCTTCTTTTTTATTTCGGGGGCTCAAGGCTGAGGGATATTTTTGCGATGTGGCTACGGATGGAGAGAAAGCCCTGCAGGCCTGCCTTTATGGCGATTATGAGCTGGTTATCCTGGACCGTATGCTTCCCAAAAAAGATGGCATGTATGTTCTGACTAAAATCAAGGAAAAAAAGCCGGAAACCAAGGTTTTGATGCTCACAGCCCTGGATGATACGGAGGACAGAATTCTGGGGTTAAGATCTGGAGCCGATGATTACCTGGGAAAACCCTTTGATTTTGAGGAGCTTCTTGCGCGGATAGAGGCGCTTTCCCGACGATTTGCCCAGCATGCTGAAGACTTGCTGAAGTCGGGGGATGTTGTCATGGATGTCGACCAGCGTCTGGTGTGGAAAAACAACATTGTGGTCAAGATGACTCAAATGGAGTTTGATCTTTTACGGTATTTTTTGACTAACCAGGGAAAGGTTCTTTCGAGAGAGAAGATATTGTCGCGGGTTTGGTCAAACAGTGAAGATCCTATGACAAATATTGTTGATGTCTACATTCGGCGAATACGAGTCAAATTAAATGATGATGGTTCTTTCATCGAAACCGTCCGTGGCGTTGGGTACCGGATCTCGAATTCTGACCAATGTTAATCTTCTGTTAATGTTGGCTAAAGTACCCATTCATAGCCGGAATATTACAGTTACTCCTGAAATTCAACAGGAGTTAAACCATGAAAATTCAGTCTCTGTTCGCTATCTCGGCTTTGTCTCTTGCATCTACTTCCGTCTTCGCCTCGGCAATCACCGAGTCAGATATTATCGAGGCCCAGAAAAAATGGGGCACAGGTATTGTTGAAATCGGTGAAGCTAAGACCAGCGGCGGAGATTACTCCCAAGTAGCAAAAGACTTGATTGATGATCTCTATGCATACGACCACGGTCCAGTTGCATTCAAGCCGACTCTGGCCGCTGATGACCAGTTTCGAGGCGATTTTGACGAAGCGTTGAGCTACTTCGTTGGCGGTTCCATCGAGGAAGATAAAGGTTTTGCCATCAAACCATGGACCAATGTTCGCTTTGAAAACGAAGAAGTGATCATTAATGGAAGCCAGGCAATCGCTATGGGCAATTATTACTTCACCACCGTCGAAGGTGAAGAAGTCAAGGTCGAGTACAGCTTCGGTTATACGCATGTGGATGATGAGCTGTTGATCAACCTGCATCACTCATCCCTGCCGTACGCGAAGTAATTTCTCCCCCCTCAATCTTGAAGCATTGCCGCCCACGCAAATGGGCGGCTTTTTTTTGGCTGGCGTCGAGTCGCCCCCAATCGTTCGCCATGCAAGCATGGCTCCTACAGCGGACAGTGCGTTTGTTTTGTAGGAGCTATGCTTGCATGGCGAACCATACCCATCCGTTCCATAACACGATATCGGCGATTCATTCCGCAAACCTCGGATCACCCCTGCCATAAAGCGTCATTCCTACAGGCAAATAAGATATTGCCGATACCGCTTTCCCGCTACGCAATGAAAACTGGCGGCATGACTAGAATCTTTCAGGGTGAAAATCTGCGCAAAGGCCGATGCAGCCAGATCGGACAAACCTATCTGGTCACCTGTGTGACTGCAGCAAGATCTCCCCTTTTTCTTAACCATCAAACAGCCCGTCATCTTTGCAGGGCAATTCAATATTCCGACCAGATAGCTGCCAGCCATACCTGGTGTTATGTCGTAATGCCGGACCACATGCATTGGCTATTCTCCCTGCAGGATGCCTATACGTTGTCGCAAGCTGTCAGAATGATCAAAAGCCGTACATCCAGGCTTGCCGGGATTCCTCTCTGGCAGAGAGGGTTTCATGATCATGCCCTGCGCGCTGACAAGGATCTCTTGCCGACGGCAAGATACATTATTGCCAACCCGCTCCGGGCCGGCCTGGTTGAGCGGGTAGGGGAGTACCCGTATTGGAATGCGGCCTGGCTTTAAGAAATCAGCGGGTTATTAATGGTCCGGGATGAAGGCGGTTCGCCATGCAAGCATAGCTCCTACGGGGAGAGCTGGGTCAGCAGGATCGGTTGTAGGAGCTATGCTTGCATGGCGAACCGCCTCTTACGCTTCTGACATGTGCATAGGCCGGCAACCAAACAGGCCGGTTGTGACACTCCCCAATGGCATCAGCCCTTTTTTCCCGACAAATCATGGCATCCTCCTTGCTCCTCTGCTATCAAGAACACATCAAGCCATAGCGCCAGGACGAGGTCACGGATGAAACAGACGCATTATCATACCTGCAATCTCTGCGAAGCCATGTGCGGTATCGAGATCGAGCATCGCGGTGACGAGATTCTGGCCATCCGTGGCGACAAGGACGACCCGTTCAGCAAAGGCCATATCTGCCCCAAGGCCGTGGCCTTGCAGGACCTGCACAACGACCCAGACCGCCTGCGCCACCCGGTGAAGCGCACTGCCGACGGCTGGGTGCCGATCAGCTGGGATGACGCTCTGGACGAGACCGCCCGGCGCCTGCATAACATCCAGGAAGTCCATGGCAAGGACTCGGTCGCCCTTTACTTCGGCAACCCCACCGCCCACAACCACGGCGCGCTCTTTACCCTGTTGCCCTTCGTTAAAGCCTTGCGCAGCCGCCAGCGCTACAGTGCCACTTCCGCCGACCAGCTCCCGCATATGCTGGCCACCTGGCAACTGTTCGGCCACCAGGTTCTGTTTCCCATTCCGGATGTGGACCGCACCGACTACTTTCTGATCATCGGCGGCAACCCGCTCGCGTCCAACGGTTCCATCATGACCGTACCGGATGTGAAAGGGCGCCTGAAGGCCATCCAGAAACGCGGCGGCAAGGTGGTGGTCATCGACCCGCGCCGCACCGAAACCGCCAAGATGGCCGACGAACATCACTTCGTGCGCCCCGGCACCGACGTTTACCTGTTGCTGGCCATCGCCCAGGTATTGTTCGAAGAGCTGCTGGTGGCGCCGGGCCGGCTGGACGACATCCTCGATGGCAAAAAGGACATGGCCCGCCTGGTCGCCAACTGGAAACCGGAGAAAGTGGCCGACACCGTGGGCCTGCCCGCCGATGCCATCCGCAAGCTGGCCCGCGACATCGCCGCAGCCCCGCGCGCTGCCATCTACTCCCGCGTGGGTGTCACCACCAGCGCCCATAGCACCCTCAGCGCCTGGCTGGTGTATGTGATCAACATCCTTACCGGTAACCTGGACCGGGAAGGCGGCGTCATGTTCACCAAGCCCGCCTTCGATATCGTGGCCCTCGGTGCCCTGAGCGGCGACACCGGCAGCTTCGACCGCTACCGCAGCCGGGTGCACGGCTACCCGGAGTTCGGTGGCGAATTCCCGGTGACCACCCTGGCCGATGAAATGCTGACCCCGGGCAAGGGGCAGGTAAAAGCCTTTGTCTCCCACGCCGGTAACCCGGTGTTGTCCTGCCCGGATGGCCAGAAACTGGATCAGGCCCTGAACAACCTGGATTTCATGGTCAGTATCGACTTCTACATCAATGAAACCACCCGTCACGCGGACATCATCCTGCCGCCCACCGGGCAGCTGGAACACGCCCAGTTCGACCCCATCTTCCAGGCCGTGGCCGTGCGCAACGTGGTGAAGTTCACCCCGCCGCTGGTGCCCAAACCCGAAGGCTCCCTGCATGACTGGGAGATCCTCAACGGCCTCACCACCAGGCTCAATCGCCTGCGCGCCCGGGACCGTAAAACCCGCCTGCAAATCGCCGCCACCGACCGCTTTGTCCGCAAACTGGGCGATCGCGGCCTGGTGGATCTGGGCCTGCGGCTGGGGCCCTATGGCACCGGCGGCAAGGTGCTGGATGACCTGCGCCGCGATGGATTGCACTCGCTACCCAAAGTGGCCTGGAAGGTGCTCAGAGGTGAACGTAAGGGGCTGACCCTGAAAAAGCTGCTGGCGGAACCCCATGGCATGGACCTTGGGCCACTGGAACCCATGCTCCCCGAGCGCCTGTTCACCCGGGATCAGCGCATCAACCTGGTGCCGGCTCTCTATTTCCGGGCTCTGCAAGGGCTGCCGGCGCCCAAACCGGTGGCGCCCGAGCAGATGCTGATGATTGGCCGTCGCCACATCCGCAGCAACAACTCCTGGATGCACAACAGCCAGCGGCTGGTGAAAGGAAAGGGGCGTTGCAACGCCATGATCCACCCGGATGATGCCAAACGGCTGGCCTTGGCAGAGGGTGACGACGTGGTGGTGAGCACTCCCGCCGGCACCATTACCCTGCCGGCCTGGCTTTGCGACGACATCATGCCCGGCGTGATCAGCGTGCCCCACGGCTGGGGCCATGATCGCGAAGGTGTATTGCTCGCTGTTGCCCGGCGCGTGGCTGGCCAGAGCGTCAACGACATCATCGGCAGCAACCGCGTGGAAGCCGTCACCGCCATGGCCCAGCTCAATGGTATCCCGGTAACTGTGGAACCTGCCAAAGCCCCCAAGCGCCGGAAGAAGGCGGGGTAGTGCGTAAGCTTGAGCGTTGCAGGTACGGCAAAACACATTGCGGCCAGGGGATGTGATCACAGGCCCCCGTCAATGCTCTTAAGGCGCTGTAGTTGTAGGAGCTATGCTTGCATGGCGAACAACCCCGGCCCGTTCGCCATGCAAGCATAGCTCCTACAAAATACCTTTCAGGGCTTCGGTTATCCGGTGCCTCACAAACCCGCTCCATCTAAAGCGCATTCACCTCGCCTTGTCCCACCTTGCGGCAATCTACGCTTAAAGGAGAATCCCAATGCGCCGCATCCTTATCATTGTGAGTCTGATCATGCTGCAAGCCTGCCAAACCCACCCGCAAGACCCCATCCAGATCGCAGACAATCTGAACCTGGATCGTTTCATGGGCGACTGGTATGTGATCGCCAACATCCCAACCTTGCCTGAAAAGGGCGCCTACAATGCGATGGAGAACTACAAACGCATCGGGCCCAACAAGATCGCCACCACCTTTACCTTCCGCAAAGGCGGTTTCGATGGGGAGTTCAAGCGCATGACCCCCACCGGTTTTGTCAGCGATGTGGACCCGGCCATCTGGGGCATGCGTTTTATCTGGCCCTTCAAGGCGGATTTTCGGGTGCTGTATGTGGACGAGGATTACCAGGCCACCATCATCGGCCGTGAAAAACGCGATTACCTCTGGATCATGGCCCGCCAGCCACATATCAGCGACGCCACCTACAGCAAACTCAAGAACATCGCTCGCAACCGGGGTTACAACCTGGATGAGCTGCAGGAGGTGCCCCAGCAGTGGGATGAATAGCCTGCCGAGGTGATTTGCCCCCTTCGCCTTGCGAGCAAGGCTCCAACGCCAGTCCTGAAGCCCCTCACTCGTTGGAGCTTTGCTCGCAAAGCGAATTGGCGGGCAACGGAGCGCACCGCTTGCCCTTCGGGCTGCTTTTCATGCGTTGCTGGGATCCGGTTGTTCCAACGGCTCCGTTATCCCCACCCCCTTGAAATCCACCGCCAACCCTCCATCACTGAACTACCAGCCATGACAAGCAAGGAGCCCCCATGAATGTCTTGATCGCCGGCGCCAACGGCAAAATCGGTCGTCGCCTGATCCCTCATCTGGTGGCGGATAACATTCAGGTGCGCGCCATGGTCCGCGATCTGCGCCAGAAAGCCGATCTGGAGATACTGGGCGCCCATGAAGTGGTAGAAGCGGATCTGGAAGGGGATTGCCGCCAGGCCCTGGAAGGCCAGGATGTAGTCATCTTCACCGCCGGCTCCGGCCCCCACACCGGCCCCGAGAAAACCATCGACGTGGATCAGAACGGTGCCATCAGCCTGATCAACCAGGCCAAAGCGCAAGGAGTAGGGCGCTTTATCATGGTCAGCTCCATGCGCGCCGACGACCCGGAGTCCGGCCCGGAAAGAATGCGTCATTACTTCGCCGCCAAGGGCAAGGCCGACGACCACCTGCGCGCCAGCGGGCTCAACTACACCATCGTACGCCCCGGCCGGCTCACCGAAGAGCCGCCCCTGGAAAAAGTGAAGGTTGCTGAGAAATTGAAAGACTTTGGTGATATATCTCGCGAAGATGTGGCGAACGTGCTTTCTGAAACTGCTCGATCCGAGCTGGAAAACCGGGAGTTCGACGTCATCGCCGGCCCAACCCCCATCCGGGAAGCCCTCGATGCGCTCTGAGTCAAAATAACCGCGACCGCCCAACCCCAAAATCCGTTGGAGCTTTGCTCGCAAAGCGAAAGCGTTGGGCCAGGCACGGCGCCGGCTTCCAGCCCTTCGCCTTGCAAGCAAGGCTCCAACGGTTTGGTAAACCTGCCGAGTCGCTCAGGCACAAGCTCCCCGCTTTGTCAGACAAGCCGCTTACCCCCCGAAAGCCCTCTACGCTACTATTCACGGGCTCGGCTCAGCCGTCTGCCTGAATTCTTTTCAATCAGCGTTGTAAACACTTAGCATTACGGTAAACAAACTGTAAAATGCCGCACTTTGTCATATAGCTGACAAGATTTAGCACGCATAATGCGCGACTTGTTGTACATCACCAGAAGGATAGGACGTCCTAGTGCGGTTATCTTCCTCCCCAATTCAGTGGCTCGGAGCCCTGGTAATTGGCCTGAGTGCCTCTTCTCACGCGGCAACCCCCTGGGTTCAGGCCGGCGACCTGACGGCGCGCCACCACATTGAAGCCCTGCAAAGCCAGGGGTGCCTCAAAGGTATCACCCTGACCTGGCCAATCAGCTGGGCCGCGCTCATGAAAGGTTACCGTGTGGCCTTGGCGGGACAATCCCCAGACCAGGTCAGCCAATGTAAAAACCAGCACTCCGCTTATTTGCAAAAAGCCCTTGAGCAGACCCGCAAGGCCTCTTCCGGCGCGCAATTGACCCTCGGCGGCGCGACTCAAGAGCCGCTCTACACCAGTTTCTCCTCTCAGGTAGAAGATGAAGCCACCAGCCAGATCGCCCTCTATAGTATGGGCGAGCACTGGGCGGCAAACCTGGCAATTGGCTACGTGGATGGTGAGCGGGACGATACCCGCCTGCGCTTCGACGACACTTACCTGGCCGGCATCGTCGGCAACTGGCAGCTTGGCGTCGGCGCCATTGATCGCTGGTGGGGCCCGGGCTGGCAGAGCTCCCTGGCCCTCTCCAACAACGCCCGCCCGGTACCGGGCCTGTGGATGTCCCGGCACATGCCGCTGGCACCGGAAAGCCGCTGGCTAAGCTGGATCGGCCCCTGGGATCTGCAGGTCATCGCCGGCCAGCTGGAAAATGACCGCGCCGTGCCTCAAGCACTCTTGTTGGGGGCGCGCTTCGTCTTCAACCCGCTGGATTCCCTGCAAATCGGCATGACCCGCCTGGCCCAGTGGGGCGGGGAAGGGCGGCCGCAGGATCTTGATGCCTTCTGGAATGCCGTTATCGGCCGCGATAACGGCCAGACTTCCGGCCTGAAAGAAGGCCAGGATCCCAGTAACCAGATTGCCGGTTTCGACTTCCGCCTGTCCCTCACTCCCGGCGATATGCCAGTTGGCCTTTACGGCCAGTTCATGGGTGAAGACGAAGCTGGCGGCCTACCCTCCAAGTTCTCCTCCCTGGCCGGCCTGGATATGGTCACTGACTTCGGTCAGGGCTCCCAGCGCTTTTTTGTGGAAGCCACTGAAACCGTAGCCGGTAGCTGGATCAGCGACCGTCGGCTTAATACCGCTTATGAGCACGGCACTTACCGTTCCGGTTTCCGCCATTATGGGCGCAATATGGCGACCACTTGGGAAGGCGATGCCAGAGCATTAACTTTTGGCATACAACAATATTTTCTTAGCGATGTTGTTGTCGCCCTACATCTGACCCAGGCCACATTGAATCAGGACGGCGTAATTCGTGCTCAGGTTCCGGCTGATGGTTATCCTATTCTACAGTCCGTGAAAGAGCAGGATGTAGCTCTGGCAGAATTACGTATTGCCTCCCCTTTTCTGGGCGGCACCTTACACTGGCTGCTGTCCGCCAGTGAAGACCCCATAGTTACCCCCTTTGAGGAGCGGGAGCAGTGGACTGTTGGGGTGCAATGGACCCGGGATTTTACGTGGTGATTGATAAGACAATGAAGGCTTTAATGAAAGCATCCGTTAAATTAATTGTGGTTCTTGGGTTTGCCCTGATGGTGGGTTGTACCGTTGTACCTGGCGCATATCATTCCCCTACACCCGGCTGGTTTATCGATGATGATGAAATCCCTCAGGGTAAGCGGCTTCCGGATGTGGTGAAAGTGCATGCCATTGGCACGGGCATTCTCGATCAGCAGGATACTCACCCGGTAGACCGAGGTGTCCCTGAGGAAATCGACCTCTCCGACGAGGAGTATGACTATCAGGTTGGTCCCGGTGATGTTTTGCAGATCACCGTCTGGGATCACCCGGAATTGACCATTCCGGCAGGCTCTCTGCGTAGCTCCGCTGAATCCGGTAACTGGGTCCACAACGATGGCACCATCTTTTACCCCTATGTGGGTATCGTGAATGTTGAAGGCCTGAAGGTGACAGAAATCCGGGACATGATCACCGAACGCCTGTCACGCTATATCGAAGATCCCCAGGTAGATGTCTCCATTGCCGCCTTCCGTCACAAGCGTATTTATGTCACCGGTGAAGTAGATGAACCGGGCCTGTACCCGGTAACCAATGTCCCCACCCGTTTGATCGATGCCATTGGCGAGGCCGGCGGGCTGACTCAGTCGGCAGACTGGAGCAGCGTGGTCCTGACTCGCAACGGCAAGGACTACCGTCTCTCCCTGCGGGATATCTACCAGTACGGCAACACCAGCCAGAATGTATTGCTGCAGCCCAACGATGTGGTGAACGTGAACCCAGTGACAGACGCCAAGGTGTTTGTGCTGGGTGAAGTCGGGAAAGCGTCCAGTCTCAAAATGGGGCGCAATGGCCTGACACTGGCAGAGGCACTGGCTGAAAATGGCGGTTTTAACCAGCGCCAGTCCGATGCCTCAGGGGTTTTCGTTTTTCGCAAGGCATCGGCAGAAGCCGAACATGGCATCGACATTTATCAGCTCAATGCCAAGGATGCTGCAGCGCTGGTGCTGGCGGACAGTTTCCGTCTGCAGGAGCGAGACATCGTTTACGTCACAGCAGCGCCGCTGGCCAAATGGAACAGAGTGCTTAGCCTGATTCTGCCTTCAGTAAGCGCCCTATTCCTCGGCAGTCGAACTGAGGAGGCGCTTAGAAATTAACCATGTTCAATCAAATTTTAGTGGTTTGCGATGGAAACATCTGTCGGAGTCCGACAGTGGCAGTCATGCTCAAGGAGTTAACGCCCGCCCTCACCATTATGTCAGCTGGGCTGGTCGGGCTGGAAGGCAGGGATATGGAATCTACGGCCAGAGCGGTGGCCGAACAGAATGGTCTTAGCTGTGGTGAGCATGTGGCCCGCAAGCTCACCGGTGAAATGTGCCGCGAAAGTGATCTGATTCTGGTCATGGAAAGCTCCCAGAAAGAGCGGCTAATCCAGAAGTTTCCGGAAGCCACTGGAAAAGTCTTCCTGCTAACCCACTGGAATGGCAAACATGACATTCCCGATCCCTACAAACGTGGCCGGGGTGCGTACGAACGGATCTATCCGATGATGGAAGCGGCCACCGAGGCCTGGAAAAAAAAATTGTAGGAGCGCCGCTTGAGGCGCGAACCGCCAAGGGCGTCCGAAGGCAATTCGCTTGCAGGCAAGCTCCTACGGCAAAAATTGGGCAGCAAGCCCGTAGGCGTTCCTATCGAGGGACAAACCGCGAAGGCGTTGGCCGGAAGGCCAAGAAGTGTAGAGAGTCAAAGACAGAACCCTTCGTCCCTCACCAAGCGTAGCGAAGGAACGTCGGTAGGCGGCCCCGAAGGGGTGAGCGCAGCGAATAACCGGAACTCCTACAGTTATAAATACAACGGACATAACGAATGGCAGACACCAGCACCACAGCACAGCGCCACCAACAGCCCCATGCCTCCGATGACGATATCGACTTTGGCTATCTGTTTGGCCTGCTGCTGGACAACAAGTGGCTGATTCTTGGTACAGCTCTTTTTGCTCTGATGTTGGGCACCCTTTATGGCATGTTAGCCACCCCTATCTACAAGGGTGATACGTTGCTGCAAATCGAAAAGAAAAGCAGCGGCGTTCCAGGTTTGTCTGAGTTGAATCAGATCTTTGAGCAGGAAGCCTCTGCCGCTGCGGAAATTGAAATCCTGCGTTCGCGCATGGTGTTGGGCGAGGTCATCGAGCAACTGAAGATGAACATTCAGGTGCTGCCTGATCGTACGCCTTTCATTGGCCGTTTCATGGCCGCGGATTCAGCCCCGGCGTTTGTACCCAAGCCCCTCTTTGCGGGTTATCGAGACAGCGAAACCTTTGTGACAGTAAGCAGTTTCACCGTGCCAGAGCGGCTACAAGGGCGAGTCTTCACGCTGCGCGAGGAGAATGGCAATCAGGCGTTGTACCAGGATGACGATTTAGTAGCGTCTTCACCAGTGGGAGAGACACTGAAAAGCGAAGATGGCGGCATTCAATTGCAGATCAACGAGTGGCAGCTCGGGAATGAATCTTTAAATCTGGTCCGGCTTGCTGATGTTACTGCAATCAATGGCTTGCGTAGCGCGTTGTCGATCCAGGAGGTTGGCAAGACCGGGATGCTTAGCCTTCAAATGACGGGCCCGAATAAACAGCGCATCAAAACCATATTGGATGCCATTAGCGAAGCCTACCTGCTTCAGAACGTGAAGCGTCGCTCCGCGGAAGCCGAAAACAGCCTGGAATTTCTCGGTGATCAGCTACCCAAGATCAAGGACAAGCTTACTGAATTTGAAGAAAAGCTTAACGCCTACCGCCTGCAAAGCGAATCGGTAGACTTGAGTATGGAAACCCAGTCTGTGCTTCAGCAAAGTGTCGATATCGAAGCCAAGATCAATGAGCTCAAAGCAAAGGAAGGGGAGCTGGCGACACGTTTTACCAAAGAGCATCCAGCCTACCAGAGCCTGCTGCGTCAAAAGGCCTCGCTGATCGAGCAGAAGCGATCACTAGATAGCCAGATCAAGGATTTACCGGAAACTCAGCAGGAAATCCTGCGCCTTATGCGCGATGTGGAAGTGACACAGCAGATTTATGTGGGCCTGCTCAACAAAACACAGGAACTGCGCATTCTCAAAGCCGGCACCGTGGGCAGTGTGCGCATCATCGACAAGGCCCTGGTTCAGCCTTCACCCATCAAGCCGAAAAAGGCGCTGATTGCAGTTATTGCCATGATGTTGGGCGGCATGGGGGCGGCGGGTATTGTCCTGCTAAGGGCTCTACTAAATAAAGGCATTGAATCTCCAGACAAACTGGAAGAGCAGGGGGTTGCGGTCTACGCAACGGTACCGCTGTCCGAAAAACAGGTGAAAGCCAACAGGCTCACCAACATTAAACAGCGTCGTACGCGTGATAAAAAAATCGTTGGTTCTCCCATCGCCCTGCTGGCGTTGGATGACCCGACTGATCTGGCAATCGAAGCCCTGCGCAGCCTGCGTACCAGCTTGCACTTCGCCATGATGGACGCGGACAACAAAATCCTGATGATCACCGGCCCCAGCCCGGAAGTGGGTAAATCTTTTGTTTCTGCCAATCTGGGCGTAGTTCTGGCGCAAACAGGTCAGCGGGTACTGGTGATTGATGCTGACATGCGCAAAGGACATCTGCATCGTTATTTCCAGGCCGCCAGCCAGCCCGGCTTGTCGACATATTTATCTGGCCAAAGCTCCAAGGAAGACATTATTCAGTCATCCATCGTAGATAAGCTGGATTTTATTGCCCGCGGCAAGGCACCACCGAACCCTTCCGAGCTGCTCATGCATGAACGCTTCAAAACGCTGATGGATTCGCTCAGTGACGACTACGACCTGATTCTGGTGGACACGCCCCCGATCCTGGCTGTTACAGATGCAGCCATCGTCGGCCAGCTGGCTGGCAGCAGCCTGCTGGTCACACGGTTCGGTTTGAATTCCATTAAAGAAGTGGATGCTGCGCTAACTCGCTTTGCCCAAAACAAGGTCGACATCAAAGGTGCCATCCTCAACTGTATGGAGCGCCGCGCCACTAATGAATACGGCTACTACGCTTACGAATACGGGAAAAGCACAGATTAAGCGAAAGGCAGCTACAAGCCACAAGCTACAAGCAGCAAGGGAAGATAAAACAGCACTCGCCTCGCCGTAGGAGCGTCGCTGGCGGCGCGATCCACGAGGGATGCAACGGGCAATGACATCCGATGCGCCACGTAGGACCAGAGCGCAGCGAAGGAACGCACGAAGTGCGGCCCCGAAGGGGTGAGCGGAGCGAATAACACCTCTCGAGGTGCGAACCGCCGCAGGCAGAGGCCCGAAGGGCAATGTTGTGTAACAGCGGTAGTTCGACCGCGAAATGGCAGAACACTAGGGAAATCGCGGTGGAACCACCGCTCCCACAAAGACAAACAGCAAGGTTCACTGTGGGAGCTTGCCTGCAAGCGATGGTTTTCCGTAGGAGCGTCGCTGGCGGCGCGAACCCGGTAATGGCCCCAAGGGCCGTGACGAACACTGAACAGCAAACTGGCACCGGCAGCGGGCAAAAAGATCAGGTAAAGAGAGACCAAATGGAACTGGAAAACATCAAACTGGCCGTTGTTGGCCTGGGTTATGTGGGATTACCGCTAGCGGTGGAATTTGGGAAACACCGCCCGGTGGTTGGCTTCGACATCAACCAGCCCCGCATCGACGCCCTCAGTAACGGCCACGATGCGACTTTGGAAGTGGACGATGCAGAACTGGCTAGCGCCGAACAGCTCACCTTCAGTGCCGATCCGGCAGCCCTGAACGCCTGCAATGTCTACATCGTCACCGTGCCCACCCCCATTGATGAGCACAAGCGTCCGGACCTCACCCCACTGATCAAGGCCTCTGAAACCATCGGCAAGACCTTGAAAAAGGGCGACATCGTCATCTATGAATCCACCGTCTACCCTGGCGCCACTGAAGAAGACTGTGTTCCGGTGCTCGAAGCCGTTTCCGGCCTCGCGTTTAATAAGGATTTTTTCGCCGGCTACAGCCCGGAACGGATTAACCCCGGCGACAAGGAACACCGCGTTACCACCATCACCAAGGTGACTTCCGGCTCCACCCCCGAAATCGCTAACCTGATCGACCAGCTCTACGGCTCCATTATCACCGCCGGCACCCACAAGGCCTCCTGCATTCGCGTAGCCGAAGCGGCGAAAGTGATCGAAAACACCCAGCGAGACCTGAACATCGCCCTGATCAACGAGCTCTCCATGATCTTCAGCCGCATGGGCATCGACACCGAAGAAGTGCTTCAGGCCGCGGGCACCAAATGGAACTTCCTGCCGTTTCGCCCCGGCCTGGTGGGCGGCCACTGCATTGGCGTAGACCCGTATTACCTCACCCACAAGGCCCAGGCCATCGGTTATCACCCGGAAATCATCCTCTCTGGTCGTCGCATCAACGATGGCATGGGCAGCCACGTAGCCAGCGAGCTGGTCAAAGCCATGCTTAATCGCTGTATCCAGGTCAACGGTGCACGCGTATTAGTGATGGGGCTGACTTTCAAAGAAAATTGCCCAGATCTGCGCAACACCCGCGTGGTCGATGTGGTCAGGGAATTGCAGGATTACAATATCCAAGTCGATGTTCACGACCCCTGGATCAACGCGGCAGAGTCCGAACACGAATACGGCATCAGCCCCATTGCAGAGCCTGAGCAGGGCGCCTACGACGCTATTATCCTCGCCGTCGGCCACAACCAGTTCAAAGCCATGGGCGTCGCGGACATCCGCGGCTTCGGCAAAGCAGAGCACGTCCTCTATGATCTGAAATACATCCTCCCTAAGGAGGAGGTGGACCTACGGTTGTAAAGGCAGCTGTGAGCTTTGAGCTATGAGTAAAAGACAAAACCCCAGGAGCTCTCTCTGCTCGTCAGGGTATGCCTGCAAGCGATTCTCTTGTAGGAGCGGTCGTCCGACCGCGAAATGACAGAAAACCGGCAAATCGCGGTGGAACCACCGCTCCCACAAAAAATGTAGGAGCCTCGCTTGAGAGGCGAAGGCCCCGAAGGGGCGAGCGAAGCGAATCACCGCTCGCGGCGTGAACCGCCGCGGGCGGGTCCCGAAGGGCCAGGACAAACAGGGCGAAGCCCTGTTTTGGGTTTCCTCATAGCTCATAGCTAGAAGCTTGTTTAAACGAACAAACAACGGAACCACCATGACAACCCGCTACCAACAGATCCAGCAAGACCTCAAGGCCAGCCCCAAAACCTGGCTTATCACCGGTGTGGCGGGCTTCATCGGCTCCAACCTGCTCGAAACCCTGCTGCGCCTCGACCAGACCGTCATCGGTCTGGATAACTTCGTCACTGGCCACCAGCACAACCTGGATGAAGTCCAGACTGAAGTCACAGCAGGCCAATGGGCCCGTTTCACCTTCATTGAAGGCGACATCCGTAACCTGGACGACTGCAAGAAGGCCGTCACCGGGGCGGACTATGTCCTCCACCAGGCCGCTCTGGGCTCTGTCCCGCGCTCCATTGAAGACCCGATCAACACCAACCAGGCCAACATCGACGGTTTCCTGAACATGCTGGTGGCTGCCAAAGACGAAGGCGTGCAAAGCTTTACCTACGCCGCCTCCAGCTCCACCTACGGCGACCACCCCGGTTTGCCCAAAGTGGAAGACAAAATCGGCAAGCCCCTTTCCCCTTATGCCGTCACGAAATACGTCAACGAACTCTATGCTGACGTATTTGCCCGCACCTACGATTTCAACACCATCGGCTTGCGCTATTTTAACGTGTTCGGCAAACGCCAGGACCCTAACGGTGCCTACGCCGCGGTCATCCCCAAATGGACCGCTGCCATGATCCAGGGCGAGGACGTGTTCATCAATGGCGACGGCGAAACCAGCCGGGATTTCTGCTTTATCGAGAATGTGGTGCAGATAAATCTGTTGGCGGCCACCGCAGAGGCAGAAGCAAAAAACCAGGTCTTTAACGTGGCCTTGGGCGACAGAACCACGCTGAACACCCTGTTCGATGCGCTTAAAACAGCCCTGAAAGAGTGTGGGGTGAACTATGAAAGTGATCCTGTTTACCGTGATTTCCGCGCAGGAGACGTTCGCCACTCCCAGGCCGACATCAGCAAGGCACAAGAGATACTGGGCTATGAGCCCCAATTCCGCATCTACGATGGCATCGGCAAGGCTATGCCCTGGTATGTAAAAACGCTGCAAGCATGAGAGAAAACATGAAGATTTTGGTCACAGGCGGCGCCGGCTTTATCGGCTCCGCCGTTATACGCCACATCATTGAGAACACGGACGACAGTGTCGTGAACGTGGACAAGCTCACCTATGCCGGTAACCTGGAAAGTCTGGCGGAGGTCAGCGACAGCGACCGCTATGTTTTTGAGCAGGTCGATATCTGTAATCGGGCTGAGCTGGACCGGGTGTTCAGTACTCACCGTCCTGATGCGGTGATGCATCTGGCCGCTGAAAGCCACGTGGACCGGTCCATCGACGGCCCTGCAGCCTTCATGGAAACCAATATCATCGGCACCTACACCTTGTTGGAAGCGGCGCGCCAATACTGGTCCGCGCTCGCAGAAGCCGCCCAGCAAGCCTTCCGGTTCCACCATATCTCCACCGATGAAGTCTACGGTGATCTGGAAGGCCCGGAAGACCTGTTCACGGAAACCACCCCCTACGCGCCCAGCTCGCCGTACTCAGCCAGCAAGGCCAGCTCCGATCATCTGGTCCGCGCCTGGTTGCGCACCTACGGCTTCCCGACACTGATCACTAACTGCTCCAACAATTATGGCCCCTACCACTTCCCGGAAAAGCTTATCCCGTTGATGATCCTCAACGCCCTTGAAGGCAAACCCTTGCCGGTATACGGGCAGGGCACCCAGGTACGCGACTGGCTCTACGTGGAAGATCACGCCCGCGCCCTCTACAAGGTAGCCACCGAAGGCAAAGTCGGGGAGACCTACAACATCGGTGGCCACAACGAAAAGCAGAACATCGAAGTGGTACACACCCTCTGCGACCTGCTCGAAGAGTTGGTGCCCAACAAGCCTGCAGGCATCAACGAATACCGTGATCTGATCACCCACGTACAGGATCGCCCCGGCCATGACCTGCGCTACGCCATCGATGCCAGCAAAATCGAACGCGAACTGGGTTGGACCCCGGAAGAAACTTTCGAAACCGGCATCCGCAAAACCGTACAGTGGTACCTAGACAACAGCGAATGGTGCCAGCGGGTACAGGATGGCAGCTACCGGCGCGAACGCTTGGGCACACACACCGCAGCAGGGGCAAATTAAACACCATGGCAAGGATGCGCCCCCTCAACATACTACTGCTTGGCAAGAACGGTCAGGTCGGCTGGGAGCTCCAGCGCAGCCTGGCCCCGCTGGGTAAGGTCACCGCGCTGGATCGTTTCGGACAGGATAGTCTGTGTGGCGATATCAGCAATATGGATGGCCTGCGCCACACCATCGACACCGTTAAACCGGATATTCTCGTCAATGCGGCAGCCTACACCGCCGTCGACAAGGCAGAAGACGAGCCTGAGCTGGCAATCCGGCTCAATACCGAAGCCCCGGTTGTAATGGCGAAAGCCATGCAGGCACTGGGCGGTTGCCTGGTGCATTACTCCACGGATTACGTCTTCGATGGCAGCGGCACCACCCCCTGGAAAGAAGCCGATGAAGTCGGGCCACTCAGCGTTTACGGCGCAAGCAAGATGGCCGCTGAATCCGCCATTCAGGAAACTGGCTGCCACCACCTGATCTTTCGCACCAGCTGGGTATATGCCAGCCGGGGCAACAACTTCGCCAAAACCATGCTGTGGCTGGCGAAAGAGCGCGAGACCCTGAATGTGATCAATGATCAAATCGGCGCACCCACAGGAGCAGACTTGATCGCAGATGTCACCGCCCATGCACTGCGCCAATGGCAACGGCAGCCCCAAACAGCGGGCCTGTACCACCTGGCCGCCAGTGGCGAAACCTCCTGGCATCAATACGCTAACGTTGTCATCCAGTGGGCACAAAAAGCCGGTATACCCCTTGCAGTGCAATCCGTGAATCCCATCCCGAGTGAGGAGTACCCGGTGCCCGCCGAGCGGCCCAAGAATTCACGACTGGACTGCCAAGTACTTGAAAGCACATTTGGCCTCCAGCTGCCACCGTGGCAGCAGGGCGTAGAACGCATGCTCCAGGAAATAACCAATAAGGAAGCACTATGACCAACCGAAAAGGCATCATTCTGGCCGGAGGCTCCGGCACACGCCTGTACCCGCTGACTATTGGTGTGTCCAAGCAGCTGCTGCCCATCTACGACAAACCGATGATCTATTACCCGCTGTCGGTGCTGATGCTGGCGGGTATTCGAGAAGTGCTAATCATCACCACCGCGGAAGACCAGGCCGGGTTTCAGCGTCTTCTGGGCGATGGCAGCCAGTTCGGCATTGAGCTGACCTACGCCATCCAGCCCAGCCCGGACGGCCTGGCCCAGGCCTTCATCATCGGCGAAGAATTTATCGGAGATGATCCTGTCTGCTTGGTACTGGGGGACAATATCTATCACGGTCCCGGCCTGTCCCAGATGTTGCAGGCTGCCAACGAACAGAAAAGCGGCGCCACCGTATTCGGCTACCATGTCTCTGACCCGGAGCGCTTCGGTGTGGTGGAGTTCGACGAGCACAAGCGGGCAGTATCCATCGAAGAAAAACCCGCCAACGCCAAATCCAATTACGCGGTCACCGGGCTCTATTTCTATGATAACGATGTCGTGGACATCGCCAAACAGGTGAAACCCTCGGATCGCGGTGAATTGGAGATCACCACCGTCAACCAAGCCTATCTGGAAAGGGGCGATCTGAATGTCCAGCTGTTGGGTCGCGGCTATGCCTGGCTGGACACCGGCACCTTCGATTCCCTTCACGAGGCGGCCGGCTACATCGAAACCCTGGAAAAGCGTCAGGGGCTCAAGGTCGCCTGCTTGGAAGAAATTGCCTACCGCATGGGGTTTATCAGCAAAACCCAGCTGAAAGAACAAGCGGAATTGCTTAAGAAAAACAGCTATGGCGCTTACCTGATGAAGTTGCTGGAGCAGGAATAAGTATGGAAGTGATTGAAACGCAGATCCCGGACGTCAAGCTAATCAAGCCGAAAGTCTTTGGGGATGAGCGCGGCTTCTTTATGGAAACCTGGAATTCGAAAGCGTTCCAGGAAGCAGGGATTGACGCCGACTTTGTGCAGGATAACCACAGCCGATCAGTGAAGAACACTCTGCGTGGCCTCCATTACCAAATCAAACAACCTCAAGGAAAGCTAGTGCGCTGTACATGGGGGGAAGTGTTTGATGTGGCGGTGGATATCCGCAAAGGCTCACCGACATTCGGGCAATGGGTTGGGGAAATACTCTCAGAAGAAAACCAGTACCAGCTTTGGGTGCCGCCGGGTTTTGCCCATGGCTTTCTGGTGTTAAGTGAAACGGCTGATTTTCAGTATAAGTGCACAGATTTTTATGCGCCGGAGCATGAGCGAGCCATTCACTGGGCAGACAAGACAACCGGCATAGAGTGGCCGCTACGCAATAGAGAGCAACCACTGGTCTCTCCCAAGGATGCGCAGGCACTCAGTTTCGAAAAGGCGGACAAATACCATCTCGAAGGTGCAGCGGTATGAGCTTGGTGAAATGGGTAGACTTTCAATCGCTGGGTGATGCGCGCGGCAGCCTGGTTGCCGTGGAAATCGGCATGGAGAAAGCTGTCCCATTCGATATCAAACGCGTGTATTACATCTACCACACTGAGCAGGGCGTGAGCCGTGGGTATCACGCCCACAAGAACCTCAAGCAGGTTGCCATCTGTGTGGCGGGTAAATGCCGCATGGTACTGGATGATGGTCAAACACGTGAAGAAGTGTGGCTGGATTCACCCACTAGTGGGTTGGTGATAGAAGACTTGGTCTGGCGGGAAATGCATGACTTCAGTGAGGATTGCGTTCTGTTGGTTCTGGCCAGCGAGCACTACAACGAATCAGATTACATCCGGGATTACGAGGATTTCATGAAAGAGGTATCTCAGTGAGCGTTCTTCACCCTTTGGCAGACGTAGCGGATTGTGAACTTGGCGCAGGTACCCGGATCTGGCAATACGCTGTCATTCTTCAAGGAGCGAAAATTGGCAATGACTGCAATGTGTGTGCGCACACTCTGATAGAGGGTGACGTCATTATCGGGGACAGAGTCACAGTTAAGTCCGGTGTGTTCCTGTGGGATGGCACCCGGGTTGGTGATGATGTCTTTATCGGCCCCAACGCGACCTTTACAAACGACCCAACGCCTCGCTCCAGACAATACCCGGAGAAATACGAAGGGATTATTGTTGAATCTGGCGCCAGTATCGGCGCGAATGCCACTATCCTACCAGGGATTGTGATTGGAGAGCGTGCCATGGTGGGTGCCGGTGCGGTGGTAACCCGCGATGTGCCCGCGGATGCAGTCGTGGTAGGCAATCCGGCAAAAGTGATCAGGTATATTGAAACATGATTCCATTTCTCGATCTGAAAGCCATCAATCAGCAATACCGCGATGAACTGGTTGAAGCGGCCACCCGTGTGATTGACTCCGGCTGGTACATTCAGGGCGAGGAGGTTGGGGCCTTTGAAAGGGAATTTTCCGACTATTGCGGCACGCAGCATTGCATTGGCGTAGCTAACGGATTGGATGCACTGACGTTGACCCTGCGAGCATGGAAAGAGCAGGGCAGGCTGAAGGAAGGCGATGAAGTCATCGTCCCTGCCAACACCTATATTGCCAGTGTCCTGGCCATTACCGAAAACAGGCTCAAGCCCGTTTTGGTTGAGCCGGATGAGAGCACGTTCAACTTGTGCCCTGAAAAGACCGCAGCCGCCATTACGCCAGAGACAAAAGCTATTCTTGCCGTCCATCTCTACGGGCAGATCGCCCCCATGAAAGAAATCATGGCGCTGGCTAAAGCCCAGAATTTACTTGTATTGGAAGATGCCGCCCAGGCCCATGGTGCCTCAATTGACGGACAGAAGGCCGGCAGCTGGGGCGATGCGGCAGGATTCAGCTTTTATCCCGGAAAAAATCTGGGAGCTCTAGGGGATGGTGGAGCAGTCACTACCGATGATGGTGAATTGGCAAAAACAATTCGGGCCTTAGGTAACTATGGCAGCCACAAAAAATATGAAAACCGTTACCAGGGTTTAAACAGTCGTCTTGATGAGATGCAGGCTGCCATGCTGAGAGTGAAACTAAACTACTTAGAGAACGAGATTGAACGGCGAAGAAGTGCAGCAAAGTACTACTTAAATAAAATTCAAAATCCTAGCATACAGCTTCCATATGTACCTTGCCGAGAGAGCCATGTCTGGCACCTGTTTGTTATTCGATGCGCTAGGAGAGATGAACTAAAAGATTGGCTGTCAGCTAGAGGTATTACAACACAGATTCACTATCCGATACCTCCGCACAAGCAACAAGCTTATTCGGGACTAAGAGCGGAATCGCCGACAACAAATGATTTGCACACATCAGTTTTAAGTTTGCCAATATCCCCGGTCATGCCCACATATATGAACGACGCTGTCGTAAAAGGGTGTAATGAGTGGTGTTGAAATATGCGAAGGTTGATTTTAATGGTTTTTATATGACAGAAAAATTTTTAACTGACATGAAAAGGGCCAATTTCTTTGGGCAATGAAGTAGAGGCGAGTTCCCAGCGGCAGATATTGCGATCGTCATTCTTGATCGGTGGATCCTCACTGATAAATGTGCTGGTCGGTCTGCTGAGGATAAAAGTTGTTGCAATTCTACTAGGCCCATCAGGTGTTGGGTTGTTAGGGATTTTGAACAATACAATGTCTGTAGGTGCTGCAATTTCTGGGCTTGGAGTAAATAGCGCTGCGACAAGGCAGGTTGCCGAAGCTAACTCGATCGGAAATATGCAGGCGCTAGCTGAAGTGCGCAGGGCTCTGTTAATAGCCTCTATCGGCCTCGCATTTATAGGCGGTTTTCTGTTTTGGTTTTTAAGGGATGATATTTCCAAAACTGTTTTGGATAATGATGAGTACAACTGGGCAGTCGGATGGCTTGCTTTTGGCTTGATTTTCATAGTTATTTCAGCTGGATTTAAATCGCTGCTAACTGGAATGAGAATGGTTGCGGAGCTAGCTAAAGTAACTATCCTATCAGCACTGATTAGTACAGTTATAGGGGTGGCTGGAATTTATTTTTTCGAGGACTATGGGGTTGTTCTTTTAGTTATTGTTGCACCTTTATCAGTGCTTGTGATGAGTTTTTATTATATGTCACTGATTGATCATGCTAGGGTTGAATTTTTATCCTTTAAAGGGCTTAGGTATCAATGGGGTAAATTATTTAAGCTGGGCCTTGCTTTTATGCTCGCCGGGCTTGCAGGTACGCTTGGTGATCTTGTTGTTAAAAGTTTAGTTCAAAAAAACCTTGGAATGGAGGGTTTGGGATACTTTCAGGCATCATGGATCATTTCAATGACATACGTTGGCTTTGTGCTAGCGGCAATGGGTACAGATTATTATCCGCAGCTATCAAGCTGCATCCGAGATAAAAAAAAGGCTGAGAGCTTGGTGAATGATCAGTCTGAAATTGCGATTCTTCTTGCTGGTCCTATTATTTTGATGATGCTTTCATTGGCGCCTTGGATTATTCAACTTTTGTACAGTAAAGAGTTTTTTCTGGCGGCCCCACTATTAAAGCTACTGATATTTGGTGATGTGTTGCGAGTGATATCTTGGCCACTGGGGTTTGTTGTCATTGCATCGGGAAAAGGGAAGCTTTTTGTTTTTTCGGAGGTTTTTGTAACTGTTCTCTTTGTTTTGGCTGTATGGTTTTTTGTGGATCGTGGCGGGCTTGAGGCTGTTGGCTTCGCGTTTATTTTAAAATACATTATTTATGTGCCTGTCGTATATTTTATGGCCAAGAAAATTATAGGCTTTTCTTGGAGCGGTTCAGTCAAGAAAGAAATGACTATATTGATATTTTTTTCAGGCTTGGTTGGGTGCTTGAGCAGCGTTAATTATTGGCTTGTGGTTCTGTCTGTATTTGTCTCTTTAGTTGTGGCGCTTAGATCGGTGAAGAAAATTTCAGAAATGAGTGGGCTCTTGGAAGGGTGGCCACGTATTGCAAAAGTTTTTAAAAAGCTAAGGCTGTTATAATTTGTGTGGGTTAGATATGTTGAGTGGTATAAGTTTTATAATTCCTTGTTTTAATGCTTCGAATTATATCGAGGCAAGTTATGCGATGCTTTCCAGGCAAACAGTGTCGAATTTCGAAATGGTTTTTGTCGATGATGGTTCTACGGATGATACCCTCCAAAAACTAGGCCGTTTGGCGGCGAGTAATGTGGTTGTTGTTTCTCAAGAAAATAAAGGAATCACTGGTGCTAGATTAGCTGGTCTCCATGCTGCAAAATATAGCCATGTTGCTTTTGTGGATGTTGATGATTTTGTTGACGAAGATCTTGCACAAGAAGCGATAAAAGTTTTTGACCTCAATCCAAATGTTGATGCTGTTCTTTACGATTTCGGCTACTACAATGAGGGGAAATTTAGTCCTTTTCCATACAAATTTAATCTTCCCTGTTCTGGTTTGGAACTTGTCAGGAATACTTTCCCTGCTTGGCGAGCTTATACAAATGGAGTCCTTAGGAAGGTTGATGCAATACGTGGGTATTCTGAATCACTTCCTGGATCAACAAATTCAGACGAGTTGGCGAATAGGTTGTCAATTATTAATGCAAAAGAAATTCGGAAAATAAAGTCAAAATATTATTATGTGGTTACTCCAGGCTCAACCTCCAAAAAGGTAAATGACAATCTTTTAACCCGACTGCAAACGGCGTCATGGGCCAAAGAGTATTTCCTTGATTTTTATTCTGATCCTGAGATAGGGCGGGATATGTTTGTTTATCTTCTACAAGAGTATTGCACGCTCTCTCTGGTCTATGCCGCTGAATGTGGAAAGCCGAATGGCCCCTGCTCGCGATTATGGCTTGAAAAGCTTCGGCTGTGTAGGAAGCAACTTCTTGATGATTTTTCGTTTAGGGTTATGAGGCTGAAAGATTTTAAGAAGGTTGCTTTTTTGTTTTTCTCTCCACTCTATTTTTATTACTCGAGTGGCCGAAATGCTCAATAATAATCCTCTTGTCACATCTCTGATGCTGTCTTTCAATAGTAGGGACTATGTAAGAAGTGCCTTAAACGCCGCATTTGAGCAAAGCCACAATAATTTAGAAATTATTGTGGCTGATGATTGCTCTGCTGATGACACCTGTGAGCTGGTTAAGCGGATGTTTAGTGAATACACGGGTAGTAAAAAGTGTAGGCTGATTGAAAATTCAGAGAACAAGTGCACCTTGAATAATTTTATCTCAGCAACTGAGAGCGCTTCCGGCGAACTAATAGTGGTTTCTGCTTCTGATGACATTTCTAAGCCCAATAGAGTTTCGGAAATTGTAAAGCAGTGGTAAGCCGTAGGTGTCCTGCGGTTGTTTATTGTTACGGATTATTAAGCCGTATGGCAGGAATTGATTGGGTGTTGATTGATGGTTGAGAAAGAAAGAAGGAAATCGGAAACCGAAGCGCCTTTAGTTACGTTTGCCTTGCTTGCATACAACCAGGAGCAATATATTCGTGAGGCTATCGAAGGTGCCTTTTCTCAAGATTATGGCAATCTTGAAATTATACTGTCTGATGACTGCTCCGATGATAACACGTTTGAGATCATGAAAGAGTGCGCTGCGGCCTATTCCGGGCCGCATAGGGTTAAAATTAATAAAAATGAATATAACCTCTGCACATTGGGTCATTTTTTTAAAGTTAGTGACCTTGCATCAGGTCAGTTGATGGTTTTGTCTGCTGCCGATGATATTTCCTTCCCCAAAAGAGTTTCTTTAACTGTCAGGGCTTGGCAAGAAACAGGGGCTAGCGCTGTTTTCTCTGACTACTCATTGATTGATGATGAGGGAATGGTTCTTAATGAAAAATTTTCTCCAGGAAAACACAGTAAAATGCTTGAAAGGGTTTTTGGGCGAGCTTGTGAGTTTGAAATACATGGTGCCTCTTCAGCCTATGATGTTAGGTTCGTAAAGTCTCTTCCAAGACCTAGCGATAGATTTCTTTTCGAAGATTCATACATGACATTCATGTTGAGCTTGTTCGACCGCCAGTGCCATAAGATCGATGAAGCCCTGGTTTTTTATAGGCAGCATTCGACTTCATTAAGTAATAACTTGGTGTCATCTAATATTAATAATGAAAAGTCTCACAACTTGGCGCTGCTTGCCCCCTACAGAAATAGGTATGAGTTGTCTCTTTTTTTATATTGTTTCGCAGTAAATATTTCGAGTTCAAGCTTCAATGAAAAGGAATACGTTAAGTATATTAATGGTTTTAAGTGTAAAAGTGAGTGGTTTAAGTGGGGTTTATGTTCAAGAGTTAGGTTTCTTGTCTCTGGCGTTTATTCACCGGAATTTAGGAGTTGGATGATCCCCAGGCTTTTTGGACTTAACATGTTTGTTTACTTGAAGGTATATAAGCTTTGGCTGGCGGGAAGGTTACGCCGACTTTTCTCCGGGCTCTGATGTTGAGGTTTCCGCCATGAAGATTCTCTTTGTGACATGGGACGGTCCCCAGGTTACTTATCTTGAAAGCTTGTTTTTGCCTATATTCCACAAACTGAAGGGATATGGTTTCCAGTTTTACGTTCTCCAGTTTTCTTGGGCTGATAAAGAAGAGATTGCATTAAGGCGAAGTGCCTGTGAGTCTTTCGATGTACCTTATTACTCGATTCAGGTTGCTAGAAGACCTGTAGCACTTGGCTCATTTTTGACAGCACTCTGGGGGGGGCGTCATATCAGAAGGCTTGTTGACGATTGTGCAATCGATGTGGTTATGCCAAGGAGTACATTGCCGGCCATGAGTGCCTTGCTTGCACTTCGAGGTCGGAAAGAGAAGTTGGTTTTTGATGCGGATGGACTTCCGCTCGATGAACGTGTTGATTTTGATGGGCTTTCACCAAATGGTTTTGTGTATCGCTTCTTAAGGGATGTCGAATCTCAAGCTGTGCGCGTATCAGATGCTATTTTGACAAGATCTTCTGAGGCATCAAGTGTTCTGTTCGCTCGGGCTGGGGCTGGTACGTCAAAAAAGAAATTTTTTGTTGTTACTAATGGCAGGGATAAGAACCATTTTAAAGTTGATAATGGGTCTATACCTAATCATGCAAGGCGGGAGCTATCTGTTCCTTCTGGTTCCCCGCTCGTTGTTTATGTGGGCTCGCTCGGTGGAAAGTACAAGATCAAAGAGATGTTTGATTTTTTTTCTTTGATTGTAGAGAGAGATTCTTCTGCGAGAATGTTGGTTCTTACTGGATCAAAAGAAATTGCAATATCAGAATTAAAAAGTTTCCCTTCAATTAAGGATTCTGTTCGCATTGACAAGGTTGGAGCTTCTGAAGTTCCAAGATATTTGTCGGCGGCTGATCTTGGTTTGGCATTTATTCAGCCAGGGTTTTCGATGAAGGCTGTTTCTGCAATCAAGGTTGGTGAGTATCTGCTTTGTGGGGTCCCATGTGTCCTTGTTGATGGTTTTGGCGGAGAAAAAGAAAAAGTAAAATCTGTTTCAGTGATTTTAAAAGATTTCAGTAATGAGGCTATGACTGAAGCCGTGAACTGGTTTTTTGAAGTGGTTGTTCCTCATAGGAAAAGTATGCGGGAAAAATGTCGTAAAAGGGGTGTTGATTTCTTTTCCCTTGAGGCAGCAGTAGAAAGCTATCTTGTTGCTCTAAAATCTCTATGAAAAGTTCGAAAATATTAGTTCTTTCAAAGTATGCTCGTAAAGGGGCCAGTTCCCGTCTACGGACCTTTCAGTATCTGCCTTTTCTGGAAGAGAGTGGGTGGGAGTTTGCGGTTAAGCCATTGTTTGATGAGGCTTACCTGGATTCACTCTATTCCGGTCAGGGGCGGTCTCGCGTTGCAATGGTTATGGCCTATCTACGCCGTTTTTTTGTGATATCCGGCTTTTTTCGTTACCGAGTTATCTGGTTCGAAAAAGAGCTTTTCCCCTATATGCCAGCTTGGATTGAAGTGTTGCTGTCCTGGATTGGGGTGCGATATGTGGTCGATTATGATGACGCCATTTTTCATAATTACGACTTGTCGGGTAACACTTGGATTCGGTGTTTCCTTGGTAGAAAGATCGATACGGTCATGCGCCATGCCGCTTGTGTGATTGCAGGTAATGAATATCTTGCTGAGCGGGCCAGGCTTGCCGGTGCGAAGCGTGTTGTTGTGATCCCAACCGTGGTGGATCATTGTCGTTATTCCGTGGGCAATGATGCTCGTGACCCGATTACGGTAGGATGGATCGGGTCCCCCACCACCCAAAAGTATGTGGAGCAATTACTTCCCGTCCTGCAGAAATTGGGCAACACCCATGACTTTCGCCTTCTACTGGTGGGTGCGACTGCGGACATCGCTGGCCGCCTATCGGGCATCAATGTCGACGTATGCCCCTGGTCGGAGGATACGGAGGCAGACATGATCCGAGAAATGGATATCGGCATTATGCCGCTCGAAGATGGACCCTGGGAGAAAGGGAAGTGCGGCTACAAGCTTATTCAGTATATGGCCTCTGGCATCCCTGTTGTTGCGAGTCCTGTGGGGGTGAACCCTGGCATTGTTGAGGGGGCCGGGTGTGGACTGCTTGCTGAAACGCTGAACGACTGGGAAAAGGCGTTCAGTACGCTCATTGGTAGTAATACTCTGCGTGATGAGTTTGGCGCTGCAGGACGCGCTGCTGTCGAAAGTCATTACTCGATTAAAAGCCAGCTTGCAGTCTTGGAATCCTGCTTTGCATCCACGGAGGTAGATGTTGAGTGATTTAGGGTCTGATGGACTTCAACTTGTCTCAGCTATTTTTGTGTTTCTGACGGGGGGCATGTTGGCTTTGTCGCTTTGTCGATACTTCAGGGTGTCCACGTCCCGTGCAATGGCCTTATATCTATGGCACACCCTGTTCTCACTGGTCTATCTTGCGTATGTGATCAATTTTGGCGGCGATGCAATGATGTATTTCCGCTCCAGCCTGTCTGGCGATTTGGGGTTCGCTTTTGGAACCCTGGGTGTTCGGTATGTCGTATCCTTCCTTTCACAAGGTCTTGGCCTGTCGTTTCTTGGCTGTTCGCTGTTTTTCCAGATTTTTGGCTTCATCGGGTTGTTGGCTTTTGATGCCGCTCTTAGGGAAGTCACCTGGGAAAAGTCCCGTAATATCCGGCTTCTGGCCTCACTGATTGTTTTTTTGCCCTCAGTCAGTTTTTGGTCTTCCGGTCTTGGAAAGGATTCACTGTCATTCTGTGCCATGGGGTTGGCGCTCTGGGCTGCTTTGAGTTTGAAGCGGCGTTGGTGGCTGCTGATTATCGCCATGCTGATCATGTTGCTGGTCCGGCCTCACATGGCGGGGATGTTGGGTCTTGGTCTGGCTGGGTCATTTGTATTGCAGCGTGGAATTCCTTTGCCGCAACGCGTCGTGTTAGGCGGTATCGCCTTGTCTGCGGCGTTATTTCTTGTACCTTTAGGGCTTAATTATGCCGGGGTGGGGGAAGATGCGGGAGCTGACGATGTGATGCAGTATATTGAAGGGCGTCAGGGGAATAATTTGAAAGGAGGGGGCGCTGTTGATATTTCAGGTATGAGCCCGCCTGCTCAAATGTTCACCTATCTGTTCAGGCCTACCCTTATTGAAGTGCGTAATTTGTTTTCCCTGGCGGCTGCTGTGGATAACACCATTCTTCTTTTTCTTTTTATTGCCGGTGGCTTGGCGTTGGTGAGAAAGCCTTTGCCTGCTCATTTGCTGGCCCACAACCGTATGTTTTTGTGGATTTATTCGCTGGGAGCCTGGCTGATTCTGGCCATGACCACCGCCAACCTGGGCATCGCCTTGCGACAGAAATGGATGTTTGCGCCCATGCTAATTTTCCTGCTGATTTCGGTGATCGGCCGGTCTCGGTTGCCGGTCGAACCTGAGCCAGCCGCTCTCGAGGCCAGTAAACGATGAAAAAACCGGTTTTCTTGCTGGTCGCGAGTTTTCCGGATTCGCTGATCAAGTTTCGTGGTCCGCTGATCGAGGCCTTGCGGGAAGCGGGTTGCCAGGTGCATGTGGCGGTGCCAGGTCTGAGCGGTGATTCTGACATTGCTTCTCGTCTGTCTGAATTAGGTGTGCAGGTTCATGATATTCCGCTTCAGCGCACGGGTATGAACCCGGTAAAGGATCTGTCTGCCTTGTTCGCTTTGCGCAAGTTGATGCGGCAGATACATGTCGACTATGTGCTTGGCTATACCATCAAGCCGGTGATCTATGGTTCCCTGGCTGCCTGGATGGTGGGGGTTAAGAACCGTTTCGCCCTGATTACCGGGCTAGGCTATGCCTTTACCGGGGCGGCAACGGGTTTGCGTAAGGTGCTTCGCACTTTGATTCAGCAGCTGTACCGGTTTTCACTTTCGCGCAATCGTCTTGTGTTTTTTCAAAATCCTGATGACGAGGCTCTATTTCGGCAACTTTCATTGCTGAAACCTGCCATTCCATCCCGTGTAGTGAATGGCTCCGGGGTGGATGTGGCGGAATATACGGTCGCCGCGTTACCCGAAAAGCCTTCTTTTTTGCTGATTGCGCGTTTGCTTGGGGACAAGGGCGTGCGTGAATATGCTCAGGCGGCGGCCCTGGTGAAGCAGCGGTTCCCTAATGTGATGTTTCGGTTGGTGGGTTGGATAGATGACAACCCTGACGCCATTAGTCAGGTAGAGCTGGATGCCTGGATTGCGGCCGGTACGGTAGAGTTCTTGGGCAAGCTTTCTGATGTTCGTCCTGCGATCAGTGAGAGCAGCGTTTATGTGCTGCCTTCCTACCGGGAGGGGACCCCCCGCACCGTGTTGGAAGCCATGGCCATGGGCCGGGCGGTGATTACGACGGATGCCCCTGGCTGCCGTGAGACGGTGGTGGACGGCGACAACGGTTATCTTGTGCCGGTTCAGGATGTGTCCGCGCTGGCTGCGGCCATGATCAAGCTTGTGGAGAGCCCGGCGCGGGTGGCGGCCATGGGCACTCGCTCGCGGCAGATGGCGGAAGACAAGTACGATGTACACAAGGTTAATGCGGTGATGCTCAGGGAAATAGGGCTGGCATGAAGCGATTGATGGATATTTTAGGGGCTATGGCGGGGCTGCTGCTGCTGGCGCCAGTCATTGTTTTGTTGTCTTTGCTTGTCAGGGCCAAGCTGGGCAGCCCGGTGCTGTTTCGGCAGAGCCGCCCAGGCAGGGCAGGGCTGGCGTTTCAGATGGCCAAGTTCCGCACCATGACCGATGCCCGTGATGCCAATGGCGAGCTGCTGCCGGACGCAGACCGGCTTACCGGCTTTGGCCAGTTTCTTCGCGCCAGCAGCCTGGATGAGTTGCCCGAACTGTGGAACGTATTGAAAGGTGACATGAGTCTGGTGGGCCCGCGTCCTTTGTTGATGGACTATCTGCCCCTCTATTCTGAGCGCCAGGCTCGCCGCCATGAAGTCCGCCCCGGAATTACCGGTTGGGCGCAGGTGAATGGCCGTAACGCCCTGAGTTGGGATGAAAAATTCGAGCTGGACGTTTGGTATGTGGAAAACCGGACTCTGTGGTTGGATATAAAGATCCTGTTTCTGACGGTCTGGAAGGTGATCAAGCGGGACGACATCAATCAGGATGGTGAGGCGACAATGACGCGTTTTACCGGGAGCCATAAATGAGCCGTCGTCTTGGCATCATTGGTGCCGGAGGCCATGGCAAGGTGGCTGCAGATACCGCCCTGCGCTGTGGTTGGGAAGAGGTGGTTTTTTTTGATGGGCTTGCCTCCAAAGGGGGCTATTCCATTGGCCGCTGGGACGTGGTGGATGTGCCGGAGAATGCGGCTAGCCATGGTTGTGATGCTTTCTTTGTTGCCATCGGCAATGCACAGCATCGTAGAACCTGGTGCGAATGGGTGCTTTCGAAATCCCTTCCGCTGATATCACTGGTTGACCCTTCCGCCGTGATCAGCTCGTTTGCGGAGATTGGAGAGGGTTCGTTGGTGGTAGCGGGTTCGGTCATCAATGTAGATGCGAGGGTTGGGCGCGGCGCCATTATTAATACCCGCGCTAGTCTCGATCATGATTGTGTGATCGGCGATTATAGCCATGTCTGTCCAGCCGTTGCACTGGGCGGTGAGGTCACGGTAGGTGAGGGTTCATGGCTGGGCATCGGCTGCCAGGTTAAGCAATGCATCGCTATCGGTAATGCTGTGACTGTTGGCGCCGGTGCCACGGTGGTATCTGATATTCAAGATGGTTTGACGGTGGTGGGTACGCCTGCACGGTCTGTGTAATCAGGGATTTTCCCTGTTATGATATAGCTAACCGGTATTTTGGTGGAGCTTGCTCTATGAAACGCTCTAAAAATCAAACAGTTGCCTTCAAGGTTGCTCAGGCCGTCGGGTCTATGGCGATTGAGAATGTTCAACTATCCCGTGATGCCCGCGCAAAGATGCTGCGTGTGGCTCGGGGAAGTGAGCCTGCTTCTGTGGCGATTGATGCGTTGGTTGAGCAGTATCGGCAGGTTGAGCCGGCTGGCTGAAGCATGGACGCCGATTATCAGAATTATGATCTTCAGGATGAAGATCCTTATCTCATACCGGGTTCATCCTGTCTTGTTAACAGCCTCGGTATTACGGATACCGCTAGATTGTACCAGGCCGAAGCAGATATTAGCGCTGTGGCATATGCCCAGTTGATTGCCTTTCCAATTACCCCCTCCTTTGATTTGGCGCATTTATGTGCAATCCATGCGGCCTTGTTCGGCAACGTTTATCCGTGGGCGGGAGAGTTGCGGCGTACCGAAATTGGTAAGGGAGGAAAGCTGTTCCTCCCTTACTCCATGGTAGAGACGATCGCCCATGAGATTTTCCGTGACCTGCATGGTGAGGGACTATTACGCACGCTTGAGGCCAAGGCCTTTGCTGAGCGCGCGGCCTATTACCTCGGGCGAATCAATCTTGTTCATGCTTTTCGGGAAGGGAATGGCAGAACTCAACGTATTTTGATTGACCAACTGGCCGAACTGTCTGGCTATGCTTTTGAGTGGTGGGCTATCTCTGGTGAGCAGATGGCTCAGGCTTGTCGGGCTGCTCGGCAGGATGTGCCGGATTATTCATTGTTGGTAAGGCTGCTGCAATTACACATCACAACGCTGTGATGGCCTGTTTCAGGCTATTTTTTGATACTGAACGGAATCCAATTTCTTATGCTTAACGGCCCTTTCTCCCCCTGGCCTTCCTTTTCTCAGGAGGAAGCTGATGCGGTGTCCCGCGTACTCCTCTCTAACAAGGTGAATTACTGGACCGGTCAGGAGGGGCGTGAATTCGAACGTGAATTCGCTGCCTTTGCCGGTACCGAATATGCCATTGCGGTGGCCAACGGCACCTTGGCGCTGGATCTGGCCCTGCAGGGGCTGGGTATCGGCGTTGGTGACGAGGTGGTGGTGACGCCGCGGACCTTCCTGGCGTCTGCGACTTCTGTGATCAATGCCGGGGCCACGCCGGTGTTTGCGGATGTGGACCCGGATACCCAGAACATTACCCCTGAAACGGTTGCCGCTGTGATTACCCCTAAGACCAAAGCGGTTGTCTGTGTGCATCTTGCGGGCTGGCCCTGTGATATGGATGGCTTCATGGCCCTGGCCGAGGAGCACAATCTGTTCGTGATTGAAGACTGTGCCCAGGCCCATGGTGCGACTTACAAGGACAAGCCGGTAGGTGGCCTGGGGCATGTGGGGTGCTGGTCGTTCTGTCAGGACAAGATTATGAGTACCGGCGGTGAGGGTGGCATGGTCACCTGTAATGATCGTGATTTGTGGTCGCGCATGTGGAGCTTCAAGGATCACGGCAAAAGCTGGGATGCGGTGTATGAGCGCGAGCACCCACCTGGCTTTCGCTGGTTGCATGAGTCGGTGGGCACGAATTGGCGCCTGACGGAGATGCAGTCGGCCATTGGGCTGATTCAGTTGCAGCGGATGGCTGAGTGGACGCAGGCGCGGCAGGCTAATTGTCGGGCGGTCTGGGATGTGGCGGCGTCGTTACCCGGTTTGCGAGTGCCGACCTTGACGGATGAGATTGGTCATGCCGGGTACAAGTGTTATGTGTTTGCGGATCAGGCTAACCTGGCTAAGGGCTGGGATCGAGATCGCATCATGAATGCTATCGTGGCTGAAGGCGTGCCTTGTTTTTCCGGATCCTGTTCTGAGGTGTATCTTGAGAAGGCGTTTACGGATCTTGGGCTTGGGCCGCAAGAGCGGTTGCCTGTGGCAAAGGCGCTAGGTGAGTCGTCATTGATGTTTCTGGTTCATCCTACATTGACCGACGCTGAGATTGAGAAGACATGTTCTGCTATTCGCAAGGTGATGGCGCAGGCGGTTTGATTTTAGTGGATCGTGGCGGGGTATCGTGCCAAGTGCACTTTAGACGAAAGGAGGGGGCGTCGCGAATAGCCAGTGCTTGCATGGTGAGTGAAGCGTTGTTCGCCATGCAAGCATAGCTCCTACGGGTGCTTAGCCCTGTTGCTGATGTTTCGTTATGCCTATGTGGTGTTGCCATTGGTGACTGCGGGGCTGGCGCGAAGGTAACGGAATAAACGCGATTTCATTCGGGAATCTTGCTTTGTTGCTGGGTGCGTTGTCGTTGTCGGGTTCGCTTGCAAGCAAGCTCCTACAGGTGGAAGGCCAATGCTGTTTGCTTAGGGTAGAGGCTCTCGAGAATGCTGAATGTCGGTGGAACGCGCGGGCTTTTGTAGGTTTTTGCTTACAGTTCGATTGGCGGCTGGGCTGGTTGGTTTGTAAGTCATCGCACAGCCCTTTGATCTTGCTGGTGCGGTCGCCGACGGTTTTGGGGCGAAATGATTGGCTAAGTGGTGAAATCTTGTTATGAACTGTATTCATAGCATAAATGGCCATTGGATAATGCCAAAAAGCGCCTATAATGCATTCCTTGATTCAGGAATGTGCTTTCTGTCACATTAGCTAGTTTAAGATTCAGCGCTAACGCTGACTCGCTTGGTCACATGGATGGACCTGATGCCTTCTACATTTTTGTACCCTTCTGTTTACCGGCTAATTTCTCTCACTCGTCGCTCCAAGCGCGCGGTAATGCTCACGGCTGATGTGTTGGCGGTGCCCCTATTGGTGTGGATGGCGTTTTCTCTTCGCTTCAACTCGTTTAGCCCGCCGATTCATGATCTCTGGATTTTCCTGGTTGCGCCGTTGGTGTTGATCCCGGCCCTGTATATGGCGGGGTTCTACAAGTCTATTGTGCGCTACCTGGGCGCGGAAGTGGCCTGGTCCATGCTGACGGGGGTGTTTTCCTCTGTCGTTGTGCTGGCTGCGGCGTCTTACATGATCCCGGATGCTGCGGTACCCCGTTCGGTGTTCCTGATCTGGGGCATGCTCAGCATGTTGTACTTGGGCGGTAGCCGCTTTGTGATGCGGCGCTTCCTGGTGCACGTGCTGGGTGGGGCGCTGAATCGTCAGCCGGTGGCCGTGTTTGGTGCCGGTGGTGCCGGTGCCCAGTTGGTGGCTGGCCTGCAGTCCTGTGTTGAAATGTTCCCTGTCATGGTGGTGGATGATGCCTTTAACAAGCAGGGTACTTTGCTCGCCGGGGTGCCAGTGGTGGACCGCGAGGCGTTGGAGAAAGCCTGCCGGCGCGGCAAGGTGACCTCGGTCTTGTTAGCCGTCCCGTCGCTGAGCCGTTCCCAGCGAATGGCTATTGTGCGCTGGCTGGAAACCCTGAATGTGAAGGTGCAGACGGTACCTGCGTTTTCCGATATCGCCAGCGGCAAATCGCGTATTGAAGAGATCAAGGATGTTTCCATCGAGGATCTGCTGGGCCGTGATTCGGTGCCGCCCAAGCCGGAGTTGCTGCATCGTTGTATCAGCGGCAAGCATGTATTGGTCACCGGGGCTGGCGGCTCTATTGGCAGCGAGTTGTGTCGACAGATTCTGAAGTTGAAGCCGTCTTGCCTGATTCTGTTTGAGCAGAGCGAGCTGAGCCTGTACGCCATTGAGAAAGAGATGGCGGCGTATATCGACGCCAAAGGGCTGCAGGTGGAGCTGTTTCCCATGCTGGGCTCGGTGGTGAACCGGGGGCACATCGAGCGGGTGTGCCGGGAGTACCGTGTGGATACGGTTTATCATGCCGCCGCCTACAAGCATGTGCCGATTGTGGAAGGCAACCCTTCCGCCGGGGTGCGCAATAATATTCTGGGTACCCTGGAAGCGGCTCAGGGGGCTGAGTCCGCAGGCGTGAAGCACTTTATCCTGGTGTCCACCGACAAGGCAGTGCGCCCCACCAACGTGATGGGGGCGACCAAGCGTTTTGCCGAGATGGTGCTGCAGGCCATGGCGGACCGTGGCTCCGAGACGGTTTTTTCCATGGTGCGCTTTGGCAATGTGCTGGGCTCTTCCGGCTCCGTGGTGCCACTGTTCCGGGATCAGATTCAGCGCGGTGGGCCGATAACGGTGACTCACCCTGACGTGATTCGTTATTTCATGACCATCCCCGAAGCCTCCCAGCTGGTGATTCAGGCCGGGGCCATGGCCAAAGGCGGCGAGGTGTTTGTACTGGATATGGGCGAGCCGGTTCGGATCGTGGATCTGGCGCGGACCATGGTTCACCTGATGGGCCTGTCCGTGAAAGACGACGAGACCCCTAGTGGTGATATCGAGCTCGCCTTTACCGGCCTGCGCCCGGGCGAAAAGCTCTATGAAGAGCTGCTGATCGGTGAGTGCAGTGTAGGCACCGAGCATGAAATGATCATGCAGGCCACCGAGGAGCGGCTGAGCTGGGATGAAATCCAGTTCGCCCTGGAGTCATTCCGCAAGGCTCTGGAGAAGGGCGACAAGGTGGCGCTGAAGTCCTTGCTGCGCAGCTATGTGGCAGGGTACGAGCCGGGTACCAATGGTAGCCGCCCGCTGGAAAGCATGCAGACCCGGGAGTTGCCCAGGCTGGTGTCGGATAATCGGGCTCTGGCGGACTGATAGTTTTTTCGCTCAGAGCTTCAACGTCTGCATTCTGTGGGAGCGGTGGTTCCACCGCGAAAAGACCTCGCCCCCTCCGGCGCAGTATCGCGGTGGAACCACCGCTCCCACAGAACAGGTCAGGCTTTGAGGGGCCAGCCGTTTAGCCGCGAAACGTCTTCTTTCTGTCGCATCTCTGCGCTCTTTCCTTATAAGATTTTGAACTAGCCTGCCCCTTTTTATATGTCTTTTTCCCTGTAAAATGCCCTTTTTCTGCGCAACCCATGGCCCCGTTGGCCTTCTGAGGGAATTCGCCCCGTGAATATGGATATCGTGATAACGCTGCTGATTGTGGCTTCGGTGCTGGGGGCGCTGGCCAGTAATCGGGTGCCGGCGGATATCACCATGATGGCTGCGCTGGTGATGGTGCTGGTGACCGGGGTGGTGTCTCCTGGTGAGGCGCTGTCCGGCTTTGCCAACCCCGGGCTGATGACCATTGCTGCCCTTTATGTGGTGGCGGCGGCCTTGCGGGATACTGGTGCCATTTACTGGGTGGCGCACCGTTTGCTGGGCCAGCCGAAATCTGTGTTTGCCAGCCAGTTACGGCTGGTGGCGCCGGCCTCTCTGCTGAGTGCCTTCCTGAATAACACCACTGTGGTGGCGATGATGATTCCGGCGGTGCAGGAGTGGGCCCAGCGCCTGCGCCTGTCTGCATCGAAGCTGCTGTTGCCGCTCAGTTATGCGGCCATTCTCGGTGGCACCTGCACCCTGATCGGCACCAGCACTAACCTGGTGGTGGATGGCCTGGTGCAGGAAAGGGGCATGGAGGCCTTCGGCATCTTTGATGTGGCCTGGGTGGGGATTCCCGTGCTACTGGGCGGCTCGTTGTTTCTGCTGCTGGCTGGCCGTTTTCTGCTGCCCGAGCGTGAGGGCATGGTGGAACAGTGGGAGCATGCCCGCGAATACCATGTGGAAATGCTGGTAGCGAAGGGTAGTCCGCTGGCGGGGCGCTCCATTCAGGATGCGGGATTGCGTAACCTGACCTATGGGTATCTCACCGAGATCCAGCGTGGCGAGCGTCTGTTCCCGGCGGTGGGGCCGGAGATGACCCTGCAGGAAGGGGATCTGCTGGCTTTTGTCGGGGTACCGGAGTGTGCCCGGGAATTGCAGCGGATCAACGGCCTGCAGGCGGCCCATGGCGGTGCGCACAAGCTGGCTTTGAACAATCACCAGCGGCATCTGGTGGAAGTGGTGTTGAGCCCGGAGTTTCCGGGTATCGGTAAGACGGTAAAAGAAACGGGCTTCCGTACCCGTTACCAGGCCGCCATTCTCAGTATCAGCCGCAGCGGCCAGCGGCTGCCCGGCAAGGTAGGGGAGCTGGTGCTGAAGGTGGGCGATACCCTGCTGCTGGAAACCGGTGAGCAGTTTGTGGAGCAGTATCGCTACCGCCGGGATTTCATGCTGGTCAGTCCGCTGAAGGATTCCACGCCACCGGATTTCCGTCGCGCGCCGGTTGCTGTCGGGGTGCTGGTGGCCATGGTGATGGCGAATGTACTGGGGCTGGCCTCTACCCTGGAAGCCGCTCTGCTGGCTGCGGGCCTGCTACTGGTAACCCGCTGTGTAACAGTAAACCGCTCACGCATGAACGTGAGTGTGAATCTGCCAGTGCTGGTGGTGATCGGTGCCTCTTTCGCACTGGGACGCGCCATGGAAAGCAGCGGTGCTGCCGCCTGGATTGTGCAGCAGGTGATCCCGGACAGTGGGCTTTCGCCTTGGCTGGCACTTGTGATTGTCTACCTGCTGACCGCCATGTTCACCGAGATGATCACCAATAACGCTGCCGCCGTTCTGGTCTTCCCCATCGCCCTGGGGGTAGCAGAGCAGTTGGGCGTCAGCCCCATGCCTTTCATCGTTGCGGTCATGTTCGCCGCCTCAGCAAGTTTCATGACCCCACTGGGCTACCAGACCAACCTGATGGTCATGGGCCCGGGCGGCTATACCTTCCGCGATTACCTGAAAATCGGGTTTCCGATGAGTGTGGTGGTGGCGGTGATTACGTTGGCGGTGATACCCCTTGTCTGGGGGTTCTAGCTACGAGCTACGAGCTAC
>NZ_DEXN01000006.1:302977-305811 GCF_002364155.1 Alcanivorax sp. UBA3183
TACGAGCTACGCTCGTTGGATAGAGAGATTGGGAAAAGTTCCTAAGGATGGGGGCTTGAGTGGAATAGGTGCAAGGATGCGTTTGGAAAACTTGGAGATATGGCGGCGCTCGGTGGATCTTAGTGTGGAGATTTACCGGCATTTCGCAGGGCATCGTGATTTCGGTTTCAGGGATCAGATCACTCGCTCTTCGTTGTCTCTGCCTTCTAATATTGCCGAGGGCTTTGAGAGAGCGTCGGAGAAAGAGAAGGCTTTGTTTTTGAACTACGCGAAAGGCTCGGCTGGTGAGTTGAAAACCCAGCTAATCATTGGCAGCAGGATTGGGTATATACCTGATGCGATGAGCAAGAGGTGGGGAGATGAGGTCGATCAGCTATCAAGAATGCTCTTTGCGATAATGCGAAAACTGAAGTGAATTTGAGGCTCCGGGCCGAAGGTCCGGTTGTGTTTTTCTAGCAGCTAGAAGCTCGTAGCTCGCAGCTACTCTTCGAAAACAGAGAGGTATATATGTCTTCCCCGTACCAAGAAAAAGCGAACGAATCCAAAGCCCACGTGGTGTGGCATGAGTCCAATGTGACCAAGGCTGACCGTGCCAAGGTGAAGGACCAGAAACCGAAGTGTATCTGGCTGACGGGGCTGTCTGGTTCTGGCAAGTCTACGCTGGCGAATGCGCTGGAAGTGGCGCTGACCGAGCAGGGTAAGCATACCTATCTGCTGGATGGCGATAATGTGCGTCATGGCCTGAACAAGAACCTGGGCATGAGCGATGCAGATCGCACCGAGAATATCCGTCGTGTGTCCGAAGTGGCCAAGCTGATGGTGGATGCGGGCCTGATTGTGGTGACCGCGTTTATCAGCCCGTTCCGTGCGGACCGGGATTCTGCCCGTGCGCTGTTCGACGACGGCGAGTTTGTCGAGGTGTTCGTGGACGCGCCGCTGGAAGAGTGCGAGAAGCGTGACCCCAAGGGCCTGTACCAGAAGGCACGCCAGGGCATCATCAAGGAATTCACCGGTATCGACAGCCCCTACGAGGCGCCGGAGAAGCCGGAAGTGGTGATCAACACCGCCGAAAACGATATCGAAGCCTGTGTGAAGCAGCTGATCGCCGCCATCGTTTGATCGGTGGGCGCTCTCTTGGCCCTTCCGGGTATGCTTGCAAGCGATAGGGACTAAAGTGCCGCTGGGCTGCGCTGGGTGCGTTACTTCGTTACGCTATGTTCCCACAGCAGACCTGGAAAAGCCGTGCCTGGTGTCGGGTGCGGCTTTTTAGTAGCAGCTTCTCGCGACGAGGAAATGCGAAAAAAGCTATGAGCTTCTAGCTGCTAGCTTCGAGGAATGACAGAAAACTGCTGCAAGCTACAAGGAAGATCAAAGGGAAAGGCATGAAATACCTTTCGCGGCAGAATCGCCGCTCCGAATAGGGGCGGTATAGATTCTTGGCTGTGTCGGTTGAGATTGCAGGGAGTATACTGAAGGACTGCATCCTGCTTGGATAGATGAATACGCCTGCGTTCTATGGTTCGGGTATTGACAGCCCTGGCGTGCGTGATAACGGCTGAGTGAATTATGAGTAGTGTCTGGCGAATTTCTCTCCTAATTGTCATCACTTTGTTGTTTGTGTGTGGTGCCATGTTGCCAGGCGAGATGAGAGAAACGGTAAGTAAGGCGTTGTCGCTGGGCGGTGTTGATGTGTACGCGCATCTGTTCTTTTGTGCCCTGATTGCCCTGTTGCTAGGCTGCAACGGGATGCCTTTTATATGGATTTTTGTGCTTTTGATGGTGTTAGGCGGCTTGATTGAACTGGCCCAGCTGTGGATTCCATACCGCTCTACCAGCTGGAATGACGTGACCGGTAACGCGGTTGGCACGATTGTTGGGCTGTCAGTTTTGTGGCTGGGTAAACGGCTGTTGAAAAGAGGGAGTGATGGTTAAAAAAGCGGTTTTACCGGTGGCGGGCTTCGGTTCGCGCATGCTGCCGGCGTCCAAGTCCATTCCCAAGGAAATGTTGCCCATTGTGGATCGGCCTGCCATCGAATACGTGGTGAAGGAAGCCGTGAGAGCAGGGATCAAGGACATCATTCTTGTAACGCATTCCGCCAAGACGGCCATAGAAGACTACTTCGATACCCAGTTCGAGCTGGAGAACCTGCTGGAGGCCAAGGGCAAGGATACGCTGTTGGCCGAGGTGCGCGGTATTCTGCCGGATGATGTGAGTGTGATTTCGATCCGCCAGCATCGGGCGTTGGGTCTGGGCCATGCTGTAGCCTGTGCGGCGCCGGTGGTAGGCGATGAGCCTTTTGCAGTGTTATTGCCGGATGTGCTGGTGGACTGGGATGGCCAGAAGGAGGATCTCGGGGTCATGGTTGAGAGATATCATGCCAGTGGTGCTGCTCAGATTATGGTCGAGGAAGTCCCGAAAGAGCGAGTGAGGCAATACGGTATTGTGGCCCTGAAGGGTGAGGTACCCGCTCCCGGTGAAAGTGCGCCCATGACGGCGGTGGTCGAGAAGCCCGCGGTTGAAGATGCGCCATCACGCCTTTCTGTGGTGGGGCGCTATGTGCTGCCGGGTGAGATCATGGGCATTTTGGCTGAGACCCCACCAGGTGCGGGGAACGAGATCCAGCTCACCGATGCCATTGCGACCTTGATGGAGCGGGCGCCCGTGGACGCCTATGCTATGCGCGGCCGGACTTTCGATTGCGGTAACAAGGCTGGGTATTTACAGGCGATTTTCCATTTCGCTGCCCGCCACCCCGAGTTAGGCGAGCAGGTGCGTGCGATGATGGCCGCCGAGCTGGGTTGACAGCTATCAGCTGTGAGCTGTGAGCTGTGAG
>NZ_DEXN01000006.1:305898-309412 GCF_002364155.1 Alcanivorax sp. UBA3183
GTGAGCTGTGAGCTGTGAGCTGTTTGATAGGAAAACCCCAAATAGTTCCCATGGATGGTGACTTTAAATTAAGGAGCAAGGATGCGACTGGGAAATTTGGATCGTTGGAGAAGATCTGTTGATTTGAGTGTTGAGATTTATCGGCACTTTGCCGGGCACCGTGATTTTGGGTTCAGAGATCAAATAACTCGGTCATCGTTGTCTTTGCCTTCAAATATCGCCGAGGGTTTTGGGCGGTCTTCTGAGAAGGAAAAAGCCCAGTTTCTAAACTATGCGAAAGGATCAGCCGGAGAGCTCAAAACCCAGCTGATCATTGGTTATAGAATCGGGTACATACCCGAGCACGTGAGCAAAAAGTGGGGAGAGGAAGTGGAGCAGCTTTCCAAAATGCTCTTCGCTATCATGCGCAAGCTCAAGTGATTTTATTCCTACTGGCCGCAGGCCAGGTTGTTTTTCTGAAAGCTCATCGCTCACAGCTCACAGCTGAGGTCCTATGCAGATAACAGTTTATGGCGACACATTGTGTGCCCAGGTAACCGCTACTGCCATGGCGCAGACGGGGCATCAGGTTAACTGGTGTGTGGTTGAGCCTGCATCTCGTGACCGGCTTGCCCAGGGGCTCCCCCTGTTTCGCGAGCAGGGGCTGGACCGCTTCTTTGCCGAGCAGCTTGAAAGCGGCCGCTTGATAACGGGCTTCTGGGAGGATGTGCCGCGGGATATTCCGGATGCGGTGTTTTTGGCCTTGCAGCCCGGAGAGCAGGGGGTAGCAGAGGCACTGGTAAGTCGTCTGGCGTCCTCCTCCGGCTGTGGTGTGATTGTGAACCAGACCGTGGGGCCGGTGGGCTCTTCCGAGTTGCTGCGGGACATGATCAAGCAGATTGATACCCGCGCTGTTCTGGTGGCTTTGCCGGATTTGATTCAGGAAGGGAATGCCTTCCAGACTTTTACCCGCCCGGACAGTATTCTGCTGGGGTGTGAAGATGGCGAGGGCGAGGCGCTGGTTCGAGAGCTGCTGCGCCCCTTCAACCGCCGCAAGGATGTGATCCAGGTGATGAGCCTGCGTGAGGCTGAATTCGCCAAACTGGCTATCAGCGGGATCCTGGCCACCCGTATTAGCTACATGAATGATATGGCCAGCCTGTCTGAATCCCTGGGCGTAGATATTGATGTGGTGCGAGTGGCCATGGGTGCCGATCCGCGAATTGGTGAGTCTTACCTTTACCCCGGCTGTGGTTTTGGTGGCCCCGGACTGAGCAGCAACGTGCTGGCACTGGTGGATGCCTTGAATGAACGCGCCGCCGAGCCTGGCCTGTTAGAGCGTGTGTTGCAGACCAATGAGCGTCAGAAGGAAGTGTTGTTCCGCAAGTTCTGGCAGTTTTATCAGGGCAATGTATCGGGCAAGAAGGTGGCGCTGTGGGGTGTGGCCTTCAAGCCGGGCACCCATCGCGTAGACAATGCGCCTGCGCTGAAAGTGATTGAGGCATTGTGGGCTCAGGGGGTCGAGGTAATGGCCCATGATCCCAGGGCGCTGCCGGATCTGGAAAACTGGGCGCGGGGGCGTGGTGCTCTGACGTTGTGTGACGACCCCTATGACGCTGCGGAAGAGGCGGATGCACTGATGTTGATCACAGAGTGGAAGCCTTACTGGAGCCCAGATTGGCAGCGACTGAAGCGTGCCATGCGTCAGCCGCTGATACTGGATGGCCGTAATATTTATGAGCCTGCTTTTGTCAGGGAACAGGGTCTGGTGTATAGAGGAATAGGGCGCTAAACATGGTACCGGAACAGGATGTTCTCACTATCAGTACGATCTGGTCTCAACTGGCAGAGCGTGCCGGACAGGAAAAAACACTGCATTTGGCGGATCGGTTTGCGGCGGATCAAACGCGCTTTGAGCGCTTCAGCCTGAATGCTTGCGGTGTGCTGGCTGATTTCAGCAAGCAGCGCATGAGCGACGAGAGCCGGGACTTGCTGGTCAAGCTGGCAGATGAGCGACAGTTGCGCCATTGGCTGGATGCCTTGTTCTCCGGGGCTGATGTGAATTGTACCGAGGGCCGTGCGGCCAAGCATTGGTGTCTGCGCGAGCCCGCAGAGCTGGCGCCGCAGGTTCACGAGCAGCTGGATGCCATGGAAGGGATGGTCGAGCGGATCCTCAAGGGCCATTGGCGTGGGGTACTGGGTGACGCCATTACCGATGTGGTGAATGTGGGGGTTGGCGGGTCCGACCTTGGGCCCTTGATGGCCGCGTTTGCGCTGCAGTCGAGTCTCCCTCCGACAGGCCAGACCCGGCCTCGGATTCATTTCGCCTCGTCCATGGACGGTAGTCAGGTATCCCAGGTGTTGCAGGAGCTAAATCCTCGCACCACCCTGTTTCTGGTTTCCTCCAAGTCATTCACTACCGTGGACACGCTACACAATGCCAAGACGGCCCGGCAGTGGCTGGCGCGGGGCCTGGGGCTGGATTTCGACAATGCTTCGTTGCTGCGCTGTCATTTCATCGGTATTTCGGCGAACGCCGAGCGCATGTCGACGTGGGGTATTACTCCTTACAATCAACTGCAGTTCTGGGACTGGGTGGGTGGCCGTTATTCGCTATGGTCGGCCATTGGGTTGCCCATTGCCTTGACGGTGGGCATGGAGGGCTTTCGTGAGCTGCTGGCGGGAGCCCATGACATGGATCAACACTGCCGGACTCAACCCTGGCAAGACAATCTGCCGGTGATGCTGGCGTTGGTAGATGTCTGGAACATCAACTTTATGAAGATTTCAGCGCGTGCCGTATTGCCCTATGACGGACGCCTCAAGCATCTGCCTGCCTATCTTGAACAGCTTGAGATGGAGTCCAATGGCAAGAGTGTGTCCCGGGCGGGTGAACCGGTCGAATACGACACCTGCCCGGTGATCTGGGGAGAGGTGGGGCCCAATGCCCAGCATGCTTTCTTCCAGCTGTTGCACCAGGGGACTCAGCCGATCGCCTGTGAATTCCTGATGACCGCGCGGCGTTATACCGAGGATATGCACTCCGAGGCAGCGGCTGAGCTGGACGCCCAGCACGCCCTTTCCAATGCCAACTGTCTGGCCCAATCCCGATTGCTGGCCCTCGGCGAGAGAGCCCTGGACCTGAAAGTGGCGCTTCCCCCTTACAAGCGTTATCACGGCAATCAGCCCAGTACCACGCTGGTGCTGGAGGAATTGTCTCCTCGCGTGCTCGGGGCTCTGCTGGCAATGTATGAGCACAAGGTGTTCGTGCAGGCCGTGATCTGGGGGATTAATCCCTTTGATCAGTGGGGCGTGGAGATGGGCAAGATGATCGCCACCGATATGCTGGCAGTGCTTGCTGATCCGGAATCTGCATCCGGTCTGGATGCGTCATCCATGGCTCTGGCACGGCATATCGGTTCGTTCAAGGACTCCTGATTCGTTGGAGCCTTGCTTGCCAGGCGAAGCTTCCTGTTTTGTGAACTTGCCGGTGAACTCGCCTTGCGAGCAAGGCTCCAACGGTTTCTGTGGTTTC
>NZ_DEXN01000006.1:309516-331838 GCF_002364155.1 Alcanivorax sp. UBA3183
GGTTTCTGTGGTTTCGGGGTTCCGTTGGAGCTTTGCTTGCAAAGCGAAAGACCATCCCCGTTCCCGATGATCTGGATGAGCGCAGCGACCGGGTGGGGCTCATTACTACTGATTGACGAGTAAGACATGGATTGTCCCTCTATAGGCCGGAACGGGCCTTTTCCTTATGTGCTGCACCATGGTGCGGTTTCCGGTGTTACTGGTTCTGCCCATGAATGGGTGATTGGTGAGCAGGCGTCGGTGCTGATTGATTGCGGCCTATTTCAGGGACGAGATCAGGGTCCGGGTGGGGCCAGCGCAGACAATCTTGCCATCGATTTCGATATTTCCCGTATTCAGGCATTGGTGCTGACCCATGTGCACATTGATCATGTGGGGCGCTTGCCGTGGCTGTTTGCGGAGGGCTTTTCCGGGCCGATTTATTGCAGTGGGCCTTCTGCCAAGCTGTTGCCGATAGTCATGGAGGATGCCTTTCGGCTTGGAGTGAGCCGGTCGCCGTCGGATGTGGAGCAGTTTCTCGACATGCTCCAGGAGCGCCTGGTGCCGCTGCCCTACGATCACTGGCACGATATTGAGCTGCCGAGCGGGGTGAGGACAGAGGTGCGCTTGCAGCGAGCCGGGCATATTCTTGGTTCTGCGTTTGTTGAGTGTCGCTGGCAGAGCCGGCATATTACGGTGTTTTCCGGTGATCTTGGCGCCGCAGACGCTCCAATTCTGCCTCCTCCATCGTCGCCCGCTGAGGCCGATGTGCTGGTGATCGAAAGTACCTATGGGAATAGGCTTCACCAGGGCAGGGAGGAGCGTCAGGCGCGCCTGGAGGCGATGCTGGTACGTGCCTTGAAAGATCGTGGCACGCTGCTGATTCCGGCTTTCAGCATTGGCCGTACCCAGGAGCTGCTGTATGAGCTGGAGGATATCCTGCATCGCAATCGCCGGGCAGCCATGCATGATTTCCTTGATTGGAACGCCTTGCCGATAGTGCTGGATTCGCCTCTGGCCAGTCGCTTTACGGATGTGTACCGGGAGCTGGCACCCTATTGGGAAGACGAGGCCCGTGAGCGGTTAGTGGCGGGCCGCCGACCGTTGGCCTTTGGGCAGTTGTTGACGGTGGACAGTCACGACGCCCATTTGCGTATGGTGCGCCATTTGGCAGATAGTGCCCGGCCTGCGGTAGTGATTGCTGCCAGTGGTATGTGTGCGGGCGGGCGAATCGTCAACTACCTGAAAGCCATGCTTGAGGATGCCCGGCATAATGTGTTGTTTGTGGGTTACCAGGCGCAGGGCACCCCGGGCAAGGCGATTCAGTCCCGGGGGCAGGGTGCCCGGGTCGAGCTTGAGGGAAGCCAGTACAGCATCAAGGCGGCAGTGGAGTCTATTAGCGGTTATTCTGCTCATGGGGATCAGGCTGATCTACTGGCGTTCGTGGAGGGCATGACGCGCTGGCCGGAGGAGATCCGGGTGGTTCACGGGGATGATGGGGCCAAGCAGGAGTTCAAGCGGCGCCTGGCAAGCCTGTATGCCCGACATGACAAGTCCCTGAATGCGTTTTGCCCATGATATTTTCTTTGCTGGCGTGTCTGCTGTGGCGCCCACTCTAGTTTGAGTAGCCCCATTTTTTGGCGCTATGCCAGCATCGCTAAAGGTAGCAGGGGCTCCCCGGTGACTCGCGACAAGCATCACCACCCACGTATTAGTCTGTATTATCGGGTGCGGCGCGTTGCGAGCAAAACTGGGGTGACATGATTTGTGCAGCAAGTGCTGATACTGGCGAATAAGCCGCTGTTCAATTCGTACACCCTATATGCATATTGTACAGTTCACTCACGGTAAGAATGGAAAGGTTATGAGTCACGCTATACCCGCCTCGATTTTTCGGGCCTATGATATTCGCGGTATCTATAACGAGACACTCACCGACGATAGCGCGTACCTGATCGGCCGCAGTATCGGTTCCGAGGTGTTGGCGCAAGGGCAGGACAGCATTGCCCTGGCCCGTGATGGCAGACTGTCTGGCCCGGCACTGCTGCAGGCTTTGAGTGACGGTATCCGCGCCACCGGTTGCCATGTGGTCAATGTGGGCATGGTGCCGACTCCTGCACTGTATTTCGCTACGTATAACATTGAAGGCCTGAATTCCGGAGTGATGCTGACGGGGAGCCATAATCCGGGCAATTATAACGGCTTCAAGATTGTCATTAATGGCACAACGCTTTCCGGTGATTCGATTCAAGCCCTGCGCGAGCGTATTGAAGCGGGCAATTTCGCCGAGGGCGAGGGTAGTTACCGGGAGCAGGAAATTCTCGAGCTGTACGAGAAGACCTTACTGAGCAGGCATTCACTGGCCAGACCGATGAAGGTGGTGGTGGATTGCGGTAACGGTATTGCCGGGGTGCAGGCCCCGCAGGCACTGGCGGCACTGGGCTGTGAAGTGGTGCCACTGTTTACCGAGGTGGATGGTACCTTCCCCAACCATCACCCAGATCCGGGTGACCTGAACAATCTGCAGGACTTGATTGCCACAGTGAAGTCCGAACAGGCGGATTTGGGGCTGGCCTTTGATGGCGATGGCGACCGTGTAGGCGTGGTGACACCGGAAGGTGAAGTGGTCTACCCGGATATCCTGCTTATGGCTCTGGCAGAAGATTTGGTCAGCCGCCACCGAGGGGCAAAAGTCATTTTCGATGTGAAGTGCACTGGCGCTTTGTTTGACGTGATCCGCGACGCCGGCGGTGAGCCGGAAATGTGGCAAACCGGTCACTCATTGATCAAGGCGCGTATGAAGGAAACTGGCGCCCTGCTGGCCGGGGAGATGAGCGGTCATATTTTCCTGGGTGAAAACTGGTTCGGGTTTGACGACGCCCTGGTGGCCGCAGCCAGAATTCTCGGTATCATCAGCCGGACTGACGGGGGCGCGGAAGCGCTTTTCGGGCGCTACCCGGTGCTCTGCACGACTCCGGAAATCAATATCAATGTGACGGACGAGAACAAATTCCGTATCGTGGAATACCTGCAGACGAATGCGGACTTCGGCGTAGGCGAGCGCCGTGTCATTGATGGCATTCGTATGGACTATGCGGATGGCTGGGGCCTCTGCCGGGCGTCCAATACCTCGCCCAAGCTGGTTTTGCGCTACGAAGCCGTAAATGAAGAGGCTCTGGCGCGAATTCGTGACTTGTTCGAGAAGAATGTGAAAGAGGCGATGGCGTCTGCATAGCAATGTGCATGCATTTTTTAAAGCAGAGGGCCCCGATGGGGCTCTCTGTGGTTTAGTTGCCCTTGAATGTGTTGGTGCGCAAGCGACATCAGATCTGAAGGGTGTGGACAAAGCGGAAGTGACGATAGCTTCCAGGAGGAATTATGTCATCTGTATTGGTCACCGGCGGTGCAGGCTATATCGGTTCGCACACTGTACTTCTGTTGCTGGAAGCCGGCTACTCCGTGGTTGTTCTGGATAATCTGAGTAATAGCAGCCGCGAAAGCCTTAACAGGGTGGAGCGGCTGACAGGCAAATCCCTGGAATTTATTGAAGGTGATATCCGCGATAGTGTTTGTCTGAAGCAGCTTTTCAAAGCGCATGATATTGCGGCGGTGATTCACTTTGCGGGCCTCAAGGCGGTGGGTGAGTCTGTGGCTCAGCCGTTGCGGTATTACGACTGGAATGTGACTGGCACGCTCAGGTTGCTGGAAGCCATGGATAATGCTGATGTGCGGACCATGGTATTTAGCTCATCAGCGACGGTTTACGGTGATCCGGCCAGTGTTCCGATCCGTGAAGACTTCCCCCTTAGTGCCACCAACCCTTACGGTGCCACCAAGCTACATATTGAAGATATGCTCCGCGACCTTTACACCAGCGATACCCGCTGGCAGATAGTCCTTCTGCGCTATTTCAATCCGGTGGGAGCCCATGAAAGCGGTGAGATTGGGGAGGACCCGAATGGTATCCCCAATAACCTATTGCCATTTATTGCACAGGTTGCAATCGGCCGCAGAGAGAAACTGAATGTCTTCGGGGGCGACTATGAGACTGCGGATGGCACCGGGGTTCGAGATTATATCCACGTAATGGATTTGGCACAGGGCCACTTGGCTGCGTTGCAGGCATTTGAGAAAGCCCAAGGGCTTCTGACAGTTAATTTGGGTACCGGCCAGGGATATAGTGTACTGGAGATGATTGAAGCCTTTTCGAAGTCCTGTGGCAGAGATGTGCCCTACGATATTGTGGCCAGACGACCAGGCGATGTGGCTGTTTGTTACGCGGACCCAAGCCAGGCAATCGAGGTGCTTGGATGGCGAGCCATCCGGGGGATTGACGCTATGTGCCGGGATCATTGGCTTTGGCAAGAAAAAAACCCGAACGGGTATCGTTAAAAAGCAACCAGACTCCCTTTGACCCTCAAGCAGATGGCCAAAGGCGAGGCAGTGCCTTTTAGCGATGCCTCAAAATGCCAGCCTGATCGGCCTGGAGAGTCCTGACTGAGGGATTACCTGGTTGTGGCCCTCGTGTATAATATCCAGCTTTAACCGAAATCAGACTCCCCGAAATACACATCCACTGCTGGTGCCTGCCAATAATGAATAACCGGGATTTAAAAAATGTTTTTATTAATGGCATGGGGTTGGGTGGACCGTTAATTTTTGCGGTTTTGTGTATTCCGTTATTAATAAACAACCTTGGGGTGGAACGATTCGGCATTTTAACACTGATGTGGGCTGTGGTTAGCTATTTTGGGCTTTTTGACCTGGGCATCTCTCGTGCGTTAACGATCCAGGTGGCTATGGATATGTCCAATGGGGATTATTCGGAGGCCGGTTATACCTCCCGATCAGGCCTCAGGCTATTGTCATTTATATCCATTGCGGCAATCTTGCTTTTTCTTTTTTCTGGATTGCTGGGCGCAAGGTTTATTGATACGGATATAAGCCAACGAGAACTTTGTATCGCTATTCTCTTGTTGGCAATAGCTGTGCCAGCCATTGTTATGACGTCAGGCTATCGAGGCGTGCTGGAGGCCCAGCGCCGCTTTGCCGCTGTTAACGCGGTGCGCCTGCCGCTTGGTATTTATACTTTTGCTGGCCCTGCGCTTATCAGTTTTTTTTCTCAGAGTCTCGTTGCTGTAGCACTTATACTAATGATAGGGCGCTGGGTCGCATGGTTAGCAAGCATGCTTCTGGTAAAGGAATTTTTCAGTCATGGTTATGTGTTTGGGGTGCATGACAGAAAACGTTATAAAAAAATATTTCGCGTTTCCGGCTGGATCGCTGTAAGTAATATATTGAACCCGCTGATCGGTTATTGTGATCGATTTGTGATTGCGGTGGTGGTTCAAGTTTCTGTTGTCGCTTATTATGTTACGCCCTATGAAATGATAACCAAGCTCTGGGTTATACCTGCTGCCATTACAACTGTGGTGCTACCGGAATTTTCAAAGAAGGTTCTGAGGGCCAAGGAAAGAGATATATTCAATAAAGGAATACTTCTTACCCTTGGGTTGGTGCTTCCTATATGTGCAGTTACTTTTTTCTTCTCCAGTGAGATATTGTCTATTTGGATTGACCCGTCTTTTTCTGAGAAAGCCGGGTATTTTATGAAGGTGTTTTCTGTTGGTATCGCTATTAATAGCCTTGCTCATGTTCCTTTCGTTTATTTGCAGGCTGCGGGATACGCTCGCTTTCTTGCCAAATTTCAATTCTTCCAGCTCCCTCTTTATTTGGTTTCTCTGGTGCTGGCCGGCATGAATTGGGGGGCCGAGGGTGTTGTGTGGTGTTGGTTTTTCCGTATTGTCATTGATTCGCTTACGATTCTGTTCGTCGCGTTGAAAATAATTGGTGGTCATGTAAAAGAAGATTTGGTGGAAAATGGATAAAGTGCTACCCCGGGTGACGATAGTTACCCCAGTTTACAACCAGGCTGATTATGTTGAGGAGACGATAAAGAGTGTCCTTGCGCAAGACTACGCTGATGTAGAATACATCATCATTAATGATGGGTCCTCGGATGGTTCGGCAGCAATACTTGATAAGTACAAAGATGTGGCCACGGTTGTACATCAAGATAATCAAGGTCAGGCTGAAGCTCTTAATACAGGGTGGAAGAGTGCTAGCGGAACTATCGTTGGTTATCTTAGCTCGGATGACATCATTGCTCCTGACCTTGTGTCAAAACTAGTCAATGAATTGCTAAACAGCGATTCAGTTGTCGTCTATCCGTCTTTTAATTTGATTAGTTCAACAGGCAATCTGATCCGGCAAAAACAAGCGCCAGAATGGTCTTATCACAGCATGGCAGTCGACCTTGTTTGCCATCCTGGCCCCGGGGCTCTGTTTTATAAAAAACTCTTCGATCAGCTTGGTGGCTGGAAGTCTGAGCTTCGACAGGTTCCTGATTTCGAGTTTTGGCTAAGATGCATTGAGTTAGGGACTTTTAAGCGTATTGATGAACCTTTGGCGTCTTGCCGGATCCATGAAGAGTCTGCTTCTTTCCGCCCGGTGAGCGTTAATAGGTGCCATGAAATTGTTGATACGGTGGAGTCGTTTTATTCAAATAAAACTGATTCTGATGATCTTTCTCTGGCGAAAGCTAATGCATCGCTTATGGCTTCAAGATTAGGCTTCAGGTCTGGTCATTTCGGGTATGGGCTGAGCATGGCTATTGAAGCAGTTAGGTGTCGCCCACTATTTATTTTTTCCCCTTTGTTTTATAGAAGAGTTTTGGGTGGGTTGTGGGTTATGTTTTTGCTGAAAGCAAAATAGGTAAATATTCTAAGGGGTTGGAGATGCGTGTTTTAGTATTAGGCGCGACCGGTATGCTGGGTTACGCAGCTTATGTAGGTTTTTCTGGTGATGAAAGATTTCAGGTTTTCGGTACGTTAAGAGCCGAATCCGGCAAAAAATATTTCCATGATTCCCTGGCCTCCGGGTTGTTTGCAGGAGTCGATTTCTCAAGCTCTGACTCTATCGTACGTGTCTTCACCCAGGTTAAGCCGGATTTGGTGATCAACTGTGTTGGCGTAATAAAGCAACAAGAAGACGCTGAAAACCCTCTACATGTGCTGCCTGTGAACTCAATGTTGCCGCATCGGTTGGCTGAGTTGTGTGCGTTGGCGGGTGCGAGGTTGGTGCATATTAGTACTGATTGTGTCTTTTCTGGGGATAGAGGTGGATACTCTGAAACGGATGAGTCTGATGCAAAAGATCTTTATGGAAAATCAAAATTCATCGGTGAAGTGACGACTATGCCTCATGTGGTTACCTTGAGGACATCAATCATCGGTCATGAATTGCAATCGAGGAATGGTTTGGTCGAATGGTTTCTGAGTCAAAACAATGCGATCAAGGGTTTTACTAAGGCGATATTCTCTGGGGTGCCGGTTAACCATCTTTCTTGGATTATAAAAGAGTATGTAGCTCCTGATGCTTCATTGTCAGGTCTGTATCAAGTCTCTGCTGATCCAATTTCAAAATACGATTTGTTATCGGTTATCGCCAAACAATATGGAAAGAAAGTTTCTATTGAACCTTATGATCAGTTTGTTATTGACCGTTCTTTGGACTCCTCTCTTTTCAGAAAAAAAACAGGTTATGCTCCACCTGAGTGGTCTGCTTTGATTGAAGATATGTATAGATACTATAACTCCATAAAGGGAGTCAAAAATGTTTGATGATAAAGTCCTTCTTATTACAGGCGGTACTGGGTCGTTTGGTAATACTGTCCTCTCACGATTTCTAGGTACGAATGTTAAAGAAATTCGTGTTTTCAGTCGTGATGAAAAAAAACAAGAAGACATGAGAGTTGGCATCAATAATGAAAAAGTTAAATTTATGCTGGGTGATGTCAGAGACTATAATAGTGTTTCACAAGCAATGGTCGGCGTGGATTATGTTTTTCATGCTGCAGCGTTAAAGCAAGTTCCGTCATGCGAGTTTTATCCCATGGAAGCGGTTAAAACTAATGTGCATGGGACGGAGAATGTGCTTAATGCCGCGATCGCCAATAACGTTGAGCGAGTTGTTGTTTTAAGCACTGATAAAGCAGTTTATCCCATTAATGCAATGGGTATGTCCAAGGCGATGGCTGAAAAATTGGTGGCAGCTAAATCCCGTGTCGTTGGGCCAGAGGGTCCAATTTTTTGTGCAACAAGATACGGCAATGTAATGGCATCTCGTGGGTCTGTAATTCCTCTTTTTATTGACCAGATAAAATCAGGACAGCCACTCACTGTTACCGACCCTAAGATGACTCGTTTTTTAATGTCATTGGAAGATTCTCTGGATTTAGTTCTCTATAGCTACCAGCATGGTCAGGCGGGAGATATTTTTGTTCAAAAAGCCCCGGCAGCCACACTCGAAGACCTGGCTCAGGCGCTTAACGAAATACTAAAAAGCTCATCCCCAGTCAGGGTTATTGGCACCCGGCATGGTGAGAAGCTTTACGAATCACTAGTTTCTCGGGAGGAAATGGCAAGGGCAGAGGACTTCGGCCGCTATTATCGAATTCCGGCGGATAGCAGGGATCTTAATTATAAAAAATATTTTGTTGAGGGAGAGCAAAAAATATCCGAGCTGGAAGATTATACTTCCCATAATACGACTCGGTTGAATGTCGATGAAATAAAAGAATTGCTTCTGAAGCTCGATGTTGTAAGGAGTGCTATTGATGCTTAAGGTGATGACGATTGTTGGAACACGGCCAGAGCTTATAAAAATGAGTCGTGTTATTTCTGAACTTGATAAGCATACAGAGCATTGTTTGGTGCACTCAGGCCAAAACTACGACTATGAACTTAATGAGGTTTTCTTCAATGATCTCGAGATAAGAAAGCCGGATTTGTTTTTGGGAGTAAAAGCCGAGACGCCTTCAAAATCTATTGCAGGAATAATTTCAGCTGCTGACGATGTTATTCGTGATGTTAAGCCTGATGCGTTGCTTTTGTATGGAGATACAAATACTTGTATGTCGGTTATAGCGGCCAAGAGACATCAGGTACCCGTTTTTCATATGGAAGCGGGCAATCGTTGTTTTGATGAGAGGGTGCCGGAAGAGCTAAATAGAAAAGTGCTGGATCATTTAAGCGACATTAATCTTGTTTTGACTGAGCACGCAAGACGTTATTTGCTGAATGAGGGCATTGCTCCTGAGACTGTTATAAAAACAGGCTCACATATGTACGAAGTTTTGAACTATTACTCAGATAAAATTAATGGTTCTGAAATCATTGGAGATATGAAGCTTGAGCCCCGCAAGTTTTTTGTTTTCAGTGCCCATAGGGAGGAGAATGTTGATTCTGAATCTAATTTGAACGATTTGTTGGATTCTTTGAATGCTCTTGCAGAGAAATATGGCTTTCCCGTTATCGTATCCACTCATCCAAGAACCAGAAAAAGAATTGATGCACTTCCCAAGCGTGATATGAATCCGTTGATACGTTTTCTAAAGCCTTTGGGTTTCCTGGATTATATAAAGCTTCAAAAAGAAGCTTATTGTGTGCTTTCTGATAGCGGCACAATCACAGAAGAATCTTCTCTGTTAAACTTTCCAGCAGTAACTATGCGGAATGCTCATGAGCGGCCAGAAGGCATGGATGAGGGTACGCTCATAATGTCAGGTTTGAAGCCAGAAACGATTCTTGATTGTGTTTCTGTGGTGGTGAATCAGTTTATGGAAGAGCCTGATGCTATTCGTCCTGTTCAGGATTATGTGGCGCCTTCAGTATCCAGAAAAATTCTCAGAATTGTTTTAAGTTATACAGGTTATGTTGATCGCACTGTTTGGAGAAAATAGTCATTGAATGGTTGTTGTTTCCCATGAAGAGTAGCAGTGTCGATATAAGTGTGGTTATTCCTTGCTTCAACTGTGAGGAAACTCTTGAACGTGCGGTTGAATCAGTTTGCGGACAGACTGTTTTGCCGCGTGAAATTATTTTGATTGATGATTGCAGTAATGAGGCGACTCGCATTGAGATGCAGCGTCTTTCACAGATTTACACTTCGCCGCGCGTATTGCTCTTTTATTCTGAGGTTAATCGCGGTGCTGCTGCTGCGAGAAATAGAGGCTGGTCCGAAAGTTCAGGGGAGTACATTGCTTTTTTAGATGCTGATGACAGTTGGCATCCAAAAAAGCTCGAACTTCAGGCTCAGGTTTTAAAGGAAAAGAAGCCGAATTTGGTTGGTTGTTCTTTTGCTGTTTGTAACGATACAGTCCCGGACATAAATCAAATTCCGGACTTCGAGGTTAGTGAAGTAAAGCCGGTAACGCTTTTGCTTAAAAATATTTTTCCAACGCCTGGGGTTATTCTGCGATCCAACTTGCCTTTTCGTTTTGATCCAGAGAAAAGGTATAGCGAGGATTACAAGCTTTGGCTGGAGATTTGTTTGAAAGCAGGGGCTTGTTACAAGCTGGAGACTTCTCTGGTATATCTTTATAAGGCACCGTTCGGCGCTTCCGGATTAAGTGCTGATTTTTCAAAGGCTCAGGCCGGTGAGCTTGATACTTACAGATCGCTGCTTCAACAACGCCTTATAAACCCCTTTACCTTTGGCTTTCTGTGGCTTCTATCTAACATTAAGTATGTTAGACGCTTAGTTTTGCGGAGCATGCAAAGTGTTTAACGTGCCCCAAACCCTGTCGCAACTGTCCTGATGGTCTTGAGTACAATCAAAATATCCATCCATAGCGACAGATTCTTGATGTAAAAGAAGTCATGCTCCACCTTTTCCCGGGTCGACTCGGTACATACCGCATATCCCTGGCTCACCTGAGCCCATCCTGTAATGCCTGGCTTGACAATATGCCGGTAGCTATAGAACGGCACTTCCTGTTCGAACTGATCTACAAAGCCTGCTTGCTCAGGGCGTGGGCCTATAAGGCTCATATCACCTTTTATTACATTCAGGAATTGGGGAAGTTCGTCGAGGCGAAATTTTCTGATGAAGCTGCCAAACCGAGTAATTCGATGTTTGTCCATATCGGCAAAACGTGGGGTGTCGTCGTCTTCTGGGATCATGGAGCGAAATTTGTACATGTGAAAGGGCATGTTTTTTTGACCCACTCGTTGTTGAATAAATAGAACAGGTCCTTTTGATTCGAAACGGACAATGATTGCTACTATCAGAGAAATAGGCAGGACAACCGGACTGAGCAGGATGACAGAAGCAATATCAATTAGTCTTTTTGCAATGACATAGACGACGTTGGGCTGCAGAGAATCCATATCATGGATGCTTAGCATGTTGAGATCGACTTTGCCATTGATGGCTTCGTTGAGTGTCTTGCTGCTTATAATTGTCGTGCCTGAAGCACTATGGTGGGCGACATAGCGTAGCCAGTCATCTTCAATTTGAGTTTCGGTATCTACGATAAGAGCGTCGTAGCGAGTGCTGCACAACATAGTTGATGTGAGCTCTCTGAAACAGATGTTCTCAGCTCCGTTTTTGTTGATTATTTTTACTCCTGGCAGTAATGCAAACTTCAGCTTTCGGTAGCGGCGGTTAATGATGAAGTTAATGAATTGCACGCTGAGAAGAAGCGCAAAGCCGATGAAAAGTGTGCTGCGTGAATAACCAAGGCGAAATGCAAGAACTGCCAGCATTGCGGTAGCGATCAAGCCCAGGGTTATGCTCGCGCTATAAGAGAAGCTGCGCCCACCCGGAAATCGGACGATCTTTTTTAAAAGAAGAGCATTGATGATGTAGATCGTTGTCAGGGTGATCAGGGAAAGTTGCTGGTTCGGATCCTGAGGGATAGAGACAGATCCATGTGCAACGAGCTGGGCTCCAAACAAGGTGAGGATCAGCCCCGCAAGGTGACCAATCACGGGATTGAGCAACAGCCTTTCATGAAGGCGCGTGTGGCGCGACGGGTCTATCGGTATGAAGTGAGAATTCATAGGTCAAAAGCGCCTGATTTTTTGCCTAGATAGGCGTGCAAGTAGTCCATTTTGGCGGGTTCCAGCCATGCATTTGGAGCGGATTCCCTGGCGGCAGACTGCATCATGTGCAGGTTTGCTATTAGCTGATGAAGGCTATGGCGAATAGAGTCCGAAGTGTTTTCGCACAGAATCCCGTTCCCTTCTTCAATCAGTTCGTGGCACCCGCCCACATCGCTAAGTAACAATGGCATTTCATGCGCCTTGGCCTCAAGGGCGGACATGGGCAACCCTTCGCTCTCCGAGATAAGGCAAAGAGCATGATAATGGTGGAACTGATCAAACGCCTGGATTTCTCCCGCGAAAATTACATTGTCTGGCGCAGTTGCCTGCAATTCCTGCTGTGCGGGCCCTGAGCCGACAATGGTGAGTGTCAGTTCACCCTGCGAGAAGCCGGAAACGGCATCTATTAATAGATCCGGGCGCTTAGGGTGTGCCAACCTGCCTAGAAAAAGTAATTTTACCGGTTTCGGCGGCAGGTTTGCAGGCTGTTTTGTCGGTTTCGGAGTCCGATTTGTCAGTGTGACAATTTTACCGGGTTGTATGTTCAGCCTTTGATCGCATTTTCTGGCGTCGGCCCTGGAAACGTTGATGACCAGGTCGGTCAGGTTTGAAAGTAGACGCTCTGCTAGGGTGAAGGCCCAGGACAGTTTGCCGCCGTTGTAAATGGAGGACCAGCCGTGCGAGACATAGACAACCCGTAGTCTCGGTATAAACAGTTTCATCAGTCTGGCGTAGACTCCTGCATTTGCGGAGCTGGCAACCAGGACGGAAATGCTGTTATCGCGAATGTAGCGGCGCAGTTTCAAGAGTCCGACAGGATTGGGAAGCCGCTTGAGCAGGTCGGGGAGAATCAGGGGCGATAGCGTATTCAGGGTTTGAGTCAGCCACTGGTCTTCCCCGGCAATCAGGAAAGGGTGGATGTCTTCTTTTAGGAGACAAATCTGGTCCAGCGTCCATCGCTGAGCCCCACCGGTCTCTGCTTTGGTAATGATGAAGCCGATGCGTGGTTTGTTATCCATGTCAGATCCGTAGTGCGCACTGGCCGCGGATTTTCTCATTTTCACGTGGTAGAGGGAAATCTGTGCCGGGGATAAGCTTGGAGGGGTTCAAGCATCGCTTGGGGTAACGATTGCCAGTGTTGGGGAAGGGGGGGCACCCAATCATTAGGCAAAGAAAAAGGGCTTACCCGATGGATAAGCCCTTTTCTTGTTTGGCTCCGCCTGCTGGGCTCGAACTAGGTGAATTCGCTGAATTCACCAATGATTAACTGTCGACCGCAGGGCGACCAATCATTGGGGCAAAGAAAAAGGGCTTACCCGATGGATAAGCCCTTCTCTTATTTGGCTCCGCCTGCTGGGCTCGAACCAGCGACCCAATGATTAACAGTCATTTGCTCTACCAACTGAGCTAAGGCGGAATGTCTTGAGGCGCGTATATTAGTGACGCCTTCCGGGGTCGTCAACACCCCGGAGGCGCGTTTGTTGCTTATTTAGCCAATGCTTGCTCAATGCGACGCATGGCTTCTTTCAGCGTGTCCATACCAACGGCGAAGGACAGGCGCATGCAGCCGGGCGCGCCGAAGGCAGAACCCGGTACCAGCGCCACTTCCGCGGTTTCCAGCAGCAGGGCGGCCAGGTCGGTGTCGGATTCCACGCCGTCCAGGTTGGCAATTGCTTCGGAGAAGTCAGGGAAGGCATAGAAGGTGCCGTCACCCTGGGCGCATTTCACGCCGGGCAGGGCATCCAGTGCCGCGGTCAGGTAGTCGTGGCGTTCTTTGAACGCTTTGACCATCTCGTCCACGCAACCCTGGTCGCCGGCCAGCGCGGCTTCTGCCGCGGCCTGGCTGATGGAGGCCGGGTTGGAAGTGGACTGGGACTGGACCTTCTTCATGGCAGCGATCAGCTTCTGCGGGCCGCCGGCATAGCCGATGCGCCAGCCGGTCATGGAGTAGGACTTGGAGACGCCGTTCATTACCACGGTGCGGTCGTACAGCTCCGGGCAGGCGTTGACGATGTTCACGAACGGCTTGCCGGTCCACAGGATGTGCTCGTACATGTCATCGGTGGCGATGATGATGTCCGGGTGCTTTTTCAGCACTTCACCCAGGGCCGCCAGCTCTTCCACGGAATACGCCATGCCGGAGGGGTTGGATGGGCTGTTGATCACGAACAGGCGGGTTTTCGGCGTGATCGCCGCTTCCAGCTGTTCCGGGGTGATCTTGAAGCGGCTGTTCACGTCGGTTTCGAGGACCTTGGGAACGCCGCCGGCAACCAGCACCATATCCGGGTAGCTGACCCAGTAGGGGGCGGGGATGATGGCTTCGTCGCCGTCGTTCAGCAGGGCCAGGGCCATGTTGAAGAAGGACTGCTTGCCGCCGCTGGATACCAGGATCTGGTTGGGCTCGTAGTCCAGGCTGTTGTCGCGCTTGAACTTGTCGATGATGGCCTTTTTCAGGCCGGGAGTGCCGTCTACCGGGGTATATTTGGTCTTGCCGGCGTTGATCGCTTCAATGGCGGCTTGTTTGATATGATCCGGGGTATCGAAATCCGGCTCACCAGCACCCAGCCCAATAATGTCTTTTCCCTGTGCACGAAGTTCACCGGCTTTCGCGGTGATGGCCAGGGTAGGAGACGGCTTGATGCGTTGTACGCGGTCGGAAAGGCTGATATCGGACATGCACTCCTCATTCGTCTAAAGAGTCGTATTGGCTGCGCTTTTGGCGCAGAAAGGGCCCGGAATTTTAGCGGATATGGACGGGAATGTCCCGTATTTCCTTGTGAGGCAGCAGGGGTGGGGCGCTCAACCAAAGCGCGCCTTGCTGGGCACGAGCTCTCTAACGAGCCGCTGTAGGAGTTCCCTTCCAGGGGACGAATCCGAGCTTTAGCGAGGAAAGGTCGGGTCAATACTGCCCCAACACTCTGCCATCATCCGCCACCTTCGCCCTATGGGTGTTTCGCGCTGCGCGCGGTTCGTCCCTCGAGAGGAATTATTCGCTACGCTCACCCTTGGGGCCGCACGGAACTACGTGCGTTACTCCGCTACGCTCCGTTCCTACAAGGTCTCGGCACCGATTCGTTCAGCAAGCTGAATCTCCCACGGGGAAATCCGGTGTTTCTGGCGTTGTTATTCCACCGCGCATTCACGCCGGCTCTGCTACACTATTTGCCGATTTTAAAACCATGATTTTGCTGCCTTCCTGGCTCGGGAGGGTAGCCACCAGGATATCTCCATGTCCGAAAGCCTTTTCAAGCTTCATTCCGATTACCAGCCCGCCGGTGACCAGCCAAAGGCCATCGCCCAGTTGATCGAAGGGATCGACGATGGCCTGGGCCACCAGACCCTGCTGGGGGTAACCGGGTCCGGCAAGACCTTCACCATGGCCAACGTGATCGAGCAGACCGGGCGGCCCACCATCATCATGGCGCCCAACAAGACGCTGGCGGCCCAGTTGTACGGGGAGTTCAAGGAGTTCTTCCCGGAGAACGCCGTGGAGTACTTCGTTTCCTACTACGACTACTACCAGCCGGAAGCCTATGTGCCGAGCTCCGACACCTTCATCGAGAAGGATGCCTCGGTGAATGAGCAGATCGAGCAGATGCGTCTGTCTGCCACCAAGGCCATTTTGGAGCGGCCGGACACCATCATCGTGGCCACGGTGTCCGCCATTTACGGCCTGGGTGACCCGGCCAGCTACCACGCCATGGTGTTGCACCTGGTGCGTGGTGATCGTATCGACCAACGCGAGCTGCTGCGCCGACTGGCGGAGCTGCAGTACACCCGCAACGAGATGGATTTCCGCCGTGCCACCTACCGGGTGCGGGGTGATGTGATCGATATTTTTCCGGCGGAAGAGGAAAAAGAGGCGGTTCGCATCGAGCTGTTCGATGACGAGGTGGAAACCATCAGCATCTTCGATCCGCTCACCGGCGAGGTGCTGAAGCGGGTAGGGCGTATCACCGTTTACCCCAAGAGCCATTACGTGACGCCCCGGGCGACCGTGCTGAAGGCCATCGAGATGATCAAGGAAGAGCTCACCGAACGGCTGGCCGAGCTCAAGGAACAGAACAAGCTGGTGGAAGCCCAGCGGCTGGAGCAGCGGACTCGTTTCGACATCGAGATGCTGCAGGAGCTGGGTTACTGCAACGGGGTGGAAAACTATTCCCGGCTGTTCTCCGGCCGGGCACCGGGGGATGCGCCGCCCACCCTGTTTGATTACCTGCCGGAAAATGCCTTGCTGATCGCGGATGAGTCCCACGTGACCATTCCCCAGCTGGGTGCCATGTACAAGGGCGACCGTTCGCGCAAGGAAACCCTGGTGAGCTTCGGGTTCCGGTTGCCTTCGGCCATGGATAACCGCCCCCTCAAATTTGAAGAATGGGAGCGGTTGGCGCCGCAGATGGTGTTCGTGTCGGCCACGCCGGGCCCCTACGAGGCGAAATACGCGGGCCAGGTGGTGGAGCAGGTGGTGCGGCCCACCGGGCTGGTGGACCCGCAGATCGAAATCCGCCCGGCGATTACCCAGGTGGACGACTTGCTGGGCGAGGCCAAGGAGGCCATCGCCAAGGAACAGCGGGTGCTGGTTACCACGCTCACCAAGCGTATGGCCGAGGATCTGACCGAGTACCTGAACGAGCACGGCATCAAGGTGCGTTATCTGCACTCGGACATCGATACGGTGGAGCGGGTAGAGATTATCCGCGACCTGCGGCTGGGCAAATTCGACGTGCTGGTTGGCATCAACCTGCTGCGCGAGGGCCTGGATATGCCCGAGGTGGCACTGGTGGCCATTCTCGATGCGGACAAGGAGGGCTTTCTGCGCTCGGACCGCTCGCTTATTCAGACCATTGGCCGGGCGGCGCGAAACGTGGATGGCCGTGCCATTCTCTATGCCGACAAGATGACCGGTTCCATGGAGCGGGCCATTGATGAGACCAACCGTCGCCGCGAGAAGCAGGAAGCCTTCAACAAGGAGCACGGCATCACGCCGCAGAAGCTCAACAAGAAGGTTCGCGACATCATGGATGACAGTGGCGGCAGCCGTTTCGACCGCAAATACAAGGGTGACAAGGGCAAGAAGGTGGCTGAGTCACCGTCCAAATACGAAGCCATGTCCCCGGCGGAAGTGGCCCGTGAAATCAAAGCCCTGGAAAACAAGATGATGGAGCACGCCAAGAACCTGGAGTTCGAAGACGCTGCGGCCACACGGGACCGGATTCACCAGCTCCGCGAGCTGGGCTTTATGCGCTAACGTTTCTACAAGGCCGCCGTAGGAGCGCCTCTCGAGGCGCGAACCTTGCGCAGCAAGGAAATCGCCCGCAGGGTGATCAGGAATATCACCCCGTGACAGGTCTATCCAGAGAGACCAGGTTTTTCGTCGCGTCGTTTCCTCGCCAAGGCTCGGATTCGCGCCTCAAGCGGCGTTATTCGCTTCGCTCACCCCTTCGGGGCCGCCCTGCGTGCGTTACTCCGCTCCGCTACGTTCCTACAGTGGCTTCGTGGAGGTTTCCGAGGTCTGCGGTGCCAACTCCTCCACCCAGATCAGCGTCCCCGCGATCACCGCCACCGGCATGATGAACAGGTTCACCAGCGGCAGCATGGTCAGGCCCATGACTACGGCGCCGAAGGTGAGTACCAGCCAGCGTTTGGTTTTCAGGCGCTCCAGCATCACCTCGAAGGGCACCTGGCGGTTATCGGCGCCGAAGTCGATGTACTGCATGGCCAGCAGCCAGCCGGACCACAGAAACCAGATTGCCGAAGCGAACACGTTCACTACCGGGATGAAGTAGACCACCAGCACCACAAACAGAATCAGCACTGCCCGCCACAGCCAGTACCAGGTCTTGCGCAGTTCGCGCTTGAAAGTACGCATTATCATGGCCGGGATGGATTCGTCCGGCATGGGGTGGCCGGTGGCCTGGATGTCTACCTTTTCCGCCAGAAAGCCCATGAAGGGAGCGGCGATCAACTGCACGCCGATGGAGAAGACGCTGGCAAACAGCGCCAGCAGCAGGACCCAGACCAGCAGAATGGCGGCGTCGACCAGGAAGTGCAGGGCCCCGTTGAGGAAGCTCAATGAGCCGGTCAGTGCCCAATCGGCCGTGGCCGCAGCGATCCAGCCGGCGATCCAGCTGCCGCTGAGCCAGTACAGGCCGCCGAAGACCAGAATATTGAAGATCAGAGGAATGATTACATAGGTCCGCAGCTCCCGGCTTTTTGCCAGGGTGACACTGCGTTTGAGGTAGCTGATGGCATCGGCAACTTGAGACACGGCAAATCCTTGGCTGTGAGAAAGCAGCTACAAGCTACAAGCAGACAGCAAAAAGGGAAAGCCCCCGTTGGCAAGCCCACCCCGCCCCTTGACCGTTGGAGCCTTGCTCGCAAGGCGAAGGGCTATCAGGGTCAGGTAGCCTCTGTTTCCGGGTCGCTAGTCTACTGTTGGAGCCTTGCTTGCAAGGCGAAGGGTTCCGAATCAAGGCGTCCGCCTAGTCAGCAAGGCTCCAACGGTGGCTTGGTGGAAAGGGCTGGCAGCCTGTGTGACTTGATGCGGGCTTTTGCAGTTGTTTTCAATTCGCGCTCGCCCCTGTAGGAGCCCATGCTTGCATGGCGAATCGCCCGCCGATGGGAATATTGCCGTGCACTCTGGCGCCCGGAGGGGCCCGGCATTCTTGGCCTTATTGTAAACAGGGCGTTGCGGCTGATGAATTCAGCTCGGGTTGCCGCTAGACTTACCCACTTTAATGCCCACGGTGCACCGAAATCGCTTCAGGGGGCGGCGGAAATCCTTGTTTTCGCCCAATTTTTGGCCTGTTGGCCCGAGTTAAGCAGACACTATGCGACTGAAATCCATAAAACTGGCCGGGTTCAAATCCTTTGTGGACCCTACCACCACCAATTTCCCGGAGAATCTCACCGCCGTGGTGGGGCCCAACGGGTGTGGGAAGTCCAATATCATTGATGCGGTCCGCTGGGTGATGGGGGAATCCTCCGCCAAGCACCTGCGTGGTGAGTCCATGGCGGACGTGATCTTCAATGGCTCCAATGCCCGCAAGCCCGTGGCCCAGGCCTCCATTGAGCTGATCTTTGATAACTCCGATGCCACTGTCACTGGCGAATACGGCAAGTTCAACGAGATCTCGGTAAAGCGCCAGGTCACCCGCGACGGCCAGTCCAACTATTTCCTCAACGGCACCAAGTGCCGGCGCAAGGACATTTCCGACATCTTCCTGGGCACCGGCCTGGGCCCGCGCAGCTACGCGATTATCGAGCAGGGGATGATTTCCCGGCTGATCGAGGCGAAGCCGGAAGAGCTGCGGGTTTACATCGAAGAAGCGGCGGGGATTTCCAAGTACAAGGCGCGCCGCCGCGAGACCGAAAACCGCATCCGCCGCACCCGGGAAAACCTGGAGCGACTCACTGATATCCGTGACGAACTGGAACGTCAGCTGGAGCGCCTCAGTCGTCAGGCCAGCGCGGCGGAAAAGTACAAGCAGTACAAGGAAGAGGAGCGCCTCAAGGGTGCACAGCTCAAGGCCCTGCGCTGGAAGGGGCTGGATGGCCAGGTCAAGCAGCTCGATCACGTGATCGGCGAGCTGGATGTGTCCATGGAAGCCAAGATCGCCGAGCAACGCCATGTGGATGCGGAGGTAGAGCGCCTGCGCGACAAACACCACGAGGTGCAGGAGCATTTCAATCAGGTGCAGCAGCACTTTTATGCCCTGGGCGCAGAAGTGGCTCGGCTGGAACAGAGCATTCAGCATCAGCGTGAGCGAAAGCAGCAGCTCTATGAAGAGCTGGACCAGATCAAGGCGAGCTGGCAGGAATCCGATGAACACCTGCGGGTGGACAGCGAGAAGGTGGCGGAACTGGATGCCATCCTCGCCGAGCGTGAGCCGGAGCTGGAGCTGATCAGTGAGCAGCAGGAAGCGTCCGCCGAGGCGTTGGCCCTGGCCGAAGAAACCATGCAGAACTGGCAGCAGGAGTGGGAAGAATTCAACGGCCAGTCCGGGGAATCCCGCCGCCAGGCCGAGGTGGAGCAGTCCCGCATTCAGCATCTGGAAAAATCCCAGGATCGCCTGAAAGAGCGGATTGAGCGCCTCAAGAAAGAACAGGAATCCCTGGATTCCGGTCCGCTGGCCCAGGAAATGCGCCAGCTGGAAGAGCAGGTGGAACAATATCGCGGCCAGTCAGAAGAAAACGAACTGCGCAGTGAATCCCTGCAGGAAGACATCAACCGCATGCGCCGGGAAAACGGCGACCGGGGTCGTCAGCTGGACGAGGCCCGCGAGAAGCTGCAGACCCTGAAGGGCCGTCGCACCTCTCTGGAAGCCTTGCAGAAAGCCGCCATGGGCGATGACGGGGCGGTGAGTGACTGGCTCAACCGTCACGAGCTGGATGCAGAGCCGCGCCTGGCCGATCAGGTACAGGTGGACGAAGGCTGGGAAAAGGCCCTGGAAGCAGTGCTGGGTGACAGCATCCAGGCGGTGGCCATCAGCGGCCTGGATCAGGTCAGCGACTGGCTGGGCGATCTGTCCCATGGCCGCCTGGCCCTGTTCAGCCCGGCCTCGGTGAAGGGCTCAGGTAGCAAGGGCAAACTGCTCCGAGATCATGTTCAGGGCCAGGTGCCGGAAGGTCTGCTGGCCGGCGTCTATGTGGCCGATGATCTGAATGCCGCTCTGGCCCTGCGCGGCCAACTGGACGCCTACGAATCTGTGGTCACCCGTGACGGTATCTGTCTCGGCCCGGACTGGCTGAAAGTGGCCAAAGAGGAAGATCAGGAAGCCGGTATTCTTGAGCGCCGTCGGGAGCTGGAGCAACTGGAGGGCGAGATTGAGACCCTTCAGACCACCGTGGACGACCTTAAAGAACAACTGGACAGCACCCGGGAACAGATCGGCGAACTGGAAGAAGAGCGCGAAGACGTGCAGCGCCAGGCCAGCCGCATCAACCGGGAGCTGGGTGAGATCAATGCCCAGGTCAGCGCCCGCCAGGTGCGCCTGGAGCAGATCACCATGCGCCGTGAGCGTCTGGGCCGCGAGCTGGAAGAAGCCAATGAGCAGCACGCCCAGGAACAGGAACAGATGAAAGAGGCCCGTGGTGTGCTGGCAGAAGCGCTGGACGCCATGGAGGCCGACAGCGGCCAGCGGGAAGCCTTGCTGTCCCGCCGTGATGAGCTGCGCCTGCGTCTGGATGAGGCGCGCCAGAAAGCCCGCCATGCCCGTGACCAGTCCCATCATCTGGCCATGGAAGTGCAGGGTGCCCGCACCCAGGCGGATTCCCTGCGCCAGAACCTGAGCCGTCTGGAATCCCAGGTGCAGGCCCTGGCCGAGCGCAAGGCGCTGCTGGAAGAGCAGACCAACGAGGGCGACGAACCGGGCACCGAGCTGCAGATGCAGCTGGAAGAAAAACTGGAAGTGCGCCTGGAAGCGGAACACAAGCTCACCGAGGCCCGCCGTGAACTGGACGCGGTGGACCACGAGATGCGCAACCTGGAAGGCCAACGCGGCCAGTTCGAGCGCCAGGCCCAGGAAATCCGCAGCACCATGGATCAGAAGCGGATGCAGTGGCAGGACCTGACCACCCGCCGTCAGACCGTGGCCGAGCAGCTGGGTGAGCACAACTTCGATTTGGACACCGTGCTGGAAAACCTGCCCGAGGAAGCCAACGAGCAGGAGTGGGCGCGGGAAATGGACATGATCGGCCAGCGTATTTCACGGCTGGGCCAGATCAACCTGGCGGCCATCGACGAATACCAGCAGCAGTCCGAGCGCAAGAACTACCTGGACAGCCAGAACGCGGACTTGGAAGACGCGCTCAACACCCTGGAAAACGCCATCCGCAAGATCGACCGGGAAACCCGGGCGCGCTTCAAGGAATACTTCGACCGCATCAACCGTGGCCTGCAGGAACTGTTTCCCAAGGTGTTCGGCGGCGGTCATGCCTATCTGGAGCTCACCGGCGACGACCTGCTGGATACCGGTGTCACGATCATGGCGCGGCCCCCGGGTAAGCGGAACAGCACCATCCACCTGTTGTCAGGGGGGGAGAAGGCTCTGACCGCTCTGTCCCTGGTATTCAGTATCTTCCAGCTCAACCCGGCGCCGTTCTGTCTGCTCGATGAGGTAGATGCGCCGCTGGACGATGCCAACGTGGGGCGTTTCTGTAACCTGGTGTCGGAAATGTCCGCAAAAGTACAATTCATCTACATTACTCATAACAAGATTGCGATGGAGATGGCTGCTACCCTGATGGGGGTCACCATGCACGAGCCTGGTGTGTCCCGTCTGGTATCGGTCGATGTGGAAGAAGCTGCCGAAATGGCGGCTATGTAACTCACGTCCCGGGGTTCAATGACCTGAAAACGCCCTCTCCCTGTCCCTCTCCCGCAAGCGGGAGAGG
>NZ_DEXN01000031.1:0-6692 GCF_002364155.1 Alcanivorax sp. UBA3183
CGTAGCTCGTAGCTCGTAGCTATCATTTCATTTCAGCGAATTGCCGGCGCTGCAGACAGGCCCAGCTTGTTGGCTAAGCCTTCCCCGATGGACACCCCGAAACGGCGAACAAATTCCTCAAAGGGCGAACGACTGACGCTGTAGTTGACCATCTCTTCCAGCCCGACGATGTCCCTGGCCACATTACCCGGGCTCTTCAGGCCATCCACCAGGCCCAGCTCCATGGCCTTCTCGCCGGTCCAGAATAGACCAGAGAAGATTTCCGGATGGGTGTCCGCTTTCAGGCGATCACCACGACCGTTTTTTACTGCCGTAATAAACTGCTGGTGGATTTCATCCAGCATCACCTGCATGTGTTTACGGTCTTCCGGGCTGATCGGGGAGAAGGGATCCATCACCGCCTTGTTTTCACCGGCGGTAAGCACACGACGTTCCACACCCAGTTTCTCGGCTGCCTCCTCAAAACCGAAGCCGGCCATGATCACGCCAATGGACCCCACGATGCTGGCCGGGTCCGCGTAGATTTCATCAGCGGCGGAGGCGATATAGTAGGCGCCGGACGCCCCCAGATCGGTGATGGCAGCATAAACCTTTTTCTCGGGATATTCGGCGCGCAGGCGCTTAATGGCGTTGTACACCTGATTGGACTGCACCGGCGAACCACCCGGACTATTGATCTTGATAACAACCGCCTTGCTATTCTCCGCTTCGAAAGCCCGCGTCAGACCGCTTACAATCATATCCGCGCTGGCATCCTGATCCGGCGCGATCACACCGGAGACCGTCACGAAGCCCACATGCTCCTCAGTGACCTTCATGGTTTCTCCGGCCTTGCCCGGCAGCATGATGAATAGCAGCACGAACAGGTAAACGAACGTCAGAATCTTGAAGAAAATCCCCCAGCGACGGGATTTACGGTGCTCATCCTGGGCTTGACCCAGCAGCTTCTCGATGAGTTTCCACTCACGCTCGTTCCCGGGACGGGATGAAGGGGGCTGATTTTCCATTTACAGACTCTCCGTAACCAGTTCAGTCGCTGCCAGCCCTAGCACTGGCAGCAGATGATGCAATCTATCAATGACAGCCAGAGGCTCACAAGGCAACAGTTTCTCTACCGGATGAGCGCCGTAACTGACTGCCACACGGTCAACCCCGGCGGCTCTGGCCATCTCCAGATCAAAGGTAGTATCGCCCACCACAATCGCTCTTTGAGCCGACACTGCCATCTCCTGAAGCAACTCCAGCACCATGGCCGGGTGCGGCTTGGAATGGCTCTCATCCGCACAACGGGAGGCATCAAAATAGCGATCGAGCCCGGTGTTGCCCCATACCCGTTGCAAGCCCTTGCGGCTCTTGCCCGTGGCCACTGCCAGCTTCATCCCTGCTTCCCGCAACCCGGTCAGCAGGGATTCAGCACCGGGATAAAGAGCACTGGGTGTAGCCTCAGCGGCAATAAAGTGAAAGGCATAGCGTTCGCGCATGCGCTCAATGCCTCCAGCGTCCAGCACCGGGTAAAGCGTGCCGATTGCCTCCGGCAACCCCAGACCGATAATGCCGCATACGGTTTCATCGGGCAGTGAAGGGAGACCCAGATCCACCGCCGCCAGCTGCATGCAGCTGACAATCCGTCCGGTGGAGTCCATCACCGTGCCGTCCCAGTCAAAAATCACCAGATCGTAGTTCACCGGGCACCTCGCAGTGTCTTCAGGATGGCCTCGAAATCCTCATCCAGCGGCGCGGTGATGGTCACCTTCTTGCCGCTATTGGGATGGGGAAAGACCAGGTTGCGGGCATGAAGGCACAAACGCTTGTGACCGATGCTGGCGAGTAAAGCAGCCCCCTTGTCGGTGCCGTATTTATCGTCCCCCAGCAACGGGAACCCGCCAAACTGGCTATGTACACGGATCTGGTGGGTGCGACCGGTTTCCAGGGTCGCCTCAACCAGCTGCACATCCGCCAGCCGCTCCAGCATGCGAAAATGGGTGACCGACGCCTTGCCCTCCCGGGACACCCGGACAATGCGCTCGTTGCCGTTCTGCATTTTCAGCAGTGGCGCGTCCATGGTGCGCTCCTTGCCCTTGAAGCCCTGGCAGAGCAACCAGTAACGCTTCTCTACCTCACCGGCCTGCATCAGACGCTGCATCTTGCGCAGAAAGGCACGCTTGCGGGCCACCATGATCAGTCCACTGGTATCCCGGTCCAGCCGGTGGACCAGCTCCATCTCCTTTTCCGCCGGATGAATCACCCGCAGGGCCTCAATCAGCCCCAGGCTCACCCCGCTGCCACCGTGCACCGCCAGACCGGCGGGCTTGTTGAAGATGAAGAGCTGATCATCCTCATAGACACAGGCCCGGCTGAGGCGCTCGGTGAGCCCGCTGCTGACCACCGGCGGGGCCTCGGATTCGCTGGTGCGGATCGGCGGAATTCGCACCACATCCCCAGTGGCAAGCCGGGTAGTCTGGCGGGCGCGCCCTTTATTGACCCGTACCTCCCCGGAACGAATGATCCGGTAGACACGGGATTTGGGCACCCCTTTCAGATGGGTGAAGAGAAAATTGTCCAGGCGTTGACCATGGCGGCCTTCGTCGATGGTCACGAAGCTGACACGGTTCGCTGCGGGGGTCTCGTCTGACATGTCGGCGATTCTATAGAAAAGAGCAATGAATAGTTAATAGTGAATAATTAATAGCTGCATGAATGCCGCACATAACCACCTGAAAGCAACGAAACCGCGTCCAATAAAACTATAAACCCATGATAGATTATAGCTTTTAACTATTAATTGTTAATTATTCACTATTCACTGCCCTGTTCCTATCTGATTGATCTCTCTTGGCTTTTGCTGCTATAGTCAAGCGTCGACCTGAATATAGGCGACGGCGACGCGCAGCGAACATTCGCCGTCTGGCCCGCTCCGGCATAGCCGAGAAGACAGAGCCCGCCTCAGGTCTACAATAAAGCGTTATCGCCCATTCGCAGATTGCAGTGTGGGCAAACGCTGCAGATGAACCCGTTTAAACAGCGTCCGATGACGGACCCTGAACATTAACGATGGTGGCTGCAGCGCCGGTCAAACGACCTGGAAAACAGACAGACAAGAGTTTACACATTGCTGTGTGACAACTAACCACGGCAATCGCGTGAAGCATTACAGGCTGGCCTATTGTCAGTACGATTACGCACTAAACATTGCACACAACTCGGAGAGCCGCTGACTCAGGCACTATAATCACCCAGGAAAGCGATCAAACACGCCCCGCGTGCGCCCTGCCCGTGACAAGCCTGCCAGCACTCCCCCTGGTCTGCTACCGGTTACATTCCGGCCCTGCCTCATGCCACCACAAACTTGTGGTAGCACCATGAAACGTATGCTTATTAACGCCACTCACCCTGAAGAGGTTCGGGTGGCACTGGTCGACGGCCAACGGCTGTATGACCTGGATATCGAACACAGAACCCGTGAACAGAAAAAAGCCAACATCTATAAAGGCAAGATCACCCGGGTGGAACCGTCCCTGGAAGCCGCGTTTGTAGATTTCGGCGCCGAGCGTCACGGCTTTCTTCCCCTCAAGGAAATTTCTCGTCAGTACTTCCAGAAAGACCCGAAAGACATCCAGGGTCGCATCAACATCAAGGAAGTGATCAAGGAAGGTCAGGAAGTCATCATTCAGGTGGCCAAGGAAGAACGTGGCAACAAGGGCGCCGCCCTCACCACCTTCATCAGCCTGGCCGGCCGCTATCTGGTACTGATGCCCAACAACCCCCGTGCCGGCGGTATTTCCCGTCGCATTGAGGGTGAAGAACGCCAGCAGCTCAAGGAAGCCCTGGGCGCGTTGACCATCCCCGATGAAATGGGTGTGATCGTTCGTACCGCCGGCCTGGGACGCAGCGCCGAGGAACTGCAGTGGGACCTGAACTACCTGCTGAAGTTGTGGAACTCCATCGACGATGCCTCCAAGGATCGCAAGGCGCCCTTCCTGATCTATCAGGAATCCAACGTCATCATCCGTGCTATCCGCGACTACCTGCGCAAGGACATCGGCGAAGTCCTGATCGACTCCAAAAAAGTCTACGACGAGGCCCAGGGCTTCGTGCAGCAGGTGATGCAGGACTTCCAGCACAAGATCAAACTGTACAGCGACGAAACCCCGCTGTTCTCTCGCTTCCAGATCGAGTCCCAGATCGAGACCGCCTTTGAGCGCGAAGTGAAGCTGCCTTCCGGTGGCTCCATTGTTATCGATCCCACCGAAGCGCTGGTGTCCATCGACATCAACTCCTCCCGTGCCACCAAAGGCGCGGACATCGAGGAAACCGCCCTGAACACCAACCTGGAAGCAGCGGATGAAATCGCCCGCCAGTTGCGGTTGCGTGATATCGGCGGCCTGATCGTGGTGGACTTCATCGACATGGGTCCGGCCCGCAACCAGCGGGACGTGGAAAATCGCATGCGCGATGCCCTGGAGGCCGACCGCGCCCGTATCCAGCTGGGCCGCATTTCCCGCTTCGGTTTGCTCGAGCTGTCCCGTCAGCGGCTGCGCCCGAGCCTGGGGGAAACCTCCAGCATTGTTTGCCCGCGCTGTAACGGTCAGGGCCACATCCGTGATGTGAAATCCCTGGCTCTGAGCATCCTGCGCCTCATTGAAGAAGAGGTGATGAAGGAGCGCACCGGCGAGATCCAGGCCCAGGTGCCGGTGGCCGTCGCCACCTACCTGCTTAACGAGAAACGCGAACCCCTGCGCGCCATTGAAGATGCGCACAATGTTCGCGTGGTCATCATCCCCAACCAGAATCTGGAAACCCCGCATTTCGAGGTGGAACGGATTCGTGATGACCAGACCATCGCCCAGCCCAGCCATGAACTGGAACTGCTGGAAGGGAACAAGGATGCGGATATCGCCTCCGCCCAGGACACCGAAATCAAGACCCAGGAGCCGGCCGTCAAACTGATGGCACCGGACACCGCCCCGCCGCCGCCGAAACCGGCTCCGGCACCCGCGGCTACCCCTACAGAAAATCTAGGCATCCTGGCCCGTTTCTTCACCTGGCTGGCGCAGATCTTTACCAGCGAACCCAAGCAGCCCAAGGCCAAGAAACCCCAGCCCCAGGGCAAGGGTAGCTCGCGCCAGCAGAACACCCGCGGTGGTCGCGGCGGCAACAACCGCAACCGTAACGACAACCGTAACAAGCAGGATGCAGGCAAGAGCGGCGGCAAGGGTGGCGATAACGATAATCGCAACCCGCGCAACAAACGCCAGAACGACAAGGACGGTGGCAATCGCAAGAGCGACAACCGCCAGTCTGACAATCGTGGCGACAACCGTTCTGCAGACCGCTCCGGCGACAACAAGGACGACAACCGCAACGAACGTCGCGGCCGTAACGACAACCGTCGTAATCGCAACGACAACCGTGGCGGCGACAACCGTAACGACGGTCGCAACAATGAAGGCCGCAATGACGGTCGCAACGACAACAAGGGCGACAAGAGCGACGGCGGCAACAAGCCACGCAACAAGAAGCCCCAGCAGCAGGACAACACCGAAGGCAACAGCGACAGCAAGGGCCCCAAGGCGTCCCGCCGCAACGATGCCAAGGATGATCGTCCGCTGCGCGAACGTCAGCGTCCGGCAAAATCCGCAGCCAATGGCGACAAACCCGCTGGCGAGCAGAAGCCCCAGCAGGCTCAGCCGGCCCGTACCCCTGCCCCGCCAACGGTGATGGACAACGAAGGCCATCCGCCGGCGAAGCTGGTTCCAGCACAGGAACCGACTGCTGGTGAGCAGCCTCAGGCAGCTACCAAGGTTGAGAATACCGAGAAAGCTGAGACTCAAAGCGCTGCCAAGCCGGCACAGGCTCAGGAAACGGCCAAAGCCGAAAAGGTAGAGAAAGACTCCAGCGCGCAAACAGCAGAGCAGCCTGCCGCCCCGGCTCCGGCGCCGAAAGCAGAACCGCAGCCCGAGCAGCAGGTAAAAGCAGAGCCGCAAGTAAAGGCTCAAGCGGAACCGCAAGCTGAAGCGCCCGAGAAACAGGCCGACAAACCGGCAGCGCAAGCGCCTGCTGCAGAGAAACCGGCCCAGGAAAAACCGGCCCAGGAAGCTGAGGCTCCCCAGGCCGAAACACCGAAAGCCGCTGAGCCCAAAGCGGAGCAACCCGCTGCTGCACCGCAAGCGGCCACAACCGATGCGCCAGAGCAACCTGAGCCGCAAGCGCAGGACACGGCCAAGGCAGAAACCCCGACCGAGGCGCCAGCTGCAGAAGCCCCAGCTCCGGCTCAAGCGGAAGACAAGCCGACCGCCAGCGAACCGGTGGCAGAAGAAAGCGCCGCCGAGGACGATGCCACGGTCCGTGCCAGCAATGACCCGCGTCAACCGGGCTACCAGCGCACCGCGCCGGCCCCCCGTGAAGCGGAAAAGCCGAAAGAGGCCCCCAAGCCGGAAGCCAATGAGCTACCCAGCCGGGCCACCGAGGTAAAAGCGGTACGCGCCGAAGCCAAACCCGCCGCCGCAGAGATGGGCCGGGCCAGCAACGACCCGCGCCAGCGCCGCCGGCAGCAACAGGCAGAAGCGGCAGCCGCCGCCAAAGCCGCAGAAGAGGACGCTTCCTCAGAATCCTGAGGTAAGCTGATACTTCGCCCATAAAAAAGCCCCGCTCTTTAGCGGGGCTTTTTTATGGTTCATCGCGGGTTTCCGGGA
>NZ_DEXN01000017.1:0-16545 GCF_002364155.1 Alcanivorax sp. UBA3183
GGCTGGCCCGCACTCGTTGTTGCAATGTCTCGATGGGTGGACACACACCTTCAACATTGCGCCTAGATTGCGGGCCAGCCTGGAAGACTGAGTATGTAAGGGGCTTTTCAACAGCCTGCATGAGCCTGGTCCGGGTCGCACTTGAGATTCATGCGCCCTTCGCCCTGCTCTTCCCCCAGTGTCGCGAACATCTTGTCCCGCACTTTCATCACTGCCACATCCGGGCCGAAGGAGAAATCCTCTCGCGCTTCCGGCTTGCTCAACAGGTACGCTTGCGCGGCTTTGGCATCCATGATCAAGGCATCCCTTATTGACCCGCTATGCAGACATTGGCCGGTTGGGTCGACGGCCTCAGCGACCTCATGATACCCGCCGCAGCAAAGGGACTACCAGCGAGGAGAAGCCGGCACACAGCGGATATGAGGAAGTGATTGCTGGTACACGCCGACGGGGCGGGCTGGCATTTTCGCGCCCAATAAAAAACCCCGGCGGATAGCCGGGGTCTTGTGTCTCGACAGTACCCTTGTGAGGCGGGGCCGAAACAAGTCAGGAAGTTTACCCGCTTGTGAAAAGGATCGCGACCGCTGAGGACGGTTTAGCTGATAACCAGCATGCACGAAAACCGCTGACGGGAAACAATGCGGCAACGCTCGACACAACAACGCGGGGCTCGTCCTACCCACATTGTTGCGTGCGCCTGTTACGTTGCTATGAAATTTCGCGGGTTTCGCGGAAGCGGATCTCCGGGTGACGCTCCTGTGCCAGTTGCAGGTTCACACGGGTCGGAGCCAGATAGGTCAGGTGACCAGCGCCGTCGCGGGACAGGTTATCGTGGGCTTTACGCTCAAAGGCCGTCAGCTCTTTGTCACTGCCGGCTTCAATCCAGCGCGCCGTGGCCACACTGACCGGTTCATAGCGGCAATCCACCCCATATTCCCCCTTCAGCCGCGCTGCGACCACGTCGAACTGCAGGGTACCCACGGCACCCAGAATCACGTCGTTGTTGCGCAGCGGGAAGAAAACCTGGGTGGCGCCCTCTTCCGCCAGCTGGGTCAGGCCCTTGTGCAGCTGCTTGCTTTTCAGCGGGTCGTTGAGCACCACGCGCTGGAACAGTTCCGGGGCGAAGTGGGGAATGCCGGTGAAGGCCAGCTCTTCACCCTCGGTGAAGGTGTCACCGATCTGGATGGTGCCGTGGTTGTGCAGGCCGATAATGTCACCGGAAAAGGCCTCTTCCACGTTGTCACGCTCACCGGCCAGAAAGGTCAACGCATCAGGAATACGCACGTCCTTGCCGGTACGCACCTGCTTGAGCTTGATGCCCTTGTGGTATTTGCCGGAACAGATGCGCATGAAGGCAATGCGGTCCCGGTGGCGGGGGTCCATGTTCGCCTGGATCTTGAACACGAAGCCGGTCATCTTGGGCTCGTCGGCGACCACGGTACGCGCGGTGGCATCACGGGGCTGGGGCGGCGGCGCCCACTTTACCAGGCCGTCGAGCATGTGATCGACGCCGAAGTTGCCCAGGGCGGTACCGAAGAACACCGGGGTCAGTTTGCCGGCCAGGAAGCGTTCCAGATCGAATTCGTGGCTGGCGCCCTGAACCAGTTCCAGAGTCTCGCGCAACTCCTCGGCGTAGTCGGCTCCCACCGCCTGATCCAGCTCCGGATTATCGAGCCCTTTCACTTCGCGCACGTCCTGCACAGTGTGGCCCTGGCCGGTCTTGTACAGCACGGTGGTGTCGGTGAGCAGGTTGTAGACGCCCTTGAAGCTCTTGCCCATACCGATGGGCCAGGTAATCGGCGCGCACTCGATATTGAGCACGTCCTCGATTTCATCCAGCACGTCGATGCCGTCGCGCACATCCCGGTCCAGCTTGTTGATGAAGGTGAGAATCGGCGTGTCGCGCAAGCGACAGACTTCCATCAGCTTGACGGTCCGTTGCTCCACGCCCTTGGCCGCATCGATCACCATCAGCGCCGAATCCACGGCGGTGAGGGTACGGTAGGTATCCTCGGAGAAATCAGCGTGCCCGGGGGTGTCCAGCAGGTTGACGGTGGCATCCTTGTAGGGGAACTGCATCACCGAGGTAGTGACGGAAATGCCCCGCTCCTTCTCCATCTCCATCCAGTCGGAGGTGGCGTGCTTACCGGACTTTTTGCCTTTCACGGTACCTGCGCTCTGGATCAGGTTTCCGTACAACAGCAGCTTTTCGGTAATGGTGGTTTTACCGGCGTCCGGGTGCGAAATAATCGCGAAGGTGCGGCGCTTGGCCACCTGGTCTTGCAGGCTCATGGGGCTTCCGACTCTGACAGGGGTTTTCGAGGGCGCGAGTATAACAGCCTTGCGAGCCCTTATCAGGCTCTCAGCGCCACCCTGTCAGACGATGCCGGAGCCCTTCAGCTGGCGCTGACGAATTAGCAGATAGAGGGCAAATCCCACCGCGACACCAGGAACCAGCCCCAGCAGCAGCGCCAGCCAACCGCCGCGGACCTGGTAACGCTGACGCTCGAACACCACCCAGATGGCAAGCACCACCCAGCACAAAATCACATCCGTGGAATACCCGGCTGCAAAGGGATTCACAAAGCCTCCGGCGGCGGCAGCCAGGATATCCGGATTCTCCACCAGCGGCGGGATAATCAGCACCGCAAACACCACACAAAAGCTCAGGGCTACCAGCAATAACAGTCGACGAAACAGGTTCTCTGACACAGGCCAAGTCCTCGCAATAGGTCATCCGTAATCACCGTATCCTTGAGGATTTACTCTGGTGTGTCCACCTTTCCAACTCGGTACTTCAGGGCGAGCCGAAAGCAGTGCTAGAGTGTCGGTTCCAGAACAACAAGGATGCCAGACCATGCCTGTTTATCTCCGCGCTTTCGCTGCCCTCTTCCTCGCTACCCTGCTGGCGGCCTGCAGCCGCACCCCGGACGCCGGCGATGCCCGTCAAGCGCTGGAGGCAGAACTGGACAACGCGCACCTGTCCGGCCTGTTGGCAGTCACCGATGTGGAAAAGCGCAATGGGTACGACGACGGAGACGGCCGCTACACCCTGGAAGTGGATTACCAGCTGAAAGCCAGGGACGACCTGGGTGGCTACACCGACAAGATCAAGGGTAACGAGGATCTGTCCGGCATGGATCGCTTTGCCATGATCATGACGCTCAGCGCCCTGCGTATGGAGCACGGCAACTTCAAGAAGGGCGATACCTTCCAGCGCCAGCGGGTGATTACCTTCCGGGATTCAGAGAACGGCTGGATGCCGATTCAGGAGTAACGGGGAGCGGTTCGAATCGCACCTTGCCTGCTGTAGGAGCGGCTCTCGAGCCGCGAACCGAGCGTAGCGAGGCGACAAAGATCAAGGTCTGACCACCATTCTTTCTGGAAACTGTCGAGCCTTGAGATTTCTGATCGCCCTGCGGACGATTTCCGCGCAAGCGCGGTTCGCGCCTCAAGAGGTGTTATTCGCTTCGCTCACCCTTCGGGCCGCACGGAACTACGTGCGTTACTCCGCTACGCTCCGTTCCTACAGGGGCTTTGTAGCAATGGCAGCGGATTATTTATGCCCGCCAGAAAGCAGGCATTGCATCAACACCGCGTTTTCGTGCCCGTCCCCCTTGCGGTAATAATTCTTGCGCACCCCACAGACCTCAAAGGCCAGCTGGCGGTAGAGTCCCTGGGCACTTTGGTTGCTTTCCCGCACTTCCAGATAGACCACGGTCATGGCATCGGCGCGGGCCGCCTCGAGAGCCTGTTGCAGTAATCGCCGGGCGATACCATGGCGCTGCCAGGCCGGGGCCACCGCGATGTTGAGGACATGGGTTTCGTCGAGGATTCGCGACAGGACCAGAAAAGCCGCCGGGACATCATCCACGGTGGCCACCTGGCACAGATAATTGGTGTTGCCCAGGCAATCGTGAAAGTGGGCGCTGTTCCAGGGAGTCAGCTGGGCGGCGGTTTCGATGGCCATCACCGCGTCCACATCTTCCAGCTCCATGGCGCGAATGGCTGCCACGCGGGTCCGATCACTCGCCATGGAAGCCATTTGCCTGCATGGCGTGCCAGCTGGCCTTCTTGTGCTGCGCCGGCTCCGCCAGCATTTCTGCCAAGCTGCTGACCACCAGTGCCGGGCGACCACCTAACTCGAAGGGTTGATAGCGGGGCTGATCAAACAGCGCCTCACTGAGCGCCTCCGGCAAGCACAGCAATACCCGCTCGCCACCCGCCTGCTCACACAGGCCGGCAATAAAGGCCGACAGCGCCTGGGACGCTTCTTGCGCAGGCATGGGCTGTTCTGTCAGCGGGCAGAAAAAACGACGTGGACGCTGGGGGCGGGCCTGGAACAGGGCCAACAGGTTAGCCATCAGTGGCGCCTCAAAACGTCCCAGCCCCGGCGCCTGGCTGTCTTCCTGCGCGCATAGCAACCAGGTATCGCCACCCAGATGGGCTTCCAGGGTAAAGGTCAGCCCCTTGCCTCTGGTGACTGCCGGTGCGGGTGGTGTCGGCTCCGGGGTATCGGTGGTGGCTTTGGGCACCGGCGGACTCTGCGGAGCCTCCTGAGCCGGCACCTCACTGGCAACAGGGGCCGCTGTCTGCGGCGAAGCCGGGGCAGGTGTGTCCTGAGCGGGCGCTGGTGATGCCACTGCCGCTGGCTGCTCTTCCTCGTCTTCCCAGTCCAGCAGCGGCGAGACCGCTGCACCAGGCAACGGCCCCCTGGCCACCCAAGGTGTCAGGCCCAGGGCTTTCAGATAGTGTTGTCGCTGGGCTTCATTCATGGAGCGCTCCGCACCTGCTTGCACGCACCAGGCCAGCACGCAGGCACGTCGTGCCTTTCAACAGCATGTTGCGTGAAGCGTCTAGCGTGTCAGCGTTACTCATACATCCGCCGCTTGCGGGTGAGCCCTTTCCAGGCCCGCCGCGAAGTGATTCAGGGCATTCAGGTAGGCCTTGGCGGAGGCGGTGATGATATCCACATCGGCGCCGTGGCCGTTGACGATCCGGCCGCCTTTTTCCAGTCTTACCGTGACTTCACCCTGGCTGTCAGTGCCAGCGGTGATGGCATTCACCGAGTACAGCTGCAGGATGCTGTGGCTTTCCGCCAGCATCTCGATGGCCTTGAAGGCCGCATCCACAGGCCCGGCACCCATGGAGGTCGCCTCCCGTTCCTGACCATCGATAGCCAGCACGATGCGGGCTTCCGGCGTTTCACCGGTGCGCGCGGTGGCTTCCAGCAACACCAGCTTGAAGCGTTCTTCCTCGGCCGCTTTCTTGGTGTCACTGACCAGGGCCTGCAGGTCCTCATCGAACACTTCGTGCTTCTTGTCAGCCAGATCCTTGAAGCGCTGGAAGGCCTCGTTCATGGCCGCTTCCGAGGCAAAGGTGATGCCCAGCTCGTCCAGACGGGCACGGAAGGCGGCACGGCCGGAGTGCTTGCCCAGCACCATCCGGTTGGTGTGCCAACCCACATCCTCGGCGGACATGATCTCATAGGTCTCGCGGTGTTTGAGCACCCCGTCCTGGTGAATGCCAGACTCATGAGCAAAGGCATTGGCTCCAACGATGGCCTTGTTGGGTTGCACCGGGAAGCCGGTGATCTGCGACACCATTTTCGAGGTGGGGACGATCTCTTTGGCATTGATGCCGGTGTCCACGTTGAAGAGATCCTGGCGAGTGCGTACCGCCATGACAATCTCTTCCAGGGACGCATTGCCGGCCCGCTCGCCCAGGCCGTTGATGGTGCATTCCACTTGCCGGGCACCGGCCTGGACCGCGGCCAGGGAGTTGGCCACCGCCAGCCCCAGGTCGTTATGGCAGTGCACCGAGAACACGGCCTTGTCGGCATTCGGGATACGAGCCAGCAGCTGGCCAATGGTATGGCCATATTGTTCCGGAATGGCATAGCCCACGGTGTCGGGGATATTGATGGTGGTGGCACCGGCGTCGATCACCGCCTCGATAATACGGCAGAGAAAATCCAGCTCGGAACGGCCCGCATCCTCGCAGGAAAATTCCACATCGCCCATGTGATTGCGGGCATGCTTCACCGCCGCCACGGCATGCTCGACCACCTGATCCGGCTCTAACCGCAGCTTGTGCTGCATATGAATCGGGCTGGTGGCGAGGAAGGTGTGAATTCGGCCGGATTCAGCCCCGGCCAGCGCTTCCGCTGCCCGGTCGATATCCGACGCCTTGGCACGGGCCAGAGAGCAGATGGTGGATTCGCGCACGGTGTCGGCAATGGCCTTCACCGACAGGAAATCCCCCTGGCTGGCGATAGCAAAACCGGCCTCGATCACGTCCACCTTCATGCGTTCCAGCGCCTTGGCGATGCGCAGCTTCTCGTCCTGGTCCATGGTGGCACCCGGGCTCTGCTCACCATCACGCAGGGTGGTATCGAAAATAATCAGGCGCTCTTTGCTCATCGTTATCTCTCACAAATTTCCGGGGGCCAAGCTCGCCCCTTTCACTGTAGGAGCGTGCTTGCACGCGAACCAGGTCTGGGCGAAGGTTCGCGTGCAAGCACGCTCCTACATCACGGGTTCAGGTTTGCGAACAGTTTACACCAGTCGCAGGGTACGCAGCACGGCTTCACGCAGGGCCTCACCGGCCTCTCGCCCGGCGATACCCTCGGCCAGCCGGATCTTTTTGCCGTCCACCTCGGCGATCAGCGTCATGTACTCGGTCTGGCGGCCATTGCTGGTGCTGCTCATGCCGGTCTTCAGCACCACTTGGTCTGCCCGCAGCAGTTGGCACTTGCGGGTGAACAACGGGACTCCCAGCCAGCGACGCAGGCTACGCACTTCACCGCCACGCACCCACACATCCAGCCCACGTCCCAGAGTGAACAGGGTACTGCCGACAATGGCATAACCGATCAACCCAAAAATGCTGCCCATGAAGTACAACATAAAGCCTTCACTGGCGGCGGCGATAAACAACCCCGTTCCCACGGCAGCAAAGATGCCACCAAACACCAATAGCGCGAGCTTCATGCCCAGATGGCGACCGGGACGGCTTTGCAAATGCAGGCCCTGGCCGGTCTGCTCCACCCGGATCTGTTCATTGGCGGATTCCAGCGCCTCCACCTGACGCTCGCGCTGGTCGGCCATGACATGGGACTCCGGCAGACGAAAACGACTCTCGCCCTCCCCCGCCACCACCGGAATATCCCAGCTCCGTTTCAGCTTGCGGCCTTCCACCATGCCCTCCAGCTCGACTCGCCAGCAGATGTAATTGCGACCACTACCGGAGGACGGCGGCTGCTCCGCAGGCACATCGAAACAAAACAGGATGTCGCTGCCCTGCTGGGTGGGCTGGCACAGGGCGCGCTGGTCGGTTTGCCAGAGGATATCTTCCACAGTCTTGCGGTTCTTGCCGCTACCGCTCTCCCGGCCACGGATACAACTTAGCCACACGTCCATGTCCGTCTCCCGGGATAGCGCCTTGCCCAGGTGAATGGAGCCGCCTACCTGACCACCGGCATGGCCCGGCTCCGGATCCAGTTCCAACGGAGAGGGACCGAAAAACCGATAATTGCTGCGCATTTTCCAGCCCGCCCAGGCAATGCCAGCGCCCACAGCGGGAAACAACAGCACCATCAGAATCGCATAATCCCCCCGGCTGACCTTGTCCCAGACTGCCAGATAGGCCGGCGACGGCAGCAGGATGAAGATGGCGCCGAAGCCCACCAGGAACCAGTGCCCGGATTTTTCCTTGCTGTGGTACTGGCCGCCTTCTGCCAGCTCGGCCTTACCCTTGCTGCCCCGGTTGAACATAAACATCAGGCCTCCGCCCACCAATGCAAAGACGCCGCCGAAGGCCAGGCCAAACACCAATGAGCCCCAACGCAGAGTGCGATCCAGAAAAGCCTCGGACGGATTCGCCGGGTTGACCCAGGCCAGGACGGTGCGCCCCCGGGAGCGTGCGGACTCCAGTCGGCTGGCCAGACGCTGCCAGTAATCGTCAAAGTTATCGCTGCCGCCGTACTGACTCACCGTATGGCTGGAATAGCTGCGCCCGTTATAGTCATAACGGTAGCTGGCGCTGACACTGTAGGTGGTGGAGCCGTCGGAATAACTGCGATTGAGAGTACTGCTAAGCACGGTGGCCGGCACCCTGTCCCAGCTCCCGGACTGCCAGTATTGAAAGGCGGGCTTGAGCCCCACAAAGAACATCACCGCCAGGCCTGCCACCAGGAAAACCCCTGGAAACAGGATGGTCATGCACCCTGCTGCTTTATCGTCTTTCTGTGTTTCCTGTTCTGTGTTTTCTGCCGTATTCGACACCCGTGATTCCCCCAAACAACAACACTCCGGCCAGGGCACCGTACAGGTGGGCATTCACATAGACCCGCCCGTCGATCCAGCTACGGAGATATTCCACGTCATAGCCTGCCTGCTGCTCACTGACAATTCGCCCGGCGATCACCAGCAACACCAGTGAATGCAGCCAGGGATTCCCCCGCCAGCCCTGCAGCAGGCAATAGACCAGCAAGCCATGGAGGATACCGGACAGCCCCACATAGTGCTGCAAACCGGTATCCAGAAAATACAACGCCAGTCCGGTGACCGCCCCACAAAACAGCAACCAGCTCCAGAAGCGCACCCGATCCAGCAGGTCCGTGAAGAAATAGCCGCATAGCACCAGGCCGGCCAGATTGAGCAGCATGTGCCAGTGATTGAGATGCACCAGATGGCAGGTCAGCAACCGCCAGAGCTGACCCTGTTCGATGGCCCCACGATCAAATCCCAGCCAGGGGTTCACCCAGCCATGGGCTAGACCCAGCACGACCATGGTGGCCACCACCAGGGCGAAGTGCGGGCGAAGTTTTTTGTCTCTGGGTTGCATGAAGGTACCGGCTGACATTGAAGGGGTATTAAGCCACAAGCTGCAAGCTGCAAGCCACAAGGCGCGGAATGGATTGTACCGATACTGGCAGACAGTGCCCGCGCTCCCAAGTCAGCGGCGCGGCGCACGCGTTAGCAGTTTGGCAAGGACAGCAAGTCGTGTTGCAGCTTGTGGCTTGAAGCTTGTAGCTGCCCTTAAAAAAGAAAACCCCGCACAAGGCGGGGTTCTCTTTGGAGCGTGTTACGAGCTCATGATTTACATCATGCCGCCCATACCGCCCATTCCACCCATGCCGCCCATATCCGGGGCGCCGCCACCGGCGTTTTCTTCCGGCTTGTCCGCCACCATGGCTTCGGTGGTGATCATCAGGCCGGCGATGGAAGCCGCTGCCTGCAGCGCGGAACGGGTTACCTTGGCAGGGTCCAGGATACCCATTTCCAGCATGTCACCGTATTCACCGGTGGCCGCGTTGTAACCGTAGTTACCGGAACCGTTGCGTACTTCCTGCACGATCACGGACGCTTCAGCACCGGCGTTGTAGGCGATCTGACGCAGGGGCATTTCCAGCGCGCGGAAAGTCAGGGCAATACCGGCGTTCTGCTCGTCGTTGTCACCCTTGATGACACCCACGTTAGCCAGAGCACGCACCAGTGCCACACCACCACCGGGAACCACGCCTTCTTCCACGGCAGCGCGGGTCGCATGCAGGGCATCGTCCACACGGGCTTTCTTCTCTTTCATTTCAATCTCGGTGGCAGCACCGATCTTGATCACCGCAACACCGCCGGCCAGCTTGGCCACGCGCTCTTGCAGTTTTTCCTTGTCGTAATCAGAGGAAGAGTTCTCGATTTCCTTGCGGATCTGCTCCACGCGGGAATCGATATCGACCTGCTGACCAGCGCCATCAACAATGGTGGTGTTTTCCTTGTCGATGTTCACTTTCTTGGCGGTACCCAGATCTTCCAGGGACGCATTTTCCAGGCTCAGGCCCACTTCTTCGCTGATCACGGTACCGCCGGTGAGGATGGCGATGTCCTGCAGCATGGCCTTGCGACGGTCACCGAAGCCCGGCGCTTTCACGGCGGCGCACTTGATGATGCCGCGCATGTTGTTCACTACCAGGGTAGCCAGCGCTTCGCCTTCGATATCTTCGGCGATGATCAACAGCGGCTTGCCTGCTTTGGCCACATTTTCCAGGGCCGGCAGCAGCTCGCGGATGTTGGAGATCTTCTTGTCCACCAGCAGGATGTAGGGGTCTTCCAGCTCGACCTGCATCTTCTCCTGGTTGTTGATGAAGTAGGGGCTCAGGTAACCGCGGTCAAACTGCATGCCCTCAACCACGTCCAGCTCGTTCTGCAGGGACTGGCCTTCTTCAACGGTGATAACGCCTTCCTGGCCCACTTTTTCCATGGCCTGGGCGATGATTTCACCCACGGATTTGTCGGCGTTGGCGGAGATGGTACCCACCTGCTCGATGCTCTTGGTGTTGTCGCACGGCGTGGACAGCTTCTTCAGCTCTTCCACTACTGCCGCCACGGCCTGGTCGATGCCGCGCTTCAGGTCCATGGGGTTCATGCCGGCGGTGACAGACTTGAGGCCTTCGTTAACGAATGCCTGAGCCAGCACGGTGGCGGTGGTGGTGCCGTCACCGGCTTCGTCGTTGGCCTTGGAGGCCACTTCTTTCACCATCTGGGCACCCATGTTCTCGAACTTGTCTTCCAGTTCGATTTCACGAGCCACGGACACGCCATCCTTGGTGATGGACGGTGCACCGAAGGATTTCTCCAGCACCACGTTACGGCCTTTCGGGCCCAGGGTTACCTTGACGGCGTCGGCCAGGATGTTAACGCCTTTGGCCATACGTTGACGGGCTTCGTCACGGAACAGAATTTCTTTCGCCATGGTTCTTTACCTCTGCAAATCTTTACCCCGGAATGGGGTGAATGCCCTTGCGGGCGTTCATGTTCTTGCTCTTGGCCTGCGGCACTTAGCCTTCGACGACGGCCAGAATTTCGGCTTCGCTCATGATCAGCAATTCTTCGCCGTCCACCTTCACGGTGTTACCGGCGTACTGACCGAAGATCACCTTGTCACCGGCTTTCACGTCCAGCGGACGGACATCACCGCTATCGGTGATCTTGCCGTTACCCACCGCGATCACTTCGCCGCGGGACGGCTTCTCGGCAGCGGAACCGGGCAGCACAATACCGCCGGCGGTCTTGGTTTCTTCCTCTTCACGGCGAACCAGCACGCGATCATGCAAAGGACGGATGCTCATTTTTCCTTAAACTCCCAGTTTTAGTTCTGATGACATCCAAGCTCGCGGAAGCGAAGCTCGGCAGTCCGAATTAGCACTCTAACGAGTCGAGTGCTAATCATAGTAATGATGCCAGTGCAGTCAATAGGGAAAGTGACCTTTGAAAGCGCCTGTCCCGCGACCGCCTGCAGGACACAGGAGTGGGGCCTCAGCGTCAGGTTTCAAGGGGGTGAGAAGAAAAATCCTTTGCCGGGTGGGGCAACCCGGGCGTGTCGTTTGCCGTTTTTGCGAGTCACTGAGCAATCCGGTCATTGGCCAGGCAGGGTCAGCCCACCATAATCCGTGCCATCGTGAACCGACATCGCAAGGAATCACCATGGATCTGAACCAGAAAGTGGTTGTTGTTACCGGCGCCGGCCGTGGCCTGGGCCGGGGTATTGCCACCTACTTTGCCGGCAAGGGCGCCCGCCTGGCCTGCGTGGACCTGAGCCAGGAAGACCTGAACGCCACCGTGGCCGCCTGTGAGGCGGCCGGCGGTGAAGCGCGCGCCTATCTGGCCAACGTGGCCAAAGAAGAGGAAGTGGAAAAGCTGTTCAGTGACGTGGTGGCGGACTTCGGCAGCCTGCACGGCCTGGTCAATAACGCCGGCATCACCCGCGATGGCCTGCTGGTGAAGTACAAGGACGGCGAGGTAGTCAGCAAGATGAGCCTGCAACAATGGCAGGCGGTGATCGACGTGAACCTGACCGGCGTGTTTTTGTGTGGCCGCGAAGCAGCTTCGAAAATGTTGGAACTGGGAGTCGAGGAAGGGGTGATCGTCAACATTTCTTCCCTGGCCCGCCAGGGCAGCTTCGGCCAGAGCAACTACGCCGCCGCCAAGACCGGGGTGGTTGCCCTGGCCGAGGTGTGGGCCAAAGAGCTGGCTCGCTACAACATCCGCACTGGCGCGGTGGCTCCCGGCACCATCAACACCGACATGCTCGCCGCCATGAAGCCGGAAGCCCGCGAGCGCCTGATCCAGGCCGTGCCGCTGCGTCGCCTGGGCGAAGCAGAGCACATCGCCCGTTCCGTGGCCTTCATCTTCGAGACCGATTACTTCACCGGTCGCTGTATCGATATGGATGGCGGCCTGCGGTAAAAGCTTCTAGCTTCTAGCTTCTAGCTAACAGTGTGTTCTGCTGATGAGAAGGGGCAACCAAAGGGTTGCCCCTTCTCATTTTTTCGTTTTTCCTTGCAGCTCAAAGCTAGTAGCTCGAAGCTGCCTTCAATGGATCCTTCTTTCCGAGACGCCGTCTACCAGATCGTTGCCGCCATTCCGCCCGGGGCGGTGAGCAGCTATGGTGCCGTAGCACGGCAGGCCGGGTTTCCGCGCCATGCCCGTTTTGTGGGCCGGCTGATGAGCCAGTTACCGAAAGATACCCGTCTGCCCTGGCATCGGGTGTTGCGCGGCGACGGCCGCATTGCCCTGGCGGGCACGCCAGCCGGGGAGCAACAGATCCAGCGGCTACTCGACGAAAACGTCACCGTGCTGGGTGACCGGGTGCCCAGACAGCATTTCCAGCAATGGTAACGCCTCTTCGCTGAATCACACCCCGCGCGCGGTGAACCCGCATCGCTCGCTGCGGACAAAGTGTCTATGATGAGCCTTTCGCCATTCGGCAATACCCGCTAAGAGACCTATGCCCCCACAATCGACCAACTGGCAGCAATCCCTGAAAGCCTTCCTGCATCCCCGTGTAGTGACCATGTTCTTCTACGGGTTTTCTGCAGGCATCCCGCTACTGCTGATCTTCTCCTCGCTGTCTCTGTGGTTACGAGAGGCCGGAGTGGAGCGTTCCACGGTCACCTACTTCAGCTGGGCGGCACTAGCCTATTCGTTCAAGTTTCTCTGGGCGCCGCTGATTGATCGCTTGCCAATTCCCGCCCTGACACGCTGGCTGGGCAGGCGCCGGGCCTGGCTGCTGGTGGCGCAGCTCACTGTGGCCGCCTCCATTTTCAGCATTTCCCTGGTCGACCCGAGCGAGCCTGGAGCGCTGAACCTGATGGCCTTTGCGGTGGTCATGCTCGGCTTTACCGCCGCCACTCAGGATATCGTCATTGATGCCTACCGAATTGAATCTGCGGGTGTCGAATTACAGGCATTAATGTCCTCTTCCTACATTGCCGGTTACCGGATAGGCATGCTCTCCTCCGGGGCGGGCTCGCTGGTATTGGCAAGCTGGATGGGCTCCACCAGCGACGCCTACAGCTACCCCGCCTGGCAAACCACCTATGCGCTCATGGCGCTCACCATGCTGGTTGGCGCCATTACCACCCTGATCATTCGCGAACCGGACAACCCTCGCCCCTCCGCCCATCAGTACACCAGCGGGCAGTATCTGAAGTTTCTGGCGATCTTCGTGGCAGGCATCACTGCCTTCGTGACGGTGTATGTCCTGACCGCCGATTCGGCAGGCACGCTCCGGCAAACGCTCACGGAAATTGTTGAGAACAGCGCCCTGTCCGGCCTGGTAGTGGAAAGCCTGCGGCTAGCGCTGGCAATTGCCATTGTTGCTGCGTTGATCAAGGCGCTCTCATTAACCCCGCTGTATAACAAACAGCTGGTTCGGGAAAGTTATCTGGACCCGGTGAAGGACTTTTTCCAGCGCTACGGTAGCCGCCTCGCCTTGCTGCTTCTGGTTTTCGTGGGTTTTTACCGCATCTCGGATATTGTGCTTGGCGTCATTTCCAACGTCTTCTTTGAGGACATCGGCTTCACCAAGAACGAGATTGCCGGGGTGGTCAAAACCTTCGGCCTGTTCATGACCATTGCCGGCGGTTTTCTGGGTGGGCTGCTGGCCATGCGTCACGGCGTGATCCGGGTGCTGTATCTAGGCGCCTTCCTCACCGTGGCGACCAACCTGCTGTTCCTGTGGCTGGCCTATGCGGGCCACGACATCCGCATCCTCTATGCAGTGATATCGGCCGATAACCTGACCGCCGGGCTCGCCAGCGCCGCCTTTGTGGCCTTCCTCTCGCAGCTCACCAATGTCTCCTTCACTGCCGTCCAGTACGCCATCTTCAGCTCACTGATGACCCTGCTACCCAAGACCATTGGTGGCTACTCGGGCAGCATGGTGGATAACCTGGGCTACCCTGGATTTTTCCTGTTGGCCAGCTTGATGGGCGTACCGGTGTTGGGGCTGATCTATCTGATCCAGCGCCACGAGGCCTTTCGGCACTGAGCCCCGCTCATTCGCCGAAACAGGCTCACCGTATACTTTTCAATCAATTCACAAACCGGCTATAGTGGGAACTTACAAAAAACAACAATAAGAACACACGGATGAGTCACTCGGAACTCGATATTCTGGTCGTGGATGATGCCCGCTTCTCGGCGGCGGTGGTCAATCGCACCCTCGCCTCTGCCGGCTACACCCGCATTCGCCACGCCCACAGCGCCCAGGACGCCCTTGGTCAACTGACCGAGCAACCCGCCGATCTGGTGGTGGCAGACTGGTTGATGCCCGGCATGGATGGCCTGGAGCTGACCCGTCGCATTCGTCAAAGCGACGAAGCCTGCAATCGCTATACCTACGTGCTGCTTCTCACTGCCCGCGAGGGAGTCGATGCCCTGCAACAGGCGTTTGATCAGGGCGTGGACGATTTTGTCTCCAAGTCCTCCATGACCGAGCAACTTCACCACCGGGTCATGGCCGCAGATCGGATTATCCAGCGCCACAACCGGGTACAGACCGACTATCAGCGCATGCTGACCGTGAATCGTCAGCTCAAACGCCACGCCCTGATTGATCCACTGACCGGTTTCGGCAATCGCCAGGATGCCCTGCGTGCGTTGCAGAATACCCTGAAGCAAGCGGAAAAACGGGGCGGCGCCGCCTGCCTGTTGATGTTGCGCCTGGAAGACTTCGAGGCACTACGTGCCCAGCGCGGCGACAAGGTGATGCAGCAAGGGGTACTGGCGTTCAGCCGGCGCCTGCGCCAGTCGGTGCGCCCCATGGATCATCTGTGCCGGTTGCAAACCGACCAGTTTGCCCTGATCACCTGGCAACCCCATATAGACCACTGCGACCCCACCGGTTTCCGGCGCCTTTATGAAGGCCTCAACCACCGGGCCTACCAGACCGCCGCCGGCTTCCTGAGCCTGCAGGTAAGCATGGCAATCGCCGCCTCTGAAGGCACTAGCCATGCGGAGCAGATGTTCGAACAGGCCCTGGCCGAGCTGGATCAGTCCTTTAGCGAGCGACGCATCGTATCGGCCACTGCCAATGTGTAAGTGACGCGGACAAAAACATTTTTCACCACAGAGGACACAGAGTTCACTGAGGAAAAGCGTGCGCTCGGCAGATTCGTCGCTGGCCGCGCGAGAAGCAAAAGCTTACTCCCCCAACCTACCGGTTTTGTTTTTCGAAACTCGCTTCTAGCAACTCGCCCCTGACACCGTCGATCATTGCTACGCGCCCACAAGAATACCCCGTTAACTCTGTGTTCTCTGTATCCTCTGTGGTAAAAATCAGTTCTTTGGCCTGCGATCTTATGCCCCACACTTTCCCCCACTGGTTTTTATTAGGTGCCGGCAATATGGGCACCCTGGCGGCCTGGTATCTGACCCGGGCAGGACATGGCGTTACCGTGATTCGCCATGACTCCCCGGCGCCACTGGAAAAGACGCTGAGGCTGCCGGACGGACGTCAGCAGATGTTGTCGTTACCGGTGCTGGACCCTGCGACCTTACCCGATCACATCGACCATTTACTGGTGGCAGTCAAAACCCCCTATACCCACCAGGCGATGGCGCCGCTAACCGATCGTCTTGACACCGACTCTCTGGTACTGCGTTTTCAGAATGGACTGGGCGCCCTGGATGGCCTGTTGCCGGCGGGGTTTTCCGCGTTGGAAGCTATCACCACCAGCGCCGTCAAAGGTCAGCACCCGGACCACACGGTAGTGGCAGAAAATGCCACCTGGCTCGGAGGCAGCACTGCCCCACCTGCCTGGTTTGCCGCACTGACCGAACACTGGCCGGATCTGCACTGGGAAGACGACATCCGCCCACGCCAGTGGCACAAACTGGTGGCGAATGCAGTGATCAATCCGCTGACCGCTCTTTACGATGTGCCCAATGGCCGTATTAGCGCCGACCCGGCCTTGCGCGAACAGGCCACACAGCTTTGCGAAGAAGCGGATCAGGTGCTGCGACAACTGGACCCGGCGTGGCCCGGCCACTCCCTGGACAATGTACTCACCGTGGCCCGGGCCACCGCCGGCAATACCTCTTCCATGCGTGCGGACTGGCAACGGGGGGCACAGACGGAAATCGATGCCATCAATGGCTGGCTGGTGCAGCAGGCGGACCGGCTGGGGCTGGCCGTCCCCGCCAACAGGAAGGTGGTCACGGCCATGCGGCGTTCCCTGACTATGTAGGAGCTTGCTGGCAAGCG
>NZ_DEXN01000017.1:16680-41462 GCF_002364155.1 Alcanivorax sp. UBA3183
CGCTTGCCAGCAAGCTCCTACATTGCCGGGAAAGGTTTTGGCGCACCAGCACTGGAATTAAATGCCGTTTTTCGCCATCGTAGCGGGCACTAATCCGGATTCGTGGAACCTCCATGCACAGTCGCATTTTTCTGGCCGTTGGGCTGATCGCCACCAGTGGCCTGACCCTGGCCAATAACGAAATCAAGGCAGTGAAAGTCAGTGGCGCCAGCCACCCTAGCCTGGCCGGGGAACTACCCACTGGCACCCTGACCCTGGGTCGGGAGACCCTGGCCAGCATGCCCGCCAGCAACCTGACGGAAGTGCTGGATACCGTGGGGGGGCTGCAAGCCAGCCAGCTCTATGGCACTAACGGCAGTGAGGCGAGCCTGGATCTATTGGGCTTCGGTGCCGGCGCCAACCAGAACACCCTGATCCTGCTCAATGGTCGCCGCCTCTCGAATATCGATCTGGCCAGCCCCTTTCTCAGCGGTATTCCGCTGGCCGCCATTGAACGTATCGAGATTCTTCCCGGCGCGGGTGCGGCCTTGTACGGCAATGGTGCCGTGGGCGGAGTGATCAATATCGTCACCCGCCGCCGCTATGACAACAGCGCCGGTCTGGAAGTGAACGGTGGTAGCTATGGCTCCCTGGGCGGCAGCGGCTACGCCACCGGCCATCAGGGCAGCCTGAGCGGCGCTGTGGCCATGAGCACCCTGGACAGCGACGGCTACCGGGATAATAACGAGGTGCGTAACCACAGCGCTTTTGCCGATGTACGTTATCAACAGGACGGCATTGAGGCCTACTTCACTGCCAACGGCGAAAAACAAGAACTTGGACTGCCCGGCGGTCGTAGCGAAGCGCAATTTCGCAACAATCCGCAGGGTACCGACACCCCCTTCGACGATGCCGAACAGGACAATTACTGGCTGATGCCGGGCCTACGCATTGCCCTGCGCGGCAACACCGCACTGACTTTGGAAGCCAGCAAGCGCCGTCAAGAACAGACCTTTGCGTTTGTCTCCAGCGGCAGCTTCGGTGAAACCGTGGTGGAGAGCTACAGCGTCACGCCCAAACTGGAAGGCCAGCACACTACCGGCAGTGCCGTTCACAACTGGACCCTGGGCCTGGATCTTCACGAATACGATTACGACAGCCGAACCAGTTTCGGTAACCGGGAGCTGGAGCAAAGCCAGCGGGCCTGGTATCTGCACAATCTGGTCAGCCTCACACCGAAACTGTCTCTCAGCGCCGGCGCCCGCAAACTGGAAAGCACTCTCAGTGGCGAGGGGGCGGACAAGGAGCAGGATGGAGAAATGTATGAGGGCGGAATCCGCTATACCTTCACGGGTAACCTGGCCCTGTTCGCTGGCGCCCAGCGCAGCGTGCGCATTGCCAACGTGGATGAACTGAGCCCCTTTAATCCCCCCATTGATCCGCAAACCGGTAAGGGCTACACCGCCGGAGCCAGCTGGTCCCAGGGCCGCCAGCATTCCACCCTGACCTTCTGGCGAGCCGAGATCGACAATGAGATCCTCTTTGATCCGGTCAGCTTTACCAATCGCAATTTGGAAGACCGCACCGTGCACAAGGGCGTCAGCATCAATTCCCGCTGGCGGCTGGACAAGGACCTGATGCTGACCATCAACGCCAGCGCCCAGCAGGTCCGTTTCGACGGCGGCCCCTTCGACCGCAACGACGTGCCCCTGGTGCCGGAACAAACCCTGCAACTGATCGCCGACTGGCAGGCCCTGTCCTGGCTGTCCACCCAGATCAGCCATCGCTACGTGGGGGATCGCCGCTACGACGGCGACCTGGACAACCGCTTCCGCAAACTGGACCACTACCGCACCACGGACCTGCAATTGACCGCCCGCTATCAGGCGTTTTATCTCAAGGCAGGCGTCTACAATCTGGAAGACCACCAGGTGGTGGACTACGGCAACTTCAGCAACACCACCAACACGGCCACGCTGTATCCATTACCGGAGCGTCATTACCGGGCCGCGTTTGGCGTGGAGTTCTAGGAACCTTTGTAGGGTGCACTGAGCCTAAGGCGAACTGCACCGGCCTAAAGTTTTGATGGTGCAGTTCGCTTAGGCTCAGTGCACCCTACGACCGACTCGGACACCCCGGAGAACAACGACTCGTTTTCCCTCCGAGTCCGCTGCGGTTAAAACCACTTCATCAGGAGCCAGCATGAGCGACAACGACAAGACCCGCATCAACCGGGTGATCACCCGCACCGGCGACCGCGGTGATACCGGGCTGGCCGATGGCAGCCGGGTCAGCAAGTGGCACCCGCGCATTCAGGTACTGGGCGAACTGGACGAACTGAACAGCGGCATGGGCGTACTGCGCGCCCGGTCACTGGACGCAGATCTGGATACCGTGCTCGGCCTGGCCCAGCAGTTGCTGTTCGATATCGGCGGCGAGCTGGCCATACCCGGTCATCGCGTGATCGACGACCACGATCTGGTGGAGCTGGAATCCCGGGCGGATACCTTCAACGCCGAACTGCCGCCATTGAAAGAGTTTGTGCTCCCCGGCGGCCACCCGGACGCCGCCTGGTGCCACCACTGCCGCACTGTGGCCCGGCGCACGGAACGCCACTTCGTGGCCCTGCAGGAGGCCGACGAGGACGCCGTCAACCCGGTCAGCCTGGCCCTGGTCAACCGGCTTTCGGACCTGTTGTTCGTGATGGCCCGGGTGATCAACTTGCGCCAGGAATCGCCGGAAGTACTTTGGCAACCGAAGGCAAAGAGGGGCTGATCTCGCTGTTTGGAAATCCTATTTTTTACCACAGAGAGCACAGAGTTCATTGAGGAGCCCCCCTCTTCAGCAACGTAGCGGTGCAACAATCGTAGGGGTAACCGTACCAGCCCACCGCTAAATTGGTGCAGTTCGCTTAGGCTCAGTGCACCCTACGTCATCCGTTAGTCTGTGCCGGTTTTCAAGGCCAGTAAGGTGTTTTTGCGGGAAGCGATGCTTGCAGCGTGAAGAAGTGGGCTCGTCCAACCTTGAGCGTCAGGCCTCCGGCACCGCCATTGTGAAAACATTGTGCAACCCTGCCGCAACGGCGCGGTACCGGGCTACACTGGGGTCCCGGACCGACGATTTCACGCCATGGGCATCCGCAACAAACTCTTTGTCATTTTCCTGTCTACCTTCCTGGTGCTGACCCTGGCGGCCAGCGGTTTTTATTACCTGTCGTTCCTGCGCAGTCTGGAAACCTATCTGGATGAACGTCAGCAAGCGCAGGTAGAACGACTGGCGGATCACCTGGGGTTGCTCTATCAGCAGCGCGGCGGTTGGCAGTTCCTGATGGACGATCCCCGTCAACTGAAACGCCTCTACCGGCTGGCCGGTGACCGGGATGAGGACCGGGACAGCCGCGGCGATCACCGTCACCTGCAACTGCTGGATGCACAAAAACAACGGCTGTTCGGCCCAACAGCGCCGCGAAAATTCCGCTCGGAAATTCCGGTTCGCAGCGGCAACACGACGGTGGGCTACCTGACTTACCCGGACCAGGAAGCCATCCGCGACAAACTGGACCAGCGCTTCATGGGCCGCCAACTTCGCTTCATGGGCTGGATGCTGTTTGTGGGCGTGGTTCTCTCGCTGCTGGTGTCCTGGCTGCTGGCCCGTCATCTGGTGGCACCCATTCTTGCCCTGTCCAACCACACCCGCGACCTGCAGGAAGGCCACTACAGCGCCCGCCTGGAAACCCGCCGCCGGGACGAACTCGGCACCCTCACCGAACAGGTCAATCAGCTGGCGCAGCGGCTGGATCAGGGCCAGCAGGCCCGCCAACGCTGGTTCTCGGATATTGCCCATGAGCTGCGTACCCCGGTGGCAATCCTGCAGGGTGAGCTGGAAGCCATCAGCGATGGCATTCGCCCCTTGAGCCCGGAGTTCATCAAGTCTCTGGAAGGAGAAGTGGCCCAGCTCACTCACCTGATCAACGACCTGCACGACCTGGCACTGGCGGATGGCGGCAATCTGCGTTATCGGTTCCACCGGGAGGATCTGGCGGACCTGCTCGGCGAGGTGGTCGACAGCTATCGCAACAGCTTTAGCCAGCAGAGCATCAGCCTGGAAACCCGTATTCCCGACCTTGCCGTTATTGATATGGATCCGGTGCGCATTCGCCAGCTGCTGGACAACCTGCTGCAGAACTCTCTCAAGTACACCGCCAGCGGCGGTACCTTGAGTCTCTCGCTGACACACACTGGCGACAACTGGGAACTACTGCTGGAAGACAGTGCCCCGGGCGTGCCCGACGAGGCCCTGCCCCGCTTGTTCGACCATCTGTACCGGGTAGAAAGCTCCCGCAACCGCCGCACCGGCGGCGCCGGCCTGGGGTTGGCCATTTGCCAGCGTATCGTTGAAGCCCATGGCGGCACTATCGGCGCGGAGCACAGCCCTCTGGGCGGCGTGCGCATCCGTATCACCCTGCCGGGAGAGACCTCATGAGCCGCATCCTGATTGTGGAAGATGAGCCGCGTTTGTCACAACTGATGGCAGACTACCTCCAGCATGCCCACTTCCACACCGAACAGACCGACAGCGCCCGGACCGCCATGGCACTGGCAAAAGAGGAACGTTTCCAGGCCATCCTGCTGGACCTGATGCTGCCGGACGGTGACGGCATGGAAGTGTGCAAAGCCATCCGCCGCCACAGCCAGGTGCCGATCCTGATGGTCACTGCCCGAGTGGATGAAGTGGATCGCCTGCTGGGTCTGGAACTGGGCGCCGACGACTATATCTGCAAGCCCTTCAGCCCCCGGGAAGTGGTGGCCCGGGTCAAGGCGGTACTGCGCCGGGCCAATCCGCAACCGGACAGTGCCGGCCCCACCCTGACCCTGGACGACGAACGCTATGAGGCGGTCATGGGCACACAGCGGGTCGCCCTCACTGCCATCGAATTCGCCCTGCTCGCCACCCTGTCACGCCACCCTGGCCGCATCTGGTCCCGAGACCAGTTGATGGATGAAATCTACCAGGACCACCGGGTGGTCTCTGATCGCACCATCGACAGCCACATCCGCAAACTGCGCCGCAAGCTCAGCGACGGGGATGACGCCTCCCATGACTGGATCGGCAGTGTTTATGGGGTCGGGTATCGGCTGGAACAGCCGTAGAGCAGCTTCTAGCTTCTAGCTTCTAGCTTCTAGCTTCTAGCTATCAGTGTGCGAGAGAGCGAAAAATGACCGTCAAGCATCCTCTTTCTTTTGTTTTATCTTTTTCTAGCAGCTCGCAGCTCGCAGCTAGCAACTGCTCCTTCCTTATTTCCTGCATATTCCTTGCACGCTTCCCGCCCATACTGATCCCACACATTCACAGGGACTCACTGAGTCACAAGGAGATCACCATGAAGAAATTGGCTATTGTTGCACTGGCTATCTTTACCACTTCCGCTTTTGCCTATGGCCCCGGTCATAAAGGCGGGGAGCACATGGTGGAGCGTCTGGAAAAGAAACTGGCACTGAGCGAGGAGCAAAGTACCCAGCTCAAAGCTATCTTTCAGGAGCAGGGCGAGAAGATGAAAGCCTTGCACGAAGAAACCCAGGACAAGATGAACAAGGTACTGACCCAGGAACAGCAGGAAAAACTGGCCGAGATGAAAGAAAAGCGCATGGAGCGCAGGGCAGAGAAAAAAGAAAACCGAAAAGACAAAAAGGGGCGTGATGTCGAATAACCCCCGCACTCTTGCCTTGATAAAAAAGCCGGCAGAAGCCGGCTTTTTTATCGCTACCACTACAACAAGGCGCGCCGCATATCCGTCAACAACTGACTCAGATAGGTAGTGAAACGAGCCGCATCCGCGCCATCAATCACCCGGTGATCGTAGGACAGGCTCAGCGGCAACATCAACCGGGGCTGAAACTGCTCACCGTCCCAGACCGGCTGCATGTCTGAACGGCTTACACCCAGAATGGCAACCTCAGGCCAGTTCACGATGGGGGTAAAGGCAGTGCCACCAATTCCCCCCAGCGAGGAAATACTGAAAGTACCCCCCTTCATGTCAGCCGGTGTCAGTTTGCGGTTGCGGGCCTTTTCCGCCAGCTCACCCATTTCCAGAGCAATGGCTTTCAGACCCTTCTTGTCCGCCTCCTTGATCACCGGTACCACCAGACCATTGGGAGTATCCACGGCAATGCCGATATTGATGTAGTGCTTCTGGATCAGGGCCTCACCGCTGTTTTCCAGCGAGCTGTTGAAGCGAGGAAACTCCTGCAGTGCCCGGGCGCAGGCGCTAACCAGAAACGCCAGCATGGTGAGTTTGACGCCGTCTTTCTCCAGGGCCTTGTTCTGGTGTTTGCGGAAGGCTTCCAGGTCAGTGATATCCGCCATCTCATGCTGGGTAACATGGGGAATGGTCAACCAGGAGCGGATCAGGTTCTGGGCAGACACCTTGCGCAGCTTGTTGAGCTCCAGCCGCTCAATCTCACCGAACTGACTGAAATCGATCTCAGGCAACTCCACCGCCAGGCCTCCACCGGAAGCCGCAGACGCACCGTCCAGCCTCTGTTTTACCCAGGCATGTACATCTTCCTTGAGGATACGATCCTTGGGTCCGGTGCCGCTGACCTGGGCCAGATCCACGCCCATTTCACGGGCCAACTTGCGCACCGCCGGGCCGGCGTGCACGGATTTGGAGGGAGAGCCGGAATCTGCCGCTGGCGGCGGAGAGGTCGCTGGAGCCGGTTTTTGCTGTTGTGCGGGCTGGCCCGATGCCGACGAGGTCGCCGGTTTCGCTTCTGGCTTTTCTTCTGCCTCGGCGTTCTTGTACGCTGCCGGCTTGCCCTCGGACACCGCAAGGGTCAGCAGGGCATCACCGGTGCCCACCTTATCTCCAACCTTCACGGCTACCGATTCCACCTTGCCGGCGGAGGGAGCGGGGATTTCCAGGGACGCCTTGTCCGATTCCAGCACCACGATGACCTGCTCGGCCTCCAGACTGTCGCCAGCGGCCACATTCACTTCGATGATTTCGGCGGAATCAATATCGCCCAGGTCAGGAACGGTAACGGTTTCACTGCCACCGCTTTGCTGCTCTTGTGGCGCGCCGGACTCATCCTCTTCCTGCGGCTTTGAGGCTGTATCCGGTTTTTCCTCAGAGGCTTCAGGCGCATCACTGGCGGCCCCGGATTCCGCGGAAGATTCCTCTTCCGACTCGCCTTCGGCCTCCACTTCCATCAGCTCATCGCCTTCCTTGACCCGGTCGCCGACCTTGACGCCAATGGCAGTAATCTTGCCACCCTGGGGCGCAGGGACTTCCACGGTGGCCTTGTCCGACTCCAAAACAATAATGGTGTCTTCTGCAGCGATGGTGTCGCCGACTTTCACGCTGATCTCGATGACGTCAACAGGATCACTGCTGCCCACATCGGGAACACGAATCATGCTCTTACTCACACCAGTCTCCTTTTGTGAGATCACGCAGGGGTGCGATCAATGCATCACCGGATAGGGTTTATCCGTGTCGATGCCGTATTTTTCGATGGCTTTTTTCACGGCAGCCGCCTCCACCTTGCCATCCTTGCGCAGGGCACTGAGTGCCGCCAGCACGACGAAATAGCGGTCCACTTCAAAGAAGTGGCGCAGTTTCTGGCGGGAATCGCTGCGGCCGAAACCGTCGGTGCCCAGTACCGTATAGCATGCATGCACCCAGGGCCGGATCTGGTCGGCGAAGGCACGCATGTAATCGGTGGACGCAATCACCGGGCCGTCCCGGCCATCCAGGCATCTCTCTACCCAGTTGCGTTCGCGTTCCTGATCCGGGTGGAGAATTTCGTCCCGGTCCAAACGCAGACCTTCCCGGCGCAGTTCGTTAAAACTGGTGACGCTCCACACATCCGCCGCCACACCGAAGTCATCGCGCAACAGCTCCGCCGCCGCTTCCACTTCACGCAGAATGGTGCCGCTGCCCAGCAACTGTACGCGGGGGGATTTCTTGGTTTTGCCCTTGCCTTCGCGCAGCAAGTACATGCCCCGGCGAATGCCTTCTTCGGCCCCTTCCGGCATGGCACCGTGCACGTAGTTTTCGTTCATCAGCGTCAGGTAGTAGAAGACTTTTTCGTTGTCTTCGTACATGCGCTTGAGGCCATCATGGAGAATCACCGCCAGCTCGTAGCTGTAGGTGGGGTCATAGCTGACACAGTTGGGCACGGTGCTGGCCAGCAGATGACTGTGGCCGTCCTGATGCTGCAACCCTTCCCCGTTCAGGGTGGTACGACCGGCGGTGGCCCCCAGCAGGAAACCGCGGGCCTGGCTGTCGCCGGCGGCCCAGCAAAGGTCGCCCACGCGCTGAAAGCCGAACATGGAGTAATAGATATAAAACGGAATCAGGGTGAAATCGTGCACGCTGTAGCTGGTGGCTGCCGCCAACCAGCCGGACATGGCACCTGCTTCGTTGATGCCCTCCTCCAGGATGCGACCCTTCTTGTCTTCCCGGTAGTACATGACCTGACCGGCATCCTCGGGCTCGTATTTCTGGCCACCGGAAGAGTAAATGCCCAGCTGCCGAAACAGGCCTTCCATACCGAAGGTGCGCGCTTCATCCGGCACAATCGGCACCACCCTTTCGCCGATCTGCTTGTCCTTGATCAGCGCGCTCATCATGCGCACAAAGGCCATGGTGGTGGAAATTTCCCGGTCACCACTGCCTTCCAGGAAGTTGGCAAAGATATCCAGCCCGGGCAGGGTCAGCGTCTGGCTGGCCTGCTGACGACGCACTGGCATATAACCGCCCAGCTCGTCGCGCTGCTCTTTCATAAAGCGCATTTCCGGGGAGTTCGCATCCGGCCGGTAGTAAGGCACATCCTTGAGCTGTTCATCAGTGAATGGCATATCGAAGCGATCGCGGAAATCCTTCAGGCTTTCCAGGTCCAGCTTCTTCATCTGGTGGGCCTTGTTGACCGCTTCGCCGGCGCCGGTGGCGTAACCCTTTACGGTCTTGGCCAGAATCACCGTGGGCCGACCGGTATGGTTAACCGCCGCATGGTAGGCCGCGTAGACCTTGAAGGGATCGTGGCCACCGCGGTTGAGGCGGTACACTTCATCGTCGGACATATGCTCCACCAGCTTCTTCAGGTCCGGGTACTCACCGAAGAAATGCTCACGGGTGTAGGCGCCTCCGTTTTTCTTGTAGGCCTGGTATTCGCCATCCACGCACTCTTCCATACGGCGGCGCAGCAGGCCCTGGCTGTCCCGTTCCAGCAGTGGGTCCCAGAGACTCCCCCAGACCACCTTGATCACATTCCAGCCGGCACCGCGAAACACACCCTCCAGTTCCTGGATGATCTTGCCGTTACCACGCACCGGACCATCCAGCCGCTGCAGGTTGCAGTTAACCACGAAGATCAGATTATCCAGTTTCTCGCGACCGGCCAGGGCCAGGGCGCCCTGGGATTCCGGCTCGTCCATTTCCCCGTCGCCCAGGAAGGCCCACACCTTGCGGTCATCCTTCTGGATCAGCTCACGGTTTTGCAGGTACTTCATCACATGAGCCTGGTAGATGGCCTGAATCGGCCCCAGCCCCATGGACACGGTGGGAAATTGCCAGAAATCCGGCATCAGCCAGGGATGCGGATAGGAGGACAAGCCCTTGCCATCCACTTCCCGGCGAAAGTTGTCTAGCTGCTCTTCGCTGATACGCCCTTCCAGGTAAGCGCGGGCATAAACACCCGGGGCCGAATGGCCCTGGAAGAACACCAGGTCCCCTTCGTTTTTATCGCTGGGAGCCCGGAAGAAATGATTGAAACCCACATCGTAAAGCGTGGCGGATGACGCAAAGGAGGCAATGTGGCCACCCAGCTCGTCATCGTTATCCATGTTCGCCCGCATCACCATGGCCAGTGCATTCCAGCGCACCAGGGAACGCACCCGGCGTTCCATGAAGATATCGCTGGGAATCGGCACTTCGTCTTTGGCAGGGATGGTATTGAGGTACGGAGTGTTGAGGTCAGTACGGCGAATGCCCTGTTCCTGGGCCTCGTTGGTGATGGTGTCCAGCAGCCAGGCGGCCCGTTCCGGGCCTTCGCGCTCGACCACGGATTCCAGGGCTTCGAGCCACTCCCGGGTTTCTGCCGGGTCCATATCATCAAAGAAACTTCTTTTGTGCATGGGCATGCGTCCTTTTTCGCGTAGCCAGGCAGCCCTGCAGGATCACTGCAGGGCTGCGGGAATAAGCGCCCGAGGGTGTTGGGCGAGAGGTTCCAGACCTCCGGTACAAGCTCTTTCCATACTAGCCGCAATGACTGGCCGGTCAAATGACGATAATCACCACTGGCCTGTCACTGAAGGACTGGACGTTCGCTATCCACAACATGTCACCGGCGGCCCAGTGAAAAAACCCGACCAACGTCGAGCCCGAGACGTTCGACACTCAAGAATGCCGTTGGAGCTTTGCTTGCAAAGCGAAGGGTTGACGTTTTCCCAGGCCTGGCTCAGAGATCTTCGCTTTGCGAGCAAAGCTCCAACGCCCCCAGCCGGCTTATTGTTTAGATCACAATAATCCACAGCGCCGCCAGGATCAGCCAGATGGCAACGCAGCGCAGTAACAGCCCCTGCAGGGATTCCAGATGATCCAGGGCCGCGGACAGGGAGCCGTCACCGCTAGCCTGGGAGTCCTCCAGGGCCACATTAGCCACTTGCTGCAGCGGCTGGCCACTGTGTTCCTGACGCCACCAATGGCCACGCATTTTTTCCATAACCGCGGTGAAATCACCGGCCAGCGCCATGCTCAGCACCAGCAGTCTGTTGGCCGGCCAGCTTAGCCAGCCATCCAGGCGAGCTTGCCAGTGATTGGCCTGCTCGTCGCCAGCCCGGGTTACCCAGGCTCGATTGAGTACGACCAGAAACGCCGCTCCGAAACCCAGCACCACCAGCCAGAAGATCGCGATAAAGAGCTGCTGCTCCCGCGCCAGAATCTTTTCCGTCAGGGCACTCTGGTAGGCAGGATCACCAGGTGTTCCGGTCACATCGAATTCATCCGTGGCCAGGGCAGCAAAGCCTTCCGGGTCGTTCATTCGACCGCGCACCAGTAATTCATCCACATGACGGAACTCGCTTTGTCCGCCAACCAGCCACAAGATCAATACCATGCCCAGAACCAGCACTAACAACTGCCCCCAGAAGCCGTCCAGCCAGCAAGTCAGGGCGTAAATCAATAGTGCCGGCAACAGCACGGCCAGCCACCAGACTCGCTGTCCCTGCCCCAGGCGGTTGCCCCATTGCTGCAACCAACCCTGATGGCGTTGCGGGTTGGTGAGCCATAATGGCCAGCTGGTATCCAGACGGCGCAGGCCGAGGACCAGTATCAGCACCAGAAACTTCATGCCATTTCCTCCTGAGAGCCTATTTAGAATCTATCCGCAGCCGCGCCGGAGTCCTTTCTTACCCTGTAAATAGGGTCGCCAGATCGTGATTGCGATTGTGCTGTGTAGTCATTCTACATAAGCAAGCGCAATCGCGGGCTGGTGGCAAAAGGGGCCCGGCCCTTCGGGTTACCGCTAAAAATAGCCCCATGCTGTGTTATGAACCTTGAACTTGACCCGTCAGGCCCTACGGTTCATGCCTTGCCTGGGGCCATTTTTAGCGGCAACGCGGCTGCGGATAGATTCAAGATAGGCTCTTAAATCCAGCCAGGCGAGCCCGATAGGTCGTCCAGTCGAAAGCGGGGCCCGGGTCGGTCTTGCGGCCCGGGGCGATATGTTCGTGGCCGGTGATGCGGGTATCGTCGATCGCCGGATAGTGGCACTGCAGTAGCGCTGTGAGTTCCGTCAGGGTCGCGTACTGCACGTCTTCATAGGGAACAGTATCTGCGCCTTCCAGCTCGATGCCGATGGAAAAATCATTACAGTTTTCCCGCCCGGCAAAGCAGGAAACGCCGGCATGCCAGGCCCGCCGATCGCAGGGAACAAACTGCAACAGGCTGCCGTCACGCCGGATGAGAAAATGCGAGGACACGGTGAGCTGGTGGATTTCGCGGAAATAGGGATGGTCGTCCGGGTTCAGGCAGTTCTGGAACAGGGCCTGGATATAATCGCCGCCGAACTGCTCCGGCGGCAGGCTGATGTTATGAATCACCAACAGGGAAATATCATCGGGATCGGGGCGGGGATTGAAATTGGGGGATGGACACCACTGTGCCTGATCGACCCGGTGTTCGTCGTTGAGGGTGAGCACCCGCGCAAGCTCCTTATTACCTGCGCGGAACCGACCAACTCAATGGTGAACGTTGGCCTGCATGCGGCGCAGGTCGCCAATAACCGCTTCCAGAGCCCGGTCGAACAGGGCTCCCTCTTCAATGAGTTTAACAGTCCCCTCATGCAGAGCAACGGCCAGGGTGTAAGCGGAGAACTCTTCCACCTTGATTCCGCGACGGTTGGTAAACACCATCTTCACCCCTGCGCGGATATTGGCAGCCAGCTTGGCGCGACGTGGCTCGTCACCGTCTATGATCTCAATCCACTGACCCGGAGCAAGCTGACCGGCTTTTTTCACCAGGAAATGATTTTCCGGCAATACGGCTTCTTCCTGGGCTTGCGGTTGCGGTGCCGGCATTTCCGGCTCCACTGCCACCCGCTCGGTTTCCAGGCCTTTCAGCAGTTGTTGGTGCACATCCCGGAACTTGATCAGTAACTGCTTGGCTTCTGCCTCATCGTAACTGATCTGGCCAAGCCCGCTATGCAGAGTCTTGAGGAGTTTGGGGCTGAGCGCCTTGAGCTTTTCCAGCGCCGCCTGATCGCGGTGCGGCAGGACACTCCAGACCACCCCATCAACCACCTTGACCTGCTGTTGCCAGGCAGCGCTATCAGCGCCTTCGCGCAGCCAAGTCAGGTAAAGCACCTGCTGCCAACCCTGGCGCAGTAACCGCACCACCACATCCGGCAGTTGACGGCCGGCCATGCGCTTGTCGAGCACCGCCACCACTTCCTGACGGGCCAACTCGGCGCGAGCCTTGCCTTCCTCCGCTTCACGCACCCGTTGCTCAACACGCTCGGAGCGTGAGCTCTGGCTGTCGAAAAAGCGCTGAAACTCATCCAGCAGGGAGGCGAACAAGCTGGCATCGTCTTCAAAGTCATCAATGATGCGATGTACCGCGTGGTTGATACGCTGGTACAGATCGTCCTGGATACCCTGTTGCGGGTCCCACTGATTGCCGGCCCGGGCGAGCATGTTGAGCAGTAGTCGAGCTTCGTGGTTGTCGTTACTGAAGAAGGTCTTGTCGGTGATTGCTACTTTCAGCAAGGGGATCTGCAGGCGCCCTATCAGCGCCTTGATCTCGGAGGGCAGGCCCTCGTCATCCAGAATGAAATCAAACAGCAGAGACACCAGGTTAATCACATCGTCATCGGCCTGGTCCAGGGCATGGATGGCTTCGCCATGCTCACTATCGAGCAATTCTGACAGGTCTTCCTTCAGGTTGGCCTTTTCACCGTCTGTTTCGCTGAGGCTGCGTTCGACACGCTGCAGACGATTGAGCACGCCCATCAAGTCATCAGAGCTGACCTGGTGAACGGAAGCCGCATTGGCCACCGGGGCGCCATTGAGATAAGGCACGCCGTTCTGCATGACCGCCATGGCTGCATTAATATCACCACCAACAAGGGCTCCGCCACCTGCTGGCGCCGCTCCGCCCTGCATACCGCGCATGGTGACCAGCAATTCCTGCAGCAGCCCGAACATCTGATCGTTATTTCCCGTACCCGAACCAGAAGAGGAAGTCTGGCTGGATGCCAACGAGCGATTTCCCGGTTTGCGTGCAGGCGCAATAGGGGCGGATTTCATATCCGGCAAGACCCCGGCGTCTACCAGTACCTTATTGGCCTCAGACACCATGAAGCCAGTTTCCGCCATCACTTCTCGCTCAAACAGCTTGAGGATGATCAGGCGAGCCTTGATGTCCAGAGAGAGCTTTTCCAGACCCTCGTTGAAGGCATCGACCAGCTCACGCGGTTCCAGCGGATTATTCCGCTCGGTGATTTCCGCCTTGCTTTCAAACAGGTATTCCAGACGGTGGCAAAGCACCTTCAGCTGTTCTACACAGCCATTACGGGCACGACGAGCCATGTTATCCAGGGCCACCGAGGTTTCCAGGTCTTCTTCATTCACCAGGGTCAGGGAGTCCAGGTCAAACTTGGCATTTTCAAGCGACGCGGCCTGTTCGTCAGAGTGACCGAGCGTGGCAAACTTGTGCTGAATGGCCTGCTTCAGGCTGGCAACCAGACCAGCACGCTGCACGCGAAGCTGGCGCATGGCATCAAAGTAACGCTCGCGCTCGCTATCCGTTTCCTTCTCTGCCAGGTCGTAGAGGGTGTCGTCAGCACCATCAAGCATATCTTCCAGATAGGAAGACGCCAGTGACAGATAGCGGTCACGCACTTTTTCGATCGGTCTGGGCAGGCTGTTAGCGGCTGTTTTGCCGGCGACCGGTTTGAGCTGAGTAACCTTGGCCATGACACCCCCGGGGTTAAGCTTCACCCGCTTCAATAATGGGACTGTAGTTTTAATACTCTACTAAGCTAACACATCAACAGTCTACGAATTTTGAACCAGTTGGCATGTGAGACTTTGTGTGTATGCAACCACAAACACGTCGCCAGCTTTCCCTGCCCGCTAAATTCCCATAGCCTAAGGCCTTTTGGGGCAATGGACGAGAGCCATGGAGCAAGCGGTTACCATTCTTAAACAGATCAGTGGTTTTTTATGGGGATGGCCGGCACTGATCCTGATTGCTGGCACCGGTATCTATCTAACCCTGATCCTGCGGTTCCTGCCGCTGCGTCAGTTGGGATTCGGCTTCAAGCAGATGTTCGGCCCGCAGGTGGGGGTCGGCACCATTGGTGCTGGCGCCGCCTTGGCCACGTCGCTCTCTGCCACTATCGGCACCGGTAACATCGTGGGTGTTGCCACTGCCATCCACTCAGGAGGCCCCGGGGCACTGGTGTGGATGTGGCTGATTGCTCTGGTGGGTATGGCTACCAAATACGCAGAAGCCGTGCTGGCCGTGCAATACCGGGAAAAAGATGCGGCGGGCCAGTACGTGGGCGGCCCTATGTACTACATTCAAAACGGTCTGGGCCGTAACTGGCGCTGGCTGGCCATTGCCTTTGCCGTCTTCGGCATGTTGGCAGGCTTCGGCATTGGCAATAGCGTCCAGGCCAACTCTGTCGCACACGGCCTGCAGGACAGCTTCGGGCTTCCTGCATGGGTAACCGGGGTCACCTTGGCCGTCCTCGTGGGCCTGGTGGTGCTAGGCGGCATGAAACGGATTGCCACCGTGGCCACTTATATCGTTCCCTTTATGGCGCTGGCTTACCTTCTAGCCGGCTTGGTGGTGCTGGTGGACCACGCTGACGCGCTGCCCGCCGCCCTGGCCCTATGCTTCGAAAGCGCTTTCACCGGCACCGCGGCGGCTGGCGGTTTTGCCGGCGCCCTGGTCAAGGAAGCAATCCGTTTCGGCATTGCCCGGGGCATATTCTCAAACGAGGCCGGACTGGGCAGCGCACCCATCGCCCATGCGTCCGCCAATACCGATCACCCGGCCAGACAGGGCTCCATCGCCATGCTGGGCACCTTTATCGACACCATTATCGTCTGCTCCATCACCGGTCTGGCCATTATCGCCTCCGGTGCCTGGACCAGCGGCGCCGAAGGTGCCCCCCTGTCCGCCCTGGCCTTCTCATCTACTTTCGGTGACTTCGGCAATGTGATTGTGGCCGGCGGCCTGGCGATTTTTGCCTTCACCACCCTGCTGGGCTGGAGCCTGTACAGCGAACGATGCACCCAATTCCTGTTTGGCGACCGGGCCGTCCTCCCCTTCCGCGTGATCTGGGTACTGGCCGTACCGTTTGGCGCCGTTGTCAGCCTGAACCTGGTCTGGGCGCTGGCCGACATCATGAATATCCTGATGGCGATACCCAACCTGATAGCTCTGCTATTATTGTCACCCGTGGTGGTGCGGTTGAGTCGAGAGTTCTTTGACGGCCGCCACCCGGAATGAATATTGGTAGGAGCTTGCTTGCAAGCAAGCTCCTACAGCGTTAACACACCTGTAGGACTCACCTCAGCATGACCACAGCCCTCCCCGACTACGTGCGCGACGATATTCAACGCAACGTAAGCTTCGCCCTGGAAGAAGATATACGCAGCGGTGACATCACGGCACAGCTCATTGATGCCGATAGCGAAAGCACGGCCACCATCATCACTCGCGAAGAGGCGGTCATGTGCGGCACTCCCTGGGCTGAGGAAGTGTTTCGGCAACTGGGCGATGTACAGATTGAGTGGCATGTTCATGACGGTCAGCGACTGCCCGCAGAGACAACCCTGTGCACACTTCGCGGCAATACCCGGCAAATTCTCACTGGCGAACGCACCGCGTTGAACTTCCTGCAGACCCTTATGGGCACTGCCACCACAGCGCGCCAGTATGCTGATGCTGTGCAAGGAACCACCGTGACGATTCTGGATACGCGCAAAACACTCCCTGGAGTTCGCGCCGGCCAGAAATACGCTGTTCTGTGTGGAGGCTGTCAAAACCACCGGATCGGGCTGTACGATGCGTTTCTGATCAAGGAAAACCATGTAGCCGCCTGCGGAGGGATTACTGCAGCCATTCAACGCGCGCGGGCTCTGGCACCGGAGAAGAAGATTATTGTGGAAGTGGAAACACTGGCGGAGTTGAAAGAAGCCGCAGCAATGAGACCGGATCAGATTATGCTGGATAATTTCAATTCCCAGATGCTGACAGAGGCCGCCTCACTCGCCACCGAATGCGCACTGGAAGTCTCCGGCAACTTAACTGTAAACAATGCCAAGACCCTGCCCAAAGGACGCGAGTGGTTTCTGTCCTCGGGGGCACTGACCAAGCATGTACAAGCAATCGATTTATCCCTGCGATTACAATGATGGCCATTGTCACTGCCGCAGGAATATAACGTAACGATGCTGAGTGCCAGTTCCAGCGAATGGAAACCGGATTGTTTGCGGGACTCCAGATATACTGCAGACAAGATTCAAACGGCAAAAGCATTTTGCCCGGTGGCTTTTGTCAGAGGCGACAGAAACCGCCCGCCAGATCACAGGTTACCGTTCCTGTGCCGGGTGCTACCGGCGTAAGGGTGAGCGTGTCGCCGGCAGAAATGGGGTAACTGATTAACGGCAACGCAGTGCAGCGACTCGGCGCCGCATTTGCCGGAAAGCTGGTCCCCGTCACGGTGACATGGGTCACCCCCACTCGAACATGGGCCGCCGCCTCAGCAAGGCAGGCATTATCCGCCGACTGTCTTATGTAATCGTTGTACGCCGGAATGGCGACCGCCGCCAGGATGCCAATGATCGCCACCACGATCATCAGCTCAATTAATGTAAACCCCTTTTGATAATTCACAGCCCCTCCCTCATTATTGTGATCCCGTTACTTTCCCCTGATCAAAACAATGCATAAACCAGACCAGATTTTTTAATGAGAAATCCTTCGGAAAACGGGGCGGGGCTGCAGACAAAGGCCTAATAAAGACAGGAAACCACAATAATTTTTTGGCATAAACCAACAATAAAGGTCACTTTGAATTTGGCAGATTATCAAAGTTTCAAACGAATAAAACACCAAGTATGGGATGGCGCCTCTAACCGCACAGATTCAGATAGTTACTCCCAGTAATTGGTTTCAGCCGCCAAAACCCTGGGTCGTGCAAAAGGGAAAACGGGAGGACTAACGTCTTGCCACTTAATTGAAGTCACTAAAAAGCACAAAGGCCCGGGGGTATTAACCACCGGGCCTTTGTAATAAATTAGGCTAATGCCTGCTTATTGTTACGGCTTGGAGCAAGTACCAGAGCCATCACAAGATACGGTCGTTTTGGCAGTATCTTTGGCTTCAGCTGTTGACCACTCACTGCCAGCCGCAGGAGCACCAGTAGGGACAGCAATTGATTCACAAGCCCCTGGTACTGCAGGGGTAAGGTTAGCTACATCTGAATCCTGTGAATACTCAATCAGCCAGTTATTGGTTTGAGCCTTCAGCTCTGCCAGACAGGAGTCAACCCGGCTCTGCTCCACGTAATCCTGGTAAGCCGGGATAGCCACCGCGGCCAAAATGCCGATAATGGCAACCACGATCATCAGTTCGATAAGGGTGAAACCCTGCTGAATTTGCTTCTTCATGTCGTCTCTCCAACGTAAAATTTGCAAGCCTTATTGTTGAGCTCACTCTTGGCGAGCCTCTGCGTTGATCTAATGCATAGAGCGGGCCAACTTTTTGCTTATTAGGAAAAATCATTAGAAACCTGTAAATTCAACGCCGAATCGCACTGCGCACAACTGCAGAGATGACTATTGAGTTTCTCCTGGAATTACCGTCAGCAGTCATAACCGACACTATTCGTCACTCGCCGGCAAAATAACGACAAAAAACGTCACCCGAATGACCGCCACCATCACTTACCTCGCCCCCCCCCTTCATTCCTTGAAACGAGTCCCCAGCTTCATAGAGGGCCATGATAGGGTGGGCAATAGAGGCTGGATCCGACTTTAACCAAGACAAGGGAATAAATAACAGCCTCTCAGGGCAACTCTGCCCCTCGACGCTAGAGGTAGGGAACCCTACCGCAAAGCTGGGAATACCTTTAGAAAGGCCCGACAAGGTACTGATTTTGCGACATCCACTCTTCCCTGTGCCGGTGACAACCGGTATGTTACGAAGAAAGTGTTGGGCATACCGACCATACTAAGCATAAACAAGCAGGTTGCCATGACTAGCCAGACCCTTTCCTTCAGCGGCTTACCGCAAAGGCTCATCAAGCAGGAATTGCTGACCGCCGAAGACGCACAGCAAGCACAACAGCAGGCTCGCCAGGAGCGGGTGAGTCTCGTTCACCAGCTGGTAAGCTCAGGCAAGCTCTCGGCGCGAGTTGTCGCAAATGCAGTGGCCGAAGAGTTTGGCGACCCCATCCTGGATCTGAGCGCCTTTCAGCGTGACAGCCTGATCAAGGATCTAGTCGATCCAAAACTGATCACCAAGCACCATGTGCTGCCCCTGTTTCGCAGGGGTAGCCGGCTTTTTGTGGCAGTGTCAGACCCGACCAATTTGCCCGCACTCGAAGAAATCCGTTTCAACACCGGCCTCAATGTAGAAACCATCATCGTTGAGGAGGACAAGCTCACTCACTGGATTGATCACCTGGAATCAGAAGCCGAAGGCAGCGCTTTTGATGATCTGGATGATGATATGGGTGATCTTGATGTTGGACCTGCCGAAGAGAAAAAGGACGAAACCCAGTCCGGCACCGATGACGCCCCCATTGTACGCTTCGTGAACAAGCTGCTGCTGGATGCGATTAAAGGGGGGGCCTCGGATTTACACTTTGAACCTTATGAAAAGACATACCGGGTGCGGTTCCGTCAGGACGGCATTCTGAAAACCGTCTCCAAGCCACCGATCAACATTGCCAGCAAATTGTCAGCTCGCCTGAAGGTGATGTCACGACTGGACATTTCTGAACGCCGGGTCCCGCAGGATGGCCGGATCAAGCTGAAAATTTCCAAAACCCGTGCCATCGATTTCCGGGTAAACACCTGCCCCACGTTGTTCGGGGAAAAAATCGTGTTACGGATTCTGGACCCGGAATCTGCAAAAATGGGTATTGAGGCGCTGGGCTATGATGAAGATCAAAAACAGATGTATCTGGATGCTCTTCACAAGCCTCAGGGCATGATTCTGGTGACTGGCCCCACCGGTTCCGGGAAAACGGTCTCCCTCTATACTGGCGTCAATATCCTCAACACCCCTGAGCGCAACATTTCTACTGCTGAAGACCCGGTAGAAATCAACCTGGAAGGCATCAATCAGGTTAATGTTAACCCCAAACAGGGCATGGACTTTTCGGCGGCCCTGCGAGCCTTTCTTCGGCAAGATCCGGATGTCATTCTGGTTGGTGAAATCCGGGATCTGGAAACCGCCAACATTGCCGTGAAGGCGGCACAGACGGGTCATATGGTGCTTTCTACCTTGCACACCAACAGCGCACCAGAAACATTGACTCGCCTACGCAACATGGGCGTACCCTCCTTCAATATTGCCACCTCGGTAGTCCTGATTATTGCCCAGCGATTAGCACGCCGACTTTGCGAGCACTGCAAAAACGTAGTGGACGTACCGCAACAGTCCCTACTTGAGATGGGCTTCACGGAAGAAGATATTGGTACCGGGTTTACTGTTTATGGCCCACAAGGGTGCGACAAATGCACTAACGGCTATAAAGGTCGGGTAGGGATTTATGAAGTCGTCAAAATCACTGACGGTATTGCCCGGATTATTATGGAAGAAGGGAACTCCATCCAAATTGCAGATCAGTGTCGCAAAGAAGGATTCAATGACTTACATCGCTCCGGCCTCGTAAAAGTCATGCACGGCGTGACCAGCCTGGAAGAAGTTAACCGTGTAACAAGCGGACATTAATTATGGCAACAAAATCAGCAGAACAAAAAAACGCCACTTTCGTTTATGAAGGTGTTGACAGGCAAGGAAAGAAAGTAAAAGGCGAGGCTTCTGGCAAAGGTCCAGCTCTGGTTCGTGCAGAACTTCGCAAACAAGGCATTAACGCCAAAAAAGTCATCAAGAAACGCGAAGTTAGCTTTGGTGGAAAGAAAAAAATCAAACCCATGGATATCGCCATTTTTACTCGTCAGATGGCAACCATGATGAAAGCGGGCGTCCCTCTTGTTCAAGCATTTGAAATCGTTGCTGACGGCCTGGAACACCCCACCATGAGACAACTGGTGCTGAGCCTGAAAACAGAAGTTGAATCAGGCAGTAATTTTGCAACGGCCCTGTCAAAGCATCCAGATCAATTCGACGATTTGTACTGCAGCTTGATTGAGGCCGGCGAGCAATCAGGCGCGCTTGAAACAATGCTCGATCGAGTCGCGCTTTATAAAGAAAAAAGCGAACTCCTCAAACAAAAAATCAAGAAAGCCATGAAGTACCCGGCAACGGTTGTTGTTGCGGCTGCCATTGTAACTGCAATTCTTTTGCTGAAAGTAGTCCCGGTATTTCAGGATCTTTTCGCCGGTTTCGGTGCTGAACTCCCGGCTTTTACCGTCTTTGTTATCAATCTGTCAGATGGACTTCAAAAAAACTTTCTGCTTATTCTCGCCTGTATAGTCGCATTTGTAATTGGATTTTCCACGCTCAAGAAAAAATCAGAACCCTTCCGGGACGCCCTGGACAGGCTGGTATTAAAACTACCCATTGTCGGTGACCTGGCTTTTAAATCGACCATCGCAAGGTACGCACGAACACTCTCAACCACCTTCGCCGCTGGCGTCCCCTTAATCGAGGCCCTTGATGCTTGTGCCGGGGCGACGGGTAACGTGGTGTATCGCAAAGCCGTTTACAAAGTGAAAGAAGACGTTTCAACTGGTCAGCAATTGCAATTTGCAATGCGAGCAACAGGTGTCTTCCCCGCCATGGCTCTACAAATGACCGCTATCGGCGAAGAATCCGGGGCACTGGATGCCATGCTGGAAAAAGTCGCCATCTATTATGAGGATGAAGTCGACAATGCCGTGGATGGCCTCACCAGCATGATGGAGCCTCTCATTATGTCGGTACTTGGCGTTCTTATCGGCGGCTTGATCATCGCCATGTACCTGCCGATTTTCCAATTGGGTCAAGTTGTAGGCTAATTAATGATAGACAATCTTTTCGATGTTCTTTCCGCGAGCCCAACCCTGCTGGTTGGGCTCTGTGTTTTTCTGGGGCTGCTGATCGGCAGCTTTCTCAACGTCGTCATCTACCGCTTACCGGTGATGATGGAACGTAGCTGGCAGCAGGAAGCCCGCGAAATTCTGGAGTTACCCGCAAAGGATGATGGCGAGATATTCAATCTGGTGACACCACGCTCCCGCTGCCCGAAGTGCGACCACGGCATTGCCTGGTATGAAAACATCCCGGTGGTGAGCTGGCTGGCACTGAAAGGTAAATGCAAGGGTTGCGCAACGCCGATCAGTAAACGCTACCCGGTCATTGAGCTGACAAGTGGCGTTCTTGCCGGCCTGTGCGCCTGGCACTTCGGTTATGGACCCTGGCTAGCCTTTACCCTGTTTGCCACCTGGACCCTGCTGGCGGCAGCCATGATTGATGCGGATACCACCCTGCTGCCGGACAGCATGACTTACCCTCTACTGTGGGCCGGCCTGCTGGCGGCGCTGCTTGGCGTTTCACCGGTATCTCTGCCGGATGCGGTGGTGGGTGCCATGGCCGGTTACCTGTCCCTGTGGAGCGTGTACTGGCTGTTCAAGCTGCTCACCGGCAAGGAAGGCATGGGCTATGGTGACTTCAAGCTTCTCGCTGCTCTGGGCGCCTGGACGGGTTGGCAGTATCTGCCGCTGATTATTCTGCTGTCTTCCGTGGTGGGCCTGGTGTTCACCCTGATCGCCACTCTCTTCGGTGGCGAAAAGCGCACCCAGATCCCTTTCGGCCCCTATCTAGCGGCCGCTGGCTGGATTGCATTGCTATGGGGCGATACCATCGTCAGCTCGTATCTCGGGATGTTTAAGATCAGTTAATCCACGCTGAACACATGCCCTAAAAGTCTCGTTGAAGCTTTGCTTGCAAAGCGAAGGCTCTGCATTACTTGAACGCTTTCGCCTTGCGAGCAAGGCTCCAACGGGTTCAATTCTGCCCAGGAGCCCCCCCCATGTTCGTAGTCGGCCTGACTGGTGGTATTGGCAGCGGAAAGACCGCTGCCACGGATTTCCTCGCCCAGCAGGGCATCACTATTGTGGACGCAGATCTGGCGTCCCGGGTAGTGGTGGAACCGGGCCAGCCTGCGCTCCAGCATATCGCCGACCATTTTGGTGAGCATGTACTCACTGCGGATGGCGCCCTGGACCGCCGCGCTTTGCGCGAGATCGTGTTTGCGGATGCGGACGCCCTCAAGGTGCTTGAAGGCATTACTCACCCCGCCATCGGCGAGGAGCTGAAACGGCAAATTGCTGCCAGTGAGTCCACCTATACCGTTCTGGTATCGCCACTGCTGCTGGAAACCAGCCAGAAAGCGCTGGTGGACCGTATTCTGGTCATCGATGCGCCGGCAGAATTGCAGGTAAAACGGGCAATGGAACGGGACCATGTTCCCGAAGAGCAGGTTGCCGCTATCATCAAGGTTCAGATGGAGAGAACCAAACGCCTGGACCAGGCCGACGATGTGGTTGAGAATCACGGCTCGCTGCAGGTACTTCACGAGCAACTGGCGAGCCTGCATCAACGCTATCTGGAAATGGCTAACGTACTCTGAACATGTCTGATACCAATAACACCACCCAAACCTATCCCTGCCCCCAGTGTAAATCCCTCACTCGCTGGACCAACAATCCCTGGCGGCCTTTCTGCTCCGAGCGCTGCAAGTTGATTGATCTGGGCGATTGGGCGGCGGAACGCCATGCGATTCCCGGTGATGACAATGCCCCCGGGGATTTTGAAGAGTTTTGATCGTCTGACGGGATAAGCTGCGGATTGGGCTGCTCGTGCATCAGCGAGAATAAACCCCGTGCCTCTTTCTCTAACAGGGGCACAACACCCGAGTGCTAGCGGTACCAACACCTACCGTAGGGTGCCACTGAGCCTAAGGCGAACTGCACCGATTCGGTGGCTGGATGGTGAGTTCGCCTTAGACTCAGTGGCACCCTACACAGGTACAGGGGCAGAGCCCGGCCAGAATGCGCGAATGCCTGCCACGCCGATGGCGCCATACTGGCGGGCGGTTTCCAGATCCGCTGGCGAGACACCACCTAGCCCATAACAGGCCAGCGGCAACCCGGTAATCCATTCCCCCGCCTGTTGCCACCCCAGGGGGGGACGATCCGGATGACTGGCAGTGACCTCTACCGGGGAGACCAGCGCCATATCCAGCCCCAGGTCTGCCGCCTTTTCCAGGGCCTCACGGCTGTGACAAGCCGCTGAAACCAGCCCCGCAAAATCTGGTCGCCCCTGACAATCCATCAATACCGAGCCCGGCATATGCAGCGCAAAGACTCCCTGTAAGGACAACTGTTCCGCCCATGCTGCCGATGAGGCCCGCAACCATACCTTGACGCCTTTTTCCCGGCACAGGGCCAGAATCTCAGGCAGTGCAGCATGCTCGCTCCACTGGCGCAGATACAGCCCAATACGGGCAGCATCCAGACGGCCGATACCCGCTTTGAGGGCTTCCAGATCCAGATTATCCGGCGCGATGGCAAGATAATCGGGAAGCGTGATCGCGGTGACCACCGGCCGGTTCGCCGCCGGAAACTCCAGCGCCGGCAATTCCGGAATCTCAAACCAGTTCACCTGCTGCCCTTCACAACCCGAAGGCTCGCCCTGCCAGGCGGTGACATCGCGAAAATGCAGGGTGACATGCAGATCCTGGTACTGGTGGGCGATAGTCATGAACGGAGAGGAAATGGCCGCCTGCATGCCCAGCTCCTCCTCCAGCTCCCTGGCCAGGGCCGCCGACAGGGGCTCACCCGGCTCCACTTTGCCGCCAGGAAACTCCCAGCGGCCCCCTTGATGCTTGTGGTCCGGGCGTCGGCTCAGGCAGATGCGGCCGTCGTTGCCGCGGATGATGGCGGCAACGACGGTGATGGCGGGGGTAGCTACGGTCATAAAAACGTTCCTTCAGGAGCGTCGGGAGAGCCATGCCCGCAGGCGCAACAGCGAATGAGCTGTCGCAAGTATGTTCGCCATGCAAGCATAGCTCCTACAGCGGTTTTTTACGTCGGGCGTCGGGCGTCGGGCG
>NZ_DEXN01000017.1:41522-71441 GCF_002364155.1 Alcanivorax sp. UBA3183
GTCGGGCGTCGGGCGTCGGGCGTTCAGATTATGTGCGATATTCCGCGTTGATCTTCACGTAGTCGTAGCTGAAATCACAGGTCCAGACGGTGCACTCGGCATCGCCGCTGGCCAGATCCGCACTGATGCTGATTTCCGGCTGGGCCATCACCGCTGCACCTTTCGCCTCTTCGTAGCTATCCGCCACACCGCCCTGCTCCACCAACAACAGGTCATCCAGCCAGACATTGACCTTGTCCACGTCCAGGGACGCAATGGGGGCTCTGCCGATGGCAGCCAGAATACGGCCCCAGTTGGGGTCGGAAGCAAACAGCGCAGTCTTCACCAGGGGGGAATGGGCAATGGTTTCCGCCACAATACGGGCGTCGGATTCACTGGCCGCCCCGGCCACGGTAATCGACACAAATTTGGTGGCGCCTTCACCATCGCGCACCAGAGCCTGAGCCAGCTCGACGAACACGCTTTCCAGAGCCTGATACAGTACCTGGCTATGGTCATCCAGCGCCTGAATCTCCGGCATCTCCGCCGCAGCGGTGCTGATCAGCATGCAGGCATCGTTGGTGGAGGTGTCGCCGTCCACTGTGACCCGGTTGAAGGACTTGTCCGCCAGGGCCTTCACCCACTGATCCAGCAGGGGTTTGGCGATAGGCGCATCGGTGGCGATAAAGCCCAGCATGGTGGCCATGTTCGGCTTGATCATGCCCGAGCCCTTGGCCATGCCGGTGACGGTAATCGGCACGCCGTCAATCTCCACCCGCCGGCTGGTAAGCTTGGGGTAGGTATCGGTGGTCATGATGCCTTCTGACGCACGGCCCCAGTGATGCTCATCCAGTTCCGCCAATGCCTTGGGCAAGCCCGTCGCAAACGCCGGCAACGGGAACTGCTCACCGATTACCCCGGTGGAATACGGCAGGATCTGATCCTCGGCGCAACCAGCCGCATCGGCCAACAGGCGACAGCTGGCCAGACAGTTTTCCATGCCCTTCTTGCCGGTGCCCGCGTTGGCATAGCCGGTATTGATCATCAGGTATCTGGGTGCCCCTGTGGCAAGACGGCTTTTTGCCACCTGCACCGGCGCGGCGCAAAAACGGTTCAAGGTGAAAATTCCGCTGACACGGGAATCTTCGCTCAGCTCCAGCACCACCAGATCCTTGCGGTTGGCCTTCTTGATGCCAGCTTCAACAGCGGCAAGACGGATACCGGGGACGGGCAACCATTCTGTCTGTGTCATAACCAATCCTTTAGCGTTCAGCGACAAGCTTCAAGCCACAAGCCCAAACAAAGAAAGCACCGGCGTTGCCGGTGCTCTGGTTTTCCTTGCAGCTTGTAGCTTGAGGCTGCTGTTATTCAATCTTGCCGTGGCACTGCTTGTATTTCTTGCCCGAGCCACAGGGGCAAGGTTCATTACGACCCACCTTTCGACCTTCGCGAACCACGGTCTTGGTACCATCAGCCTGATTGTTCTCGCCGGCCGTACCATCAGTGCCCGGTTCCGGAGCCGCCTGCATCTTCATCTTTTCTGCCTGGCGAAGGGCTTCTTCCTGGCGCTGCTTCTCGAGGCGCTCCACTTCGTCGTCACGTCGAACCTGGAAGCTGTGCAGCACTCGAATCAGCTCATGCTGGATCTGGTTGAGCAGCCCCTGGAACAACTCGAAAGACTCTTTCTTGTATTCCTGCTTGGGGTTTTTCTGCGCATAGCCGCGCAGATGAATACCCTGGCGCAGGTGGTCCATGCTGGCCAGGTGCTCTTTCCAGTGACGGTCGAGGATCTGCAGCATCAGGTGTTTCTCGATCTTGCGCAGGTCTTCGACGCCGATCTCCCCTTCCTTGCGCAGATAGTCCTGCTCCAGGGCTTCTACCAGCTTCTCGATGACACCGTCGATGTGCATCTGGTTGTCTTCGTTGAGCCACTGGCCCACCGGTGCATTGCACTGGAATTCTGCCTCCAGGGTTTTCTCCAGGCCCGGCACATCCCACTGGTCTTCCACGGAGCCCGGCGGCAGGTAACTGTGCACCAGCTCGGTCACCACATCATAACGAATGCCCTGCACGGAGGTGCGCAGGTCGTCGGTTTCCAGAATCTGGTCGCGCTGGGTGTAGATCACGCGACGCTGGTCATTGGCCACGTCATCGTATTCCAGCAGGTTCTTGCGGATATCGAAGTTACGCCCTTCTACCTTGCGCTGGGCATTCTCGATGGCACGGGTCACCCAGCGGTGCTCAATGGCCTCGCCGTTCTCCAGCCCCAGGGAGCGCATCATGTTGCGAATGCGGTCCGAGGCGAAAATCCGCATCAGGTCATCTTCCATTGACAGGAAGAAGCGGGTGTAGCCCGGATCACCCTGACGACCGGCACGACCGCGGAGCTGGTTATCGATACGGCGAGACTCGTGACGCTCTGTGCCGATGATATGCAGGCCGCCAGCTTCCATCACGGTGTCATGGTTACCCTGCCACTCGGAGCGAATTTTTTCCGCTTCCTTGTCCGAGGGGGTATCCATGTGCTTGATCTGCTCTTCCGGGTTGCCCCCCAGCACGATATCGGTACCGCGACCCGCCATGTTGGTGGCGATCGTTACCGCACCGGGACGACCCGCCTGGGCAATAATCTGTGCTTCACGCTGGTGGAACTTGGCGTTCAATACTTCGTGAGCAATCTTGTCTTTTTTCAGACGCTGGGACAGATACTCGGACGATTCAATGGTCGCGGTACCCACCAGCACCGGGGCGCCCTTGGCCACCGCTTCGCTGATTTCCTTGGCGATGGCGTCGAATTTTTCTTCCAGTGTCAGATACACCAGATCATTGGCATCCACACGAACCATGGGCCGATTGGTCGGCACCACCACCACGTCCATGCCATAAATCTGACGGAATTCCAGGGCCTCGGTATCAGCTGTACCGGTCATACCCGCCAGCTTGTTGTAGAGACGGAAATAGTTCTGGAAGGTGGTAGATGCCAGGGTCTGGTTTTCCTGCTGGATATTCACCCCTTCTTTGGCTTCGATCGCCTGGTGAATGCCCTCGGACCAGCGACGTCCGGGCATGGTACGGCCGGTGTGCTCGTCAACGATGACGATCTGGTTGTTCTGAACAATATAGTCCCGGTCCACATGGAATAAAGCGTGGGCCTTCAGCGCCGCATGAACATGATGAAGCAGCGCCAGGTTATGAGCTGCGTAAAGGCTTTCGCCCTGCTCCAGCAGGCTATTACTGACCAGCAGCGCCTCAATCTTCTGATGTCCGGTTTCCGTCAACTCGACCTGACGCTGCTTTTCATCAACAAAGAAATCGCCTTCCTGCTCTTCCGTCTCGGCAGTGAGTCTTGGCATCAGTTTATTGACGGCCGCATACAGCTCGGAGGAATCGGCTGACGGCCCGGAAATGATAAGCGGAGTGCGGGATTCGTCGATGAGGATGGAATCCACCTCATCCACAATCGCGTAGTTAAGACCACGCTGAACCCGGTCTTCCAGGCGAAAGGCCATGTTGTCGCGCAGGTAGTCGAACCCGTACTCGTTGTTGGTACCGTAGGTAATATCAGACGCGTAGGCCGCCCGCTTCTCATCGGTGGGCTGCTGGGAAAGAATCACACCAACACTGAGGCCCAGAAATTCGTAAAGGGGCCGCATCCAGTTAGCGTCCCGCTCGGCCAGATAGTCATTCACTGTGACCACGTGCACGCCTTCGCCGGACAGCGCATTCAGATACGCCGCCAGGGTCGCGGTCAGGGTTTTACCCTCACCGGTGCGCATTTCGGAAATACGACCCTCATGCAGAGCGATACCGCCCATCATCTGCACGTCGAAATGACGCATACCCATCACCCGGGTGGAGGCTTCGCGCACCACCGCAAAGGCTTCCGGCAGCAATTCATCCAGGGTCTTGCCGTCCTGGAACGCCTGACGGAATTCACGGGTCTTGAGCTGCAGGTCCGCTTCGCTGAGCTGTGCCAGCGCTTCCCCGTGGCTGTTGATCGTTTCGACCAACTTGGCCATGCGTTTCAGCTCACGATCATTCTTGGTGCCGATGATTTTTTTTACGATGGTACCCAGCATACAACTTCCGGTTCGGTAAAAAGTCAGGACAAATAGCCCGTTGGCGGCAAAGTGCTGGCCGCAAGGTGAGCCATTCTAAACACAATAAGATCAAGAGATAAGGTGGTATTCCCGGTTATCAAGGGTGCTTAACCAAAAACGGCCCCTTGTAGGGGCCGTTTTTCGCCTGTTATTCAACGTCGGGCGCGGTAAATATAGGGCTGAGGGTTCACCTGAGCGCCATTTTTAAGCACTTCATAATGAATGTGCGGGCCGGTGGAGCGACCGGAATTGCCTACTTTGCCGATAACGTCCCCGGTGCGAACAATCTCACCCGGCTCCACCAGTAATTCCAGGGCATGCCCATAGCGGGTGGCAATACCATTGCCGTGGTTGATTTCCACCATCAGGCCATAGCCGGAGCGGTCACCGGAATAGGTCACGACACCGGCGCCGGTGGCAATAATCGGTGTGCCTTCCTTGCCGGCAAAATCCACCCCTTTATGCCAGGCCACACGGCCGGTGAACGGATCAGAACGACGCCCGAAGCGGCTGGACATCCAACCCTTGGCCAACGGCCGGCCGGACAGGTAGGTTTGGTCTTGGATCTGCTTGCCGGCCAGCAGGTTTTCCAGAATCTCCAGCTGACGCTCGCGGCGTTCCAGAGTTTGCGCCATCTGGTTCACCGCTTCCATAAAGGAAGGCAATTCGTAGCTGGCACCCTCCTCCGAGCCTTCCGGTCCACCCAAGCCAGGGACAGTGCTGAAATCAAACTCTTCGCCGTCAATATCGGCCACTTCCACCAGCCGCTCACCCAGCGCATCCAGCCGAACCAGACGAGCCTGGGCCTGGGCCAATTTCAGGGTCAGTGCCCGGAACTGCTCCTGGCTGAGTCGATCCAGGGATTCCAGGGCTTTTTGCTGCTCTTCCAGATGGGTGGAGAAACGTTCGGTCATTACCGGCGTATACTCGGGCTGATCGCTGAGTTGCGACACCAGTAGGTAGCCGCCAACACCCATCAGCACCGGCACAACCACCAGCACGGCAGCCAGTAACCAGGGCCAGTGTCGCGGAACCGGAAGTGTGCGCGAATGGCCACGCTTGCTGTTAATGACTAAGATATTCATAAATTCGTGTAACGCACCGGCCAAAAATTAAGAAATTCAAATAGTTGCACTGGTTTTCTTGATTGTTTTTTACAATTTGCAGGCTAGTCTAAGTAAAACCTATGAGCAAGACAACTTCGCCCAAAGCCCTGCTCGCACTGCTAAGTGGTCATCCTACTCTCTCTGGTCTAACCAGGGAGGCCAAAAAGACCGCTCGCCAGGAGCCGGACACCGCAGCAGCCCCCGACCCGCTTGACTGCCTGCCGCCGGCACTGCGCGAGCGGGTCACCCTGGTGGAAGACAGCATGCGCTGGCTGGCCATTGCCGAAACCAGCGCCACTGCGCAGCTATTGCGTTTTCATCTGCCCAAACTGCAGCAGGCCCTGCCCGGCCAGCAGATCAAGATCGTGGTGGGCGGCAAACGCCAGATGCAGAAAAGCAACGTCCGTGCCAACCAACAGGACAAGCCCAGATTGGCCAGAGAAAGCGCCAGACAAATTGCCGATCTGGCTGACACCATTGAGGACAAAGGCCTCAAGGCATCCTTGCAGCGGCTGGCCAGCCGCGGTGAATCAGAATAATTCGCGTATGTAGGAACGTAGCGTAGCGAAGTAACGCCCACAGGGCGGCCCCGTAGGGGTGGGCACAGCGAATAACCCATGCTCGCATGGCGAACCGAGCCTCAGCGAGGACAAGGCGGTGCGGGTTGCTCCCGATCTATCCAGTGAGACCTGTCGAGCCCGGATATTCCTGATCGCCCTGCGGGCGATTTCCTCGCTGCGCGAGGTTCGCCATGCGAGCATGGCTCCTACAAAAAAATCTTGTCTTCCCTGAAACGAAAAACCACCCGGCGGCGGGAGAACCGCCGGGTGGCAACAGGGTTTCGACGTTTACAGCGTGCAGCCGGGTATTACTCGGCCGCCGCGAGCACGGGTCGCATGTACGACACTGGCGCATCGGTGGCATCTTCGAAGGTCACCACCTCGTAGGAATCCTCCTGACGGAGAATCTCGCGCAGCAGGGCATTGTTGAGGGCATGGCCGGATTTGTGACCGATGAACTCGCCGATCAGGCTGTGACCCAGCAGATACAGGTCGCCGATGGCATCCAGCATCTTGTGCTTGACGAATTCGTCCTCGTAACGCAGCCCGTCCTCGTTGAGGATGCGATACTCATCCACCACGATGGCGTTATCGACACTGCCGCCCAGCGCCAGATTCTGGCTGCGCAGGAACTCGATATCGCGCATGAAGCCGAACGTCCGCGCCCGCGCCACTTCCTTCACAAACGAGGTCGTGGAGAAGTCGATGCTGGACACCTGGTTACGCTCTTCAAACACCGGGTGGTCGAATTCGATGGAGAAGGTCACCTTGAAGCCATCAAAGGGAACGAAAGTCGCTGACTTGTCGCCCTCACGCACCGTGACTTCTTTCTTGATGCGGATGAACTTCTTGGCCGCTTCCTGCTCCTTGATGCCAGCAGACTGCAGCAGGAACACAAAAGGACCGGCACTGCCGTCCATGATCGGCATTTCCGGCGCGGACAGCTCCACGAAGGCGTTATCGATGCCCAGCCCTGCCATGGCAGACAGGAAATGCTCCACCGTGCCCACCTTCACGCCATCCTGAACCAGGGTCGACGACAAAGTGGTCTCGCGGACGGCATCGGCAGACGCCTTGATCTCCACCACCGGATCCAGGTCCACACGCCGGAACACGATACCGGTATCCACCGGTGCCGGGCGTACGGTCATGTAGACCTTTTCGCCGGTGTGAAGTCCCACGCCGGTGGCGCGGATCACGTTTTTCAGCGTTCGTTGTCTGATCATCAGTCTGTCACACAGCTGCGGGTATCCTGCAGGATACCGCTTTCCTCAACACAAAATTAGGGCGTAATTATACTGCAATGCCCTGATTTTGCACCCTTGGCGCCAGACCGTTAGTCGGCCTGGCGACGAAGGAAGGTCGGGATATCAATGAAATCCAGATCTTCCGCGGTGCTCACCGCCTGCTGACCACGGCCGCTGGCCGCCTGCTGGGCCGCGCGTTTGCGCTCCACTGCCGGGCGATCCAGGTCGCTGTAGTCCACCCGACCATCCGCGGTGACGGGGGTCTGACGACCACGTACCACTTTTAGTTCCTGCTGGGCGGCGGCGCCCAGGCCGGTAGCAACAACGGTGACGCTGATGCTGTCGCCCATGTCCGGGTCGATGGCGGTGCCGATGATCACGTTGGCGTCATCGCTGGCCAGTTCGCTGACGATGTCACCCACTTCGGAGAACTCGTCCAGAGCGATGGACTCGTTGGCGGTGATGTTGATCAGGATACCGCGGGCGCCGCGCAGGTCCACATCCTCCAGCAGCGGGCTGGAAATGGCTGCCTGGGCCGCCTCTGCCGCCCGGTTTTCACCGCTGGCAGTACCGGTACCCATCATGGCCGTACCCATTTCACTCATCACCGTGCGCACGTCAGCGAAATCCACGTTGATCATGCCCGGGCGAACGATCAGGTCGGCAATCCCTTTTACGGCACCCTGCAGCACTTCGTTGGCCGCCTTGAAGGCGTCCAGCAGGCTGGTGGAACCACCGAGAACCGCTTGCAGCTTCTCGTTGGGGATAGTGATCAGGGAGTGAACGTGCTCCTTCAGCTCCTCGATACCTTCCTGGGCGGAGCGCATGCGCTTCTTGCCCTCGAAGGGGAACGGCTTGGTCACCACCGCCACGGTCAGGATACCCAGTTCCTTGGCGATTTCAGCCACCACAGGGGCGGCGCCGGTGCCGGTGCCGCCGCCCATACCGGCGGTAACGAACACCATATCAGCGCCGTCCAGCAGCTCGGCGATGCGGTCACGGTCTTCCTGAGCGGATTGACGACCGATTTCCGGGTTTGCGCCTGCACCCAACCCCTTGGTCACCTGGCTGCCCAGCTGAATCACGGTTTTGGAGGAGGCATTTCGCAGTGCCTGGGCGTCGGTGTTGGCGCAGATAAAATCCACCCCTTCCACACCGGAACGCACCATGTGATCCACGGCGTTACCGCCGCCACCACCGACACCTACCACTTTAATGACCGCGCCATGCGGTACGCTGTCTTCCAGTTTGAATTGCATGGTTGATCTCCCGTTATTGCTTCCCTGTTACTACTTTGAACGTCATTTAACGTCGAATTGTCCCGGTGATGTTGCTGCGGCCCGGAACTGCCGCTTCCGCAAAAACTGTTAACCGGCTCAGGAAACTAGAAGTTGCCCTTGAACCAGTTTTTGAAACGCTCTACCCAGTTCACTTCCCCGCCACCGGCAAGGGCGCGGGCACTGGTGCCGTCCTTTTCCATGCGCTGGCCATACAACAGCAGGCCCACCGCCGTGGAATAGATCGGGTTCTTGACCACATCAATGAGCCCGGAGATACCCTGCGGGGACCCCAGACGCACCGGCATGTGAAAGATTTCTTCGGCCAGATCCACCGCGCCCTCGATCTTGGAGGAGCCACCGGTGAGCACGATGCCACCGGGGATCAGGTCCTCGAAGCCGGAGCGACGAAGCTCGGCCTGGATCAGGGTGAACAGCTCGTCGTAACGCGGCTCCACCACCTCGGCCAGATTCTGGCGGCTGAGGGTACGTGGCGGCCGGTCGCCCACGCTGGGAACCTTGATGGTTTCGTCCGCGCCGGCCAGCTGGGTCAGCGCGCAGGCGTACTTGATCTTGATCTCGTCTGCGTGCTGCTTGGGGGTCCGCAGAGCCATGGCGATATCGTTGGTCACCTGGTCCCCGGCAATGGGGATGTTGGCGGTGTGACGAATGGCGCCTTCGGTGAAAATGGCGATATCCGTGGTACCGCCACCGATATCGACGATGCAGACACCCAGTTCGCGCTCGTCCTCGGTCAACACGGCGTGAGCACTCGCTAACTGCTCAAGGATGATGTCATCGACCTCCAGGTTGCAGCGGCGCACACATTTTTCGATGTTCTGGGCGGCGTTCACGGCACAGGTCACCAGATGCACCTTGGCTTCCAGACGCACACCGCTCATGCCGATGGGCTCACGCACACCCTCCTGGTTGTCCACCACATATTCCTGGGGCAGCACGTGCAGGGTTTTCTGATCTGCCGGGATCGCCACTGCCTGGGCCGCGTCGATCACCCGGTCGATATCCGCCTGGGCCACTTCCCGGTCGCGAATGGCGACGATGCCGTGGGAATTGAGGCTACGCACATGGGAACCGGCGATGCCCGCATACACCGTATGAATGTGGCAACCGGCCATCAGCTCGGCCTCTTCCACCGCCCGCTGGATAGAGCGCACGGTGGCTTCGATATCCACCACCACGCCCTTCTTCATCCCCCGGGACGGCTGGGAGCCGATGCCGACAATTTCCATGGTGCCATCGGCGGATGACTGACCGACGATGGCCACCACCTTGGAGGTGCCAATGTCGAGTCCGACAATCATGTTTTCTGATGCGTTTGCCATGTCATCCATTCTCCTAAAACTAGCTTTGCTCGCCCCAGGTCACCGCCATGCCATCGGCATAGCGCAGGTCGACCCGGGTTACCCGGCGGCTGTCCGTGCTCAGCACACCGCGATAGAGCCGCACAAAGCGGCGCAGTTTGCTGGTGTACGCTTCACGGTCTACCACCAGCTGCATATCGTTGTTCAGGGTCAGTCGCGCGGTCAGTCGTGCGTTGACCTCCATACTGCGAATCCCCAGGTCCACATCTGCCAGCATCTTGCCCATGCTGTGATAGAACCCCATCACTTCTTCCAGCCGCTGTTGCGGTCCACTCAGCCGCGGCAGGCCGCTCAGGTCATACTGCTTGAGCGCCTTGAAGGGCTCACCGCTGTCTGAAATCAGCACGGTGTCATTCCACACCGCCACCGGGCGCCGCTCTTCCACGGTCAACACCACGGTGTCGGGCCACTGCCGGCGAACGGAAACCCGCTCCACCCAGCTCAGGCCCTGTGCCTGCTGGTAGATGTCTTCCAGCGGCACGGAAAAATAATTTTCGTCGCGAACCAGCGCCGCCAGGGCGGTCTGGATCTGCTGTTGACGGCGCACATCGGTGACACCGTCCACACCCACCTTGCGCACCGGATAGCCGTCCAGTGCTGCCGGCAGATAGATCACACCGACCAGCAACACCGCCGCCACGGTGCCGACCAGCATCCAGGGCACCGCTGCTGCCAACCGCTCATTGAGCGGTACGCCGGCTTTTTTCACCGGCTTGCGGCGGGCCCCGCGCGGGGTCGCGGCCTGCTTAGCCATCACCTCTTTCCAGCGCATCCAGCAGGATTTCGCCCACCAGGGTGTCGAAATCCCGCCCGGCGGCCTTGGCCGCCATGGGCACCAGGGAGTGATCGGTCATTCCCGGTACCGTGTTCACTTCCAGCAACTGCCAGTTGCCCTGCTCGTCACGCATCACGTCCACCCGGCCCCAGCCGTGGCAGCCAGCTACCCGGAAAGCGGTCAGGGCCAGTTGGCGCAGGGCCTGCTCATCAGACTCGTCCAGTCCGGCCGGGCACAGGTACTCGGTGCTGTTGGACTGGTACTTGGCTTCAAAGTCATAAAACGCATTCGGTGTCTTCAGGCGGATCGCCGGCAACGGCTCGTCGCCAAGGATGGCCACGGTGTATTCCGGGCCGTTGACCCAGGCTTCCACCAGCACATCGGAATCGAATTTTTCCGCTTCTTTCAGCGCCTGGGCCAGTTGCTCGGCGTTATCCGCCTTGGCCATGCCGATTGAGGAGCCTTCATGGGCCGGCTTGATCATCAACGGGAAGCCCAGGTCGGTATCATTGCGGCCGGCCACATAAAACGCCGGCGTCGGCAAGCCGGCGCCTTTCCAAAGTTGTTTGGTACGCACCTTGTCCATGCCGATAGCCGAGGCCATCACTCCGGAGCCGGTATAAGGAATGCCCAGGTGCTCCAGGACCCCCTGAATCACACCGTCTTCGCCGCCCCGGCCATGCAGGGCGATAAAGGCCACATCGAAACCCTTGAGGGTATCCACGCTCTTGTAAGCCGGATCTACCAGCTCGGCGATCAGCCCCAGATTGCGCAGGGCCTGATGAACCGCCGCACCACTTTTCAGTGACACGGGACGCTCGGCGGATTTGCCGCCGGCCAGTACCGCTACCCGGCCCACGCTGGCCAGTTGCTTCTTCAGCAGCACCTTATCCACGCTTGGCGCCTCCCTGCTCAGCCAGTTCTTTGGCGATAGCACCCACATTCCCGGCGCCCTGAGTTACCAGGAGATCGCCGTCCTGCAGCTGGGTAGCCAGAATCTCTGCCAGCTTGGCCGGATCATCCACGAATACCGGTTCCACCCGGCCACGCTTGCGAATGCTGCGGCACAGGGCGCGGGCATCCGCACCGGGAATCGGGTCTTCACCGGCGCCGTAGACCTCCAGCATCAACAGCACATCCACCCCGGACAGCACGTCCACGAAGTCCTCGTAGAGGTCCTGGGTACGGGTATAGCGGTGGGGCTGGAACAGCATGGCCAGACGACGGCCCGGCCAACCGGCACGGATCGCATCGATGGTGACGGCCACTTCGCTGGGATGGTGACCGTAATCGTCCACCAGGGTCGCGCTACCGCCTTCAAAGTGATATTCGCCCTGTACATCAAAGCGCCGGCCCACTCCGGTAAAGTGGTTCAGGCCGCGAATAATGGCCTCATCGCTGGCGCCTTCATCGGCGGCCACGGCAATGGCCGCCAGGGCATTGAGTACGTTGTGCTTGCCCGGCATGTGCAACACCACATCCAGCGGCTCGCCTTCCTTGCGGATTACCCGGAAGGATGTCGTCATACCCTGCTGCTGCACGTCCTCGGCGCGCAGGTCCGCATCCTCGCTGAAGCCGTAACGGATCACCTGACGATTGACCCGTGGCAGCAGCTTGCGCACCACCGGGTCGTCCACGCACATCACTGCTACACCGTAAAACGGCAGGTTGTGCAGGAATTCGATAAAGGTGTTCTCCAGCTGGGCAAAATCCCCGCCATAGGTGTGCATGTGGTCCGCTTCGATATTGGTCACGATGGCACTCATCGGCTGCAGGTGCAGGAAGCTGGCATCGGACTCATCCGCTTCCGCCACCAGATAACGGCTCTGCCCCAGGCGTGCATTGGTGCCGGCACTGTTCAGCCGCCCGCCAATCACGAAGGTGGGATCCAGGCCCGCTTCCGCCATGATCGCCGCCGTCATGGAGGTGGTAGTGGTCTTGCCATGGGTGCCGGCCACCGCAATGCCGTGACGGAAGCGCATCAGCTCGGCCAGCATCTGGGCCCGCGGTACCACCGGAATCCGGCGGGCATGGGCTTCCGCCACTTCCTCGTTCTCAGTGGTCACCGCCGTGGAGGTCACCACCACGTCGGCGCCGTCGATATTGTCCGCCCGATGGCCGATTTCCACCCGCACACCCAGGCCGCGCAGGCGTTCTACCACCGCCGATTCCTTGATGTCGCTACCGCTGATGGCATAGCCCTGGTTGGCCAGCACCTCGGCGATGCCACACATGCCCACGCCACCGATACCCACAAAGTGGATACCGCTGATACGCCGCATCTCGGGCACGATATGGATGTTGTCGTTATCGGCCATTGGCCACCTCCTCACACAGCGTGGCCGCGCGCTCGGCGCTGTCGGCCACGGCCTGCTCACGGGCACGCTGCGCCATTTGCGCCAGCAGCCCGCGTTCTGCAACCGGTTTCAATGTGCCCGCCAGGCTGGCGGCACTCATCTCCCGCTGGGGCAGCAACAGGGCCGCGCCCCGGTCTGACAGCCAGCGGGCATTCAATGTCTGGTGATCGTCCACCGCGCTAGGCAGCGGCACGAACAGGGCCGCCACGCCAGCGGCAGCCACTTCCGCCACGGTCAGGGCCCCGGCCCGACAGATCACCAGATCTGCCCAGCCGTAGGCTTCCGCCATGTCGTCGATAAATTCACTGACCTGGGCGTCCAGCCCCAGCGCCTGGTAAATCGGCGCCGCTTCGCCGGTACGGCCGGCACCACACTGGTGACGCACCTGGATATCCTGGCCCAGTACCGCCAGCAGCAGTTCCGGCAGATCCTGATTCAATATCAGCGCACCCTGGCTGCCGCCCAGTACCAACACACGCAGACTGCCCTGGTGCTGGGCATAACGTCGGGCCGGCTCTTCCAGGCTGGCAATCTCGGCGCGTACCGGATTGCCCACCCAGCAGGCATCCTGCTTGCCGAAAGCGCCCTGAAAACCTTCCAGGGTCACGGTAGCCATGCTGGACAACAACCGGTTGGTCAGCCCCGGCACCGCGTTCTGTTCGTGGACCACCACCGGTACCTTGCAAAGCCGCGCGGCCAGGCCACCGGGGCCACTGGCAAAACCGCCAAAGCCCACCGCCAGCAGCGGCTGGCGCTGGCTGATCAGGCTGCGCGCCTGCAATACCGCACGCAGCAGATTGAATGGGGCGGTGAGCTTGCGCTTGAGTCCGCCACCACGCAGCCGGGATACAGCCAGTTCGGCAATCTCGTAGCCGTACTGACGCACCAGCTTGCCTTCCATCCCGTTTTCCGCGCCCAGCCAGAGGATCCGGAAACCGCGCTCACGCAATTGATCCGCCACTGCCAGTGCCGGGAACACATGCCCGCCGGTACCGCCTGCCATGATCAGGATGGTGCCACTCATCGTGCCGCCCTCCCTCTCGCTTTCAGCTGCTCGGCTTCAGCGCCGGCGCGCAGGATCAGCCCCACCATGGCGGAGAAGATCAGCAGTGAAGAGCCGCCATAGCTGATAAACGGCAAGGTCAGCCCCTTGGTGGGCAACAGGCCCATGTTTACACCCAGGTTGATAAAGACCTGGGAGCACAAGACGAAGGCGCAGCCATAAACCAGATAGGCGTGATACAGCAGACCGCGGGTTTCCAGGCTGTGACCCAGGCGGAAGATGCGCCAGCCCAGCAGCACAAAGCCGCTGATCAACGCCAGATTCCCCAGCAGGCCCAGCTCTTCGGCCATCACCGCGTAAACAAAATCGGTATGAGCTTCCGGCAGGTAGAACAGCTTCTGCACGCTGTTGCCCAGGCCTACGCCATCCCAGTGGCCACGGCCGAAAGCGATCAGGCTCTGGGTCAACTGATAGCCGGAGCCGAACTGATCAGCCCAGGGATCGGTAAAGGTCATCAGCCGCGCCACCCGATAGGGTTCGGCAAAGGCCACCAGGGCCCCCAGTGCCACCGCCGCCAGACCAATCAGCAAGAAACGCAGGGTCGGTACACCGGACAGGAACAACATGCCCATGGCGGTGATGCCCAGTACCACCACGGCACCGAAATCCGGCTCCAGCAGCAGCAAGATGGTCAGCACGCCAAGCAACGCCAGGGGCAGCAGAAAGGCCTTCCACTCGGTTTCCAGGGCTGCCTTGCGCTCGGCGATATACCCTGCCAGGTAAAGGACGAAACAGAGTTTGACGATTTCCGAGGCCTGAATGGTCAGGCCGGGCAGCGCAATCCAGCGAGTGGAGCCGTTCACCGTGCGCCCCAGACCGGGGATGAACACCATCACCAGTACCACCAACGCCACCGGCAACATCAAGAAGCGCAACCGCTCCAGCAACGCCAAAGGCACTGCGAAATACACAAAGGCCCCGGCAGCCAGCCCCAGCGACAGATAGATGCCGTGGCGCAGGGCATAATAGAAGGGGTCGCCCAGCCGGGTTTCGGCAATCTGCAGGCTCGCAGACGAGACCATCACCAGGCCGGCCAGAGCCAACAGAATCGCTGTCCACATCAGCGTCTTGTCCAGGCCCCGGTTATCCAGCTTGAGGATCATGCGCTCAGTCATGGCACACCTCCCTGGCCCGGGCGGAGAAGTCATCACCACGGGCAACAAAGCTGGAATACATATCGAAAGACGCACAGGCCGGCGACAGCAAGACCGCATCACCGGGTTGTGCCAGTGCATGGGCCCGGGCCACAGCCGCTTCCATGTCCGCTACCAGTTCGCAGGGCGCTGCGGACATACCCTCAGCCAGGGTGCTGCGATCTTCACCCATCAGCAGGCCGGCACGCAGATACTGACGCGCCGGCTCCGTCAGCGGCGAGAAATCCTGGCCCTTGCCCTGGCCACCGGCAATCAGGATCACCTTGCCGTCGATGGTTTCTCCGATACCGGTCAGGGCCGCCAGGGTGGCACCCACATTGGTGGCCTTGGAATCATTGAACCAGCGCACGCCACCCGCTTCAGCCACCAGTTGGCAGCGGTGCGGCAGGCCGGTAAAGGCTTTCACCGTGGCCAGCGCCTTGTCACGGTTCAGGGACAAGGCATCACTGATGGCCAGCACGGAAAGGATGTTCATGGCGTTGTGATGACCGGTGAGCGCCAATTCGGACAGGGCCAGCAGCCGCTCGCCACGGCACAGTAACTGGGCGTTCTCCGTGTCCAAACGGTAATCCGCCTCCGGATGAGCACCGAAACTGATCTGACGCGGCACCCCGGCGTGGGGGCGGGTCGCCAGGTCATCCCGGTTCCACACCGCTACCTGGCAGCCATCATAGATGCGCTGCTTGGCGGCCACGTAATCGGCAAAGCTGGCGTAACGATCAAGATGGTCCTGGGACACATTGAGAATGGTCGCCACTTCCGCACTCAGGCTGTAGGTGGTTTCCAGCTGGAAACTGGAAAGCTCCAGGGCGTACAGGCGGGCCTGATCGTCCAGCAGCTCCAGAGCGGGCACGCCCAAATTGCCGCCGATCCCCGGGTTCATGCCGCAGGCTTCAGCCACCTGCCCCAGCAGTGTGGTCACCGTGCTCTTGGCGTTGGAACCGGTAATTGCCACCAGCGGCTCACTGGCGGCGCGGGCGAACAGCTCCACATCACCGATCACTTCCTTGCCGGCGACGACTTGCTCGGCGATGGCCGGAGTCGCTACAGCCACGCCGGGGCTGACGATCAGGCGACGGGCGTTGTTCATCCAACCGGACTTGAAACCGCCGGTATGGATTTTCACGTTGGGGAATTCGACGCGCAGCGCTTCCAGGCCGGCGGGTTCGGCACGGGTGTCCAGGGCGCGCACAGGCATCCCCTGGTCCGTCAGATAACGGATCACGGAACGCCCGGATACTCCCAGGCCAATTACCAGATCAAACCCGTCTTTCGCCATAAAGTTAACTCAATCCCCTATCGGATTTTCAGGGTCGCCAGACCCACCAGGACCAGAATTACGGTGATGATCCAGAAGCGCACGATGATCTTCGGCTCCGGCCATCCTTTCAGTTCAAAGTGGTGATGAATCGGCGCCATGCGAAACACACGGCGGCCGGTGAGCTTGAACGAACCCACCTGCAGCATCACCGAAACGGTTTCCATCACGAACACGCCGCCCATGATGAACAGTACGATTTCCTGGCGGACGATCACCGCCATCACACCCAGCACCGCGCCCAGGCCCAACGCGCCCACATCGCCCATGAACACTTGTGCCGGGTAAGCGTTGAACCACAGGAAGCCGAGGCCGGCGCCACACAGGGCAGCCGAAATAATCACCAGCTCGCCAGCCCCGGCCACATAGGGAATCTGCAGGTACGGGGCAAATTCCGCATGGCCACCGGCATAGGCAAAGATACCCAGGGCGCCGCCCACCAATACCGCCGGCATGATCGCCAGGCCATCCAGGCCATCGGTCAGGTTCACTGCATTGCTGGTTCCATTGATCACGAAATAGGTCAGCACGATGTAGAACCAGCCCATGTTGATGACCACATTCTTGAAGAAGGGCACGATCAGCTGGGTTTCCACCGGGCTCTGGGCGGTAAAGAACAGGGCAAAGGCCGCGCCGAGAGCACCGATGGACAACCACAGGTATTTCCAGCGGGCCGGCAGGCCGCGGGGATTTTTTTCCACCACCTTGCGCCAGTCATCCACCCAGCCCACGGCGCCGAACACGAACAGCACACCCAGGGTGATCCAGATAAAGCGGTTACTGAGGTCTGCCCACAGCAGGGTGGAAATGACGATGGCAATCAGGATCAGCGCCCCACCCATGGTGGGGGTGCCGGCCTTGCTCAGGTGACTCTTGGGGCCATCGTCACGAATGGCCTGGCCCACCTGCTTTTCCTGCAGTTTGCGGATCATGATCGGGCCCACCCAGAAGGCGATAAAAAGGGCCGTCAGCACGCTGAGAATGCCGCGCAGGGTGATGTACTGCACCACCAGGAAACCGCTGTGAAATTCTGCCAGAAGCTCAGCCAGCCATAGCAACATCAGAGTGCCCCCTGTTTCGATTTGTGAGGGCCTGCGCCCAGGATCAGTCGCTGCACCACCGCTTCCATACCGGCGCTGCGCGAACCTTTCACCAACACGGTTCCACCCTGTTGCAGAACCGGGGCACTCCAGGTTGCCGCCTGCTGATCGTTCTCTGCCGTCCTGGCACCTTCACCAAAGCCCTCGGCGGCCGCACTGGCGCCGGTCATCACTACCAGATCGCTGATCCCCGCCTGGCGGGCATAGCCACCCAGCTCTTCGATCAGCTGCTGCGCCTGCGGACCCAGCTCGCCCATGGCGCCCAGCACCAGCATCTGCGGAGCGGGCTGCACGGCCAGCCAGTCGATGGCGACACGCACGGAACCCGGATTGGCGTTGTAGGTGTCATCCACCAGCACGCCATCACCCACCGCATGCAGATTCATGCGGCCTGGCACCGGCTTGAGTTGCGCCAGGCGCGGCAGCACCTCGCCCAGGTTTACGCCCAGGGCGCGCACAGCCGCGCAGGCCAGCAAGGCATTGCTGACCTGATGGGCGCCGGGCAGCGGCACTGTCACCGTCTCGCCCAGCGGCTGAAGGACAAATTCCACCCGGTCCTGATGTAGCCGGATAGTGTCGGCGTACAGATCCGCGGGCGCCTGGCTGCCCACACGGATCACGGTAAGACCAGCCTTTTCCGCCTCACCAGCAAAGAAATCGGCAAAGCTGTCATCGTTGTTGATAATCGCCTGACCGCCGGCCTGACAACCGCCGAAGATTTCCGCCTTGGCGTTGGCAATGCCCTGCATGGAACCAAAACCTTCCAGGTGCGCGCCGGTCACATTGGTCACCAGCACCACTCGCGGCTTGGCCAGGGAACTGGTCCAGGCGATTTCACCGGGGGCATTGGCGCCCAGCTCAATCACCGCATAACGGTGTTCGCCGGCCAAGCGCAACAACGTCAGCGGCACACCGATGTCATTATTGAAGTTGCCACGGGTGGCCAGGGTGCTCTCGCCCAGCATGGCGGCAGCCATCTCCTTGACGGTGGTCTTGCCGGCGTTACCGGTTACCGCCAGGCGCTCGCTGGTAAACTGATCCGCATAACCACTGGCCAGGCGGCCCAGACCCAGGCGGGTATCGTCTACTTGCACGGCGCTGGCAAAGTCACTTTGCTCACGGTCCACCAGGGCGGCGACAGCACCACTCTCGGCGGCCCTGGCGAGGAACTCATGGGCGTCAAAACGCTCGCCCTTGAGCGCCACAAACAGGCAGCCCGGCGCCATGTCACGGGTATCAGTCACCACAGCACTGACTGTGCGGTCTTCCCCGATCAGGGTGCCGCCGGTCCACTGGGCGATCTGCGACAACCACATCATGACGCACCTCCCCGGGCGGCCAGCGCCTGGCGGGCAAGTTCTCTGTCATCACTGGGGTAACGCACGCCGTCGATTTCCTGGTAGTCCTCATGGCCCTTGCCGGCCAGCAGAATCACGTCGCCGGCCTGGGCGCTGTTGACGGTTTCCTGAACCGCCTCGGCACGATCCACATTTTCGTGGACCGCTTGCGCCCCGGTTAGACCGGCACGCATTTGATCAATAATGGTTTGCGGGTCTTCGCTGCGCGGGTTATCGCTGGTCAGCACCACGGTATCGGCGAGCTTTTCCGCCACTGCCGCCATCTGCGGGCGCTTGCCCTCATCTCGGTTACCGCCACAGCCGACCACACAGAACAGGCGGCCGGCAAAGTGATCCCGGCATGCCTGCAAGGCTTTTTCCAGGCCATCCGGGGTGTGGGCATAATCCACGATCACCGTCGGACAGCCATCGGCCTGCACAGGTTCCATACGCCCCGGTACGGGAGTAATGGCGGCCAATGCTCCACCCAGCGCCTCAGCGGCCACACCCTGGCCATGCAGAATGGCCGCCACGGCCATCACATTGCTGAGATTGAAACGACCGAACAGGGGCAGACTCAACGGCACCACTGTGCCGCCCACAAACAGCTCCGCGTCGATACCTTCTGCGGTGCATTGCACGGACTGGCAACGCACGGTGGCACCCTGCTGGCTGCCGAAGGTGACACAACGAACCCCATCAGGCAGGCAGGCGATCAGGGTTTGTGCTGCCGGATCATCACAATTGATCACCGCCAGCTGCACCCCGTCGCGGGTAAACAGCATCGCCTTGGCAGCCAGGTAGGATTCCATGTCGCCGTGATAATCCAGATGATCCCGGCTCAGATTGCTGAATACCGCGGTGGTGACCAGGGTGCCGCCCAGACGATTCTGGTCCAGGGCATGGGAGGAAATCTCCATGGCTACGGTATCGGCACCAGCATCGCGCACTGTCGCCAATCCGGCCTGCAGGGTAATCGGGTCCGGGGTGGTATGACCGGTGGTCTGCTCCTGGCCTTTCAGCCCCAACCCCAGGGTACCCACCAGGGCACAGCGGTGCCCCAGCGCATTCAGTGCATCGCGCAGGAACCAGGTGATGCTGGTCTTGCCGTTGGTGCCCGTCACACCGGTAATGCGCAGGCGATTGGCCGGCTCACCGAACCAGCGCGCGGCCAGATCACCCACCTGCCCCGCCAGCCCCGGCAGATGCACGCAGGGCACCGGCTGCTGCAGATCCACGGAGAACGTCTCCGCCTCTGCCAACACCACGGCAGCACCGGCACTGATAGCCTGAGGGATAAAATGGCGGCCATCACTGGCCACGCCAGGTACAGCCACAAACACCTCGCCGGGCTGCAGGCGGCGGCTGTCGAGCTGAAGCCCGGAAATGGTAAGACCTGCCACTTGGGCAGGCAGGTTGTGCTCGGGGAGCAGTTGCTGGAGGCGCATCATGAGCGGTCCTCCGTATCCGGGCTGCCGGCCAGCAGCCCTTCGGGTCTGTCTGGTGGTACATGCAATGTCCGCAACACCCCGCCCATGATTCGGGAAAAGGCCGGAGCGGCAACCAGACCGCCGTAGTAGGCATCGCTGCGAGGGTCGTCGATAACCACCACGGTGACGATACGGGGATCGGTGGCCGGAGCCAGGCCAGCAAACAGACCGATATAGCTGTCATCTGCATAACCGCCGGAAACTACCTTGTGCACGGTGCCGGTCTTGCCAGCCACCTGGTAACCGGGCACCTGGGCGCGGCTGGCGGTCCCCACCTGACTGACCACGGTTTCCAGCATCTGCACCAGTTGCCGGGCAACCGGCTTGCCCAGCACCTGCTCACCAGCAGGCTGGCTGGCAACCTTCTTCAGAGTCAGCGGCACTTTGACGCCGTCATTGGCGATGACTGCATACGCCTGTGCCAGCTGTACCGCAGACACGCTCAAACCGTAACCATAGGAAAGCGCCGCCCGCTCCACTTCCCGCCAGTGGCTACGCAATGGCAGCATGCCGTTGCTTTCACCGGGAAAATCGATGGCAGTGGCCTGCCCGAAACCGAAACGCTCCAGGTAGTTGGGCAGCGCCAGCGGCTCCATGGCCAGGGCCAGTTTGCTGGTGCCCACGTTGGAGCTCTTGGTGAGCACGGTGGTGATATCAATCACCCCGTAGTCGCGATGGTCACGAATGGTCTTGCTTCCAACCCGCAGGGTGCCGGGATGGGTATTGATGGTAGTCGACGGGGTCACCATGCCCATTTCCATGGCCGCCGCCACGGTAAAGGGCTTCATGGTGGAGCCGGGCTCGAACAGATCTGTCACTGCCCGGTTGCGCAGGGCACCGGTATCCAGATTGCCGCGATTGTTGGGGTTGTAGGCGGGCTGATTCACCATGGCCAGCACTTCACCGGTACGCACATCCAGCACCACTGCGCTGCCGCCCTTGGCCTTGAATTGCTGCACGGCGCCGAGCAACTCCCGGTAAGCCAGGTACTGCAGACGCAGGTCAATACTCAGCGTTACGTCTTCACCGGGCTCCGCCGGCTCCAGCACTTCAATATCCTGAATTACCCGACCCAGCAGATCACGAACCACCTTCTTGCGACCGGATTTGCCAGACAGGTGTGATTCCATATCCAGCTCAACGCCTTCCTGGCCTTGATCGTCAATATTGGTAAAGCCCACCACGTGGCTAGTCACTTCACCGGCTGGATAGTAACGACGGTATTCGGTCAGCGAATGGATACCGGGAACATTCAGATCCAGCACGGCCTTGGCCGCTTCCGGCGCCAGACCGCGACCCAGATAGATAAACTCACGGGATTCGTGACGACGCACCTTGCTGGCGAAATCCTGCTGGCTGATCACCGGATTGCCCGCCAGACGCGCCCATTGCTCCTGGTTTTCCAGGGCTTCACGGGGATTGGCCCAGAGGGTGACCACCGGTGTACTGACCGCCAGGGGACGGCCATCACGATCACGAATCACGCCCCGATGTGCAGCCAGGGGTTCCACTCGCAAATTGCGGATATCCCCCTGATGGGCAAGAAAGTCATGCTGGATCACTTGCAGGTCCACAGCCCGTACCACCAGGACACAGGCACACACCAGCCAGAAGCCCAGCACAAAGCGCCAGCGCATCTGGTGATTGGGTTGCCGTGTCTTGCGAGCCTGGCGTTTCATGGCCGGATCAGCACTCTCTCATCGGTTTTCGGTAATTTCATGCCCAGCTTCTCGCGAGCCAAGCGTTCTACCCGGGCATAGCTGCCCCAGGTGCTGTGCTCCAACAGCAGCTGACTCCACTGGCTCTCCAGTCGAGTTTGCTGCTGCTTCAATTTCTGGCTCTCGTCGGTGAGTCGACGCGCCTCATGGACGCTGTAACTCACCGCCAGCGCGGAGATCACTACCAGCATCACCAGGGTGCGGATCAGCCAGGGGACGCTCATCAGGCCACCTTCTCCGCTACCCGCAACACCGCACTGCGCGAGCGAACATTCACTTTCAGCTCGGCCTTGCTGGCACGAATAGCCTTGCCAATCGGCTCCAGCCGCTGGGGCATTTCGTCGCCCAACGGCAAACCACCGCGCCCCTTGGGAGCCCGGCCGGAGTGATCGCGAATAAACAGCTTCACGATCCGGTCTTCCAGAGAATGGAAGCTGATAATGGCGAGACGCCCGCCGATGGCGAGCGTCTCCAGGGACTGTTCGAGCACTTGGGTCAGCGCATCCAGCTCCCCGTTTATATGTATTCGCAATGCCTGAAAACTGCGTGTGGCCGGGTGCTTGCCCGGCTCGCCGCGGCCAATGGCCGACTCGATCAGATCGGCCAGCTGCAAGGTGCGGGTAATCGGCTGCTCCTTGCGCTCTTCGCAGATACGCCGGGCAATCCGACGCGACTTGCGCTCATCGCCATAGCGATACAGCACATTGGCAATATCCTGCTCGTCGGCCCGGGCCAACCACTGCGCAACACTTTCACCCTGAGTTGGGTCCATGCGCATATCCAGCGGCCCATCACGCAGAAAGCTGAAGCCACGACCGGCATCGTCCAGTTGCGGCGACGACACACCCAGATCCAGCAACAGGCCATCAATGGGGCGACCCACCTGGTCTACCACATCAGGCAGGCAGTCAAAGCGGCTGGCCACGATCTGGAAACGGCCATCTTCCGATGCCAGCTGCTCACCCGCGGCAACGGCCTGGGGATCACGATCGATACCGGCAAGGCGCCCCTGTGCGTCCAGCTTTTCCAGCAGTGCACGGCTGTGGCCACCTCGCCCAAAGGTGCCATCCACATAAAAGCCATCACCACGGCTGAACCACATATCCAGTACCTCTTCCAGCATCACCGGCTGGTGTTCGTACTGCGCGCCCTTGTCGGTCATCAGAAGGACAACTCCTGCACACTTTCCGGCAATGCATCCGGGTCCAGGGTGCCGTCCTCTTCCAACCAGCTTTCTGCTTTCCAGATCTCAAAACGGTGCATCTGACCGATCAGCATGGCCTGCTTCTCCAGGCCGATGGCCGCCCGCAATTCCGGCGGCACCAGCAGCCGGCCATTGCTATCCATGTCAATTTCCACCGCCTGGCCGAGGAAGCGACGCTTCAGCTGACGCACCTGCGGACTGGAGTCTCGCTGGGCGGACAGTTTGCCGGCGGTTTCCATAAATTCATCACGTGGGTAAAGCGCGAGGCATTCGTCATAGGGGTGACGGGTAAGCACAAGCTGGCCGCCGCAGGCTTCGTTCAACGAAGCGCGATAACGGGTCGGCATGGTGAGCCGCCCCTTGGCATCCAGATTGAGTGATGTGCTTCCAGTAAACACTGGCCGTCCTCATGCTCGATTATTCGGTTCCTTCCCGGGGGTTCTGTTTACCCCACTTTGCGACACCGGCCGCCAAGAAATTCCCACTTTTTCCCACTTTTCACCACATTGAGACACTCTATGGCCACTGGGAACACCAAGTCAAGCGTCGACACCTGGGCAAACGTAAAAGAATTTCCAGACAAATCAGCCTGTTAGCTGTGTCACACGGAATGGACGAAGAGACGAACGGAGGGAGTTTCGAGACGAATCAGAGCGCTGGAACGTGCAGGTGAGAAAGCACTTTAAGTGTTAGACGGATTAGTTATTACTAACTTTTTTTATATTCACTTATTAAAGGTTAAGCTTTGTTCGGACACGGGCAAGCGATAGGATTGGCTATCCAGCAGGTCCACGCCGCACTCGAGCGCCGCCAACCAGTCAAGGAAATGCCCCACCTGCTCCCCCACAAAGTAGCCACCATGCTGGGGAACGATCATACGCGGCGCCAGCTTGCGCACCATGGCCACCCACAGTCGACAGGCCCGGTTGCTGGCCATATAACGGCGATGAAACCCCGTCATGCTGTGCAGGTGGTCGGCAAAGTTTTCCACCTGCCCTTCCTCGCCCCCCAGAGACGCACCAATATCGCCGGAAAACAGGATGCCGCTGAGCGGATCGTAGAAGCTGAAATTACCCACCGAGTGCAGGAAATGCGCAGGCAACACCCAGATCTCGGTATCAGCAAACGGCAGCACCTTGCCCTCGTCCGCCACACCCTGGATACGCGACTGTAGTTGCTCGCCCATTTTGCCAGTCACATAGGAGGAAGCCAGATGAGGCAGAAACCGGGACCACAACCTGCTCACTACCACCTGGCTGCGCGTGTGCATCAGCCAGCGCGGCAGGGACGCGATAATATCCGGGTCCTGATGTGATGCCAGAATATAGTCCAGACCATCCAGACTGATTCGGCGACTCAAGGCAATGGTTAGCGGGGTGTAGGTCAGATCCCCACCCGGATCAATCAGCGCAGCACGGTCCCCGTGGCGAATGCAGAACTGGTTGGCCTGCACTCCCTCCCCGACAACCAGATCGGAAAAGCGCAGCACTTCGTGATTATTGTCGAGATAGAGGGTATCGGTCTGCGCCATGTCGGACTCCTGCCAGATTGTAAGCCCGGCAATTCTGACGACATCGCATCACTGGATAATGACTCAGATCAAGAAGAGGAAGCGTTTTGGGGCGAGAGCGACGAGTCACGAAAGGCAAACCCCGGTTCGGGTATTCGCTTCTCGCAACTCGCATCTCATACTGAAAAGGTGGACCGGTCGATAAGCCGGGTTCTGTCGTGGACAGTCATTCATCTGGGGCTTGCGTCGCCACAAACCTCTAGCAACCTACCCGGATCCAGCGCGGGCCACGCCAACGGATCCCTATTTGGTCTTGCTCCGGGTGGGGTTTACCCTGCCACCACTGTTGCCAGCGGCGCGGTGCGCTCTTACCGCACCTTTTCACCCTTACCGGTTCCTTCCAAAGGAGGGAACAGGCGGTATCTTCTCTGTGGCACTAGCCGTAGCCACACCGTCACCAGTGTAGCCCCCAGGCGTTACCTGGCACCCTGCCCTGTGGAGCCCGGACTTTCCTCCAGCGGCTACGCCGCCAGCGACTGTCTGACCGATCCGGGGCGGAGTTTAGGGGACGGCAATGAAAAACACCAATTGATAATTGAGAATGGATAATTGATAACTTGCGGAACAGGGCGCCAAGTCCAGAAACGCAAGAGGCCGCGTCCAAACGATTGGTCGCGGCCTCTTGCGTTCAAAGACAGCAAAGCGCCAGTCCGCGTCGTTATTAATTATCCATTCTCAATTATCAATTTTCTTTCCCCATCCCTTCCAACAGCGCATACACCGCCTGCCGCTTCAGCCCGGTGTGGGCGGCCATGATTTTCGCCACCCGGGATACCGGCAGTTCCGCGAGCAGGGATTTTGCCAGGGCCTGATCCTGCTCGCTCCAGTCTGCGGTTTGTGCGGCGGGCGACAGCACCAGCACCAACTCGCCGCGTTGCTGGTTGCGATCTGATGCCACCCAGTCACAAATATCAGCCACGGTTCCCATGCGAATCGTCTCAAATTGCTTGGTCAGCTCACGACAAAGCGAGATTTCACGATCTTTTTCAACTGACGCTTTCAGCGCCTCCAGGAAAGAGAGCACCCGGTGAGGAGCTTCGTAGATAATACTTGTGGCTGACAGCTTGGCCAGGCGCTCGATGGCCTGCTGGCGAGGCGCTCCCTTGGCCGGCACAAAACCCTCAAAAAGAAAACGATCAGATGGCTGCCCCGCCGCCGCCAACGCTGCCAACAGTGCCGACGCACCGGGAATCGGCACCACCCGTACATCAGCCTGGTGGCAGGCGCGCACCAGACGATAGCCGGGATCACTGACCAGCGGCGTGCCCGCATCACTGATCAAGGCACCCTGCTCACCTGACTGCAAACGAGCCACCAACTCTTCGCTGCGCGCACTTTCGTTGTGGTCATGACAACTAATCAACCGACTGCGGATTCCCAACTGTTCCAGCATGCGCTGACTATGCCGGGTATCCTCCGCCGCCACCCAGTCCACCTCCCCCAGTACCGCTATCGCCCGACGACTGATGTCATCCAGATTTCCGATCGGTGTACTGACAATATACAAAGTTCCACTCATATCTGTGCACGACTCAACTGGTGGGGCTCCAATGAAGCGCCTACAATAGCGGCTTCATTCTGGTAATACGAACGTCTCGCCATGGAATTCAGAAAGGCCCGTTTGGCAGCCCTGCTTGCTGCCGCAGTCATCGCCGGCTGTTCTACCACCACTCCTACGCGCACCACGGTTTATGAACAGCCGTCGGCTGCCAAGGTTGGCACCGCTCCCACCGCGCTGTCCGCTGCCCGCAGTCAACTGGCCACCATGAAAACCGATGCACGCATCGGTGCCGCGCTGCAGTGGGCGGAACATTATCTGGATCAGCAGCGACCCGGTGATGCCGGCCAGTTGCTCGCCGATCTGAATCCTCAGGCCATGGACAACGAACAACGGTTTACCTGGATACTGCTCAGCGGTCGCGCCCAGCTGGGTGACCAACGACCCGACGACGCGCTGGCCCTGCTGCAACGTCACGAAGATGACATTCTTCAGTATCCCGCCGAGCAACAGGCAGGGCTGGATCTGCTCAAAGCCGACGCCCTGGCAATGAAGGGTGATCTGACCGGCAGCCTGCAACAACGGGTGGCCACACACCCCCTGCTGGAAGATGAAGATCAAGACTATAACCACGGCATGATCTGGCAACTGCTGATGCAACTGTCCAGCTCCGAACTGGCCGATGCCATTGAGGACAGCCGTGGTGATTTACTCGGCTGGCTCACCCTGGCCCAGCTTTACCGGGACCCGATCGCCGATCTCGATGCCCAGGTCAGCCGGCTGAATCAATGGAGCGCCCAGTGGCGCACCCACCCGGCCACCGATGACGTTCCCGATATGCTCGACGCCCTGGAAAAAGCTGTCAGCGAACGCCCCAGCAAGGTTGCCATTCTGCTGCCTGCCACCGGCCCGCTGAAAAATGCCGGCAAGGCACTCCAGGAAGGCATCATGACGGCCTACTATCGGCACAAACAGGACGGCAACCCACCGGTATTGCGCTTCTACGATTCCGGCGGTGACGACATCCTCGCTCTCTACCAGCAGGCCGTTCAGGACGGCGCCGACTTCATCCTCGGGCCGCTGGCCAAGGACAAGGCAGCCACCATTGCCAACCAGGGCACCCTGCCTGTTACCACCCTGGCGCTGAACTATATTGATCAGGGCGAACTGCCAGAGAATTTCTTCCAGTTCGGCCTCGCGCCGGAAGACGAAGCTCGCCAGATAGCCCTGCAAGGTGCTCGCGAAGGCGCAAGCCAGGCCGGCATCCTCTACCCGGAAGGGGAATGGGGTGAACGGGTTGCCCAGGCGTTTGCGCAAGAATGGCAATCCCTCGGTGGTACCGTGACCGTGACTCGTACCTACCAGGAAGGCCCCACTCTGGGCGACACCGTCAAGGAACTGCTGCTGGTGGCGCAGAGCCAGAGCCGCGGCCAGGCAGTGAGCCGCTTCACCAGCCTGGACATGGATATCCAGCCACGTCGTCGCCAGGATATGGGCTTCCTGTTTCTGCTCGCCAATCCCAACCAGGGACGCCAGGTCAAACCGGCGCTGAATTTCCACTACGCCAAGGATCTGCCGGTCTACTCCACGGCCCTGGTTCACAGCGGCGAATCCAACCCGAGGCGCGACCAGGACCTGAACGGGGTACGCTTTGTGGACATGCCCTGGATGCTCAGCAACGAAGACTCTCAGCTACGCCGAATGAGCAACGAGCAATGGCCCGAAGGCCACGGCCGCTACGAGCGTCTGTTTGCCATGGGCATTGATGCCTATCGATTGCAAAGCCGTGTTTTCCTGCTAAGCACCCTGCCCTCCAGTGAACTGCCCGGAGTCACCGGCCGCCTGAGCATGAAACAGCAACGTATCGTGCGCGAACTGAACTGGGGCGTCTTTATCAATGGCGAGGCACGCGCCCTGCCCAAGGTAGCCGAACCTGCAAACAACAGCAGAACCCGTGAAATTACCGCGCAGTAACAAAAATTCCGGTGGCGAAGCGGAAAAACAGGCTGCACACTGGCTCACGCAGCAGGGACTAGAGGTTGTGGCCCGCAATTTCCGCTGCCGGCAAGGTGAAATCGACCTGATTATGCAGGACGGCAACACCCTGGTGTTCACGGAAGTGCGCTGGCGCAGCTACCGAAGTCATGGCGGTGCACTGGCTTCCGTGGATCACCACAAACAACGCCGGCTGATCCTGGCGGCCCAGCATTACCTGGCCCGTCACCCGCAATACCATGATCGCCCCTGCCGCTTTGATGTACTGGGAATGGAACCGGACAACAACGACACTGTCCGTTATCAGTGGATACAAAACGCGTTCTACAGCGAATAGCCCCAATAATCGAACGCGCAGAACAATGAGGTAATTATGAGCGTGGACCGTATCCGGCAATTATTTGCCGAAAGCATCGAAACCAAAGCCAAGGCCGGCGAAGTACTGCCCACCGTCATCGAGGCGGCCGGTCAGGCCATGGTGGAATGCCTGCTCAACGGCGGCAAGATCCTCACCTGTGGTAACGGCGGCTCCGCCGGCGATGCCCAGCATTTTTCTTCCGAGCTGCTCAATCGCTTCGAAATGGAGCGTCCTGCATTGCCCGCGATCGCGTTGACCACGGACTCCTCCACACTCACCTCCATCGCCAACGATTACAGCTATAACGAAATCTTCTCCAAACAGGTGCGCGCCCTGGGCGGCAGCGGCGACATCCTGCTGGCCATTTCCACCAGCGGTAACTCCGCCAACGTGATACAGGCCATACAGGCCGCCCACGACCGGGAAATGCGCGTTGTCGCCATGACCGGCAAGGAAGGCGGCGAAATGGTCAACCTGTATGGCCCCAACGACATCGAGATCCGGGTGCCCGCCACCTCCACCGCCCGCATTCAGGAAGTTCACCTGCTGGTGATTCACTCCCTGTGCGATTACATCGACCAGCAACTCTTTGGAGGCCAGTAAATGGCCGCACGCTTCACCCGTTTGAGCAGCATTCTGACTCTGTTCTTGATGCTTGTTACCAGCACCGGTTGTGTCTCCCTGTCCAAGGGCATGTCCGATGATCCGGTCGACCAAAATCACGGCAAACGCACCTTTGGGGCCTTTGTCGAGGACGGCAATATTGAACGCAAGGTCGCAGTGAATCTGGCCCGGGCCAGTGCCGAGCTGGACGAGTCACGCATTGTGACGGTGAGCTACAACGGCAACGTCCTGCTTGCCGGCCAGGTAGCCAGCGAAGACCTGAAGACTCAGGCCGGAAATATCGCCGAGAAGGTTCGTCATGTCCGCCATGTGCACAACGAACTGCAGGTGGTGGGGTCCAACTCCTTTCTGGCACGGACCAATGACACCTGGCTGACCAGCAAGGTCAAAAGCCGACTACTGATCAACGGCGATGCACCCGGCTGGCGCACCAAAGTGGTAACAGAAAACGGTGTAGTCTACTTGATGGGCCTGCTGACCCACGCAGAGGCTACTGCGGTCGTCGAACAGGTGCAGAAAGTCTACGGTGTGCAGAAGATCGTGAAGATTATCGAGTATATCGACTAAAGAGCAGCTGCAAGCGACAAGCTTCAAGCCGCAACACGAAGAAAGGCCCTCCCCAACCGGAACGCCGAGCCCGCGCTGCCCCCCCCAAAAAAAACCGCGCCCGAAGGGTGCGGTTTTTTTGTAGCTCGTAGCTCGTAGCT
>NZ_DEXN01000017.1:71640-161875 GCF_002364155.1 Alcanivorax sp. UBA3183
AAAAAACCGGCTTTCGCCGGTTTTTTTACTTCACCACTTTCAAATGGCTGACCTTTCCCTTGCTGTCGTCCTTTTCCGGTTCCGGGGGCGGCGGCTCGGGAGGCGTCTCAGCCGGATCGAAGGCCATACCCTGGCCGTTTTCACGGGCAAAGACCGCTACCACCGCGTTCACCGGCACCCGGATAGTCATGGGCATGCCGCCGAAACGAGCAGAGAACGTAATCTCGTCATTGCCGGCAATAAACTGCGTCACTGCCCTAGGCGCAATATTCAGGACGATCTGACCGTCCTGAACAAAGTCCTGAGGCACTTCCACACCGGGATAGGAGGTATTCACCGCCAGGTGGGTGGTCAGGCCGTTATCACAGATCCACTCGTGGATCGCCCGTATCAGATACGGGCGATTGGGGGACATATCAGACATGATTACAGCGGGTTGCGCAGTTCGCGCTCGGCATCGGTCAGGCTGGCCTGGAAGGCATCACGATCGAACAGACGCTCGGCATAATCCAGCAACGGCTTGACCTGCTTGGCCGGCAGCTCGATACCCAGGGCCGGCAACCGCCACAGGATGGGGCCAACCACACAGTCCACCAGAGTGAACTCTTCGCTCATGAAGTACGGCAGCTCGCTGAAGATCGGCGCAGTGGCAATGATCGCTTCGCGCAGTTCCTTGCGACGCTTGTTGAGGCTGGCCTCTTTTTCTTCACCGGCCAGAATCGCATCAACGTGGCCACACCAGTCACGCTCGACCCGATGGATCAGCAGACGGCTGTGGGCACGGGCTACCGGGTAAACCGGCAGCAACGGCGGATGCGGGAAACGCTCATCCAGGTATTCCATGATGACCGTGGACTGATACAGGGTCAGTTCACGGTCCACCAGGGTAGGCACTTCGTTGTAAGGGTTCAGCGACGCCAGATCTTCCGGCTTGCTGTTATTGTCCACATCAACGATATCGACTGTGACCCCTTTTTCCGCCAGCACGATACGTACGCGATGGCTGTAATGATCTTCCGGGGAAGAAAAGAAAGTCATTGAAGAACGCTTGGTCACCACACCCATGGTCGAATCATCTCCGCACAAATAGCTATAACAGAAACAGGGTAACCGCTTACACGGATACCCTGTTCAACGCTGAAAAGGGGCACTAATCGTTAGTGCACGTCTTTCCAGTATTCCTTCTTGAGCAGGTATGCCGGGACAAGCAGAATGCCCAGGAACACCAATACATACACACCCAGACGCTCACGCAGGGGACGAACCGGCTCCGCGGTGTAAGCCAGGAAATTGGTAAGATCACCCATCTCCTGCTTGAACTCCTCTTCGCTCAGCTCTTCTTCCAGGCTTGCCATCACATGGGGCATGCCCACGTTCTCGAACACCCGGTTGTTGTAACCGAAGGGACGAGACTCGTCTTCGTAGAAGTTGATCAGGTAGGAATACACCCAATCCTCTGAACGATAACGGGTCACCATGGTGAGATCCGGCGGCGCATTGCCGAACCAGGCCTTGGCATCTTCCGATGCCATGGCTGTACGCATCTGATCACCCACCTTGTCGGTGGTGAAATTCAGTTTTTCCTGCACCAGCTCTTCCGGAATTTCCAGATCTTCAGCCAGTCGGCTGTAGCGCTGATACTGCAGACCATGACAGCCCATGCAGTAGTTTACAAACAGCTTGGCGCCATTCTGCAGGCTCACTTTATCCTGCAGATTGACCGGTGCCGGTACTTCATACTCACTCTTGCCACCACCGGCCGCGAAGGCGACCAACGGCAGGCAGCTGAAAAGAACGACCGCTAATTTCTTCATCAGTGACCCCCCGTTACCCGTTCCGGAACCGGCTTGGATTTTTCGAATTTGTGAACAAACGGCATGATCAACAGGAAATAGCTGAAGTAATAGATCGTACCGAACTGAGCCATCATGGTCTTAGCAGGAGTCGCCGGCTGAGTACCAAAATAACCCAGCATCAGGAAGTCCAACACGAAGATCGTCATGAACAGCTTGCTCAACCAGCCACGATAGCGGATGGAGCGAACCGGGTGGCGATCCAGCCAGGGGATCACGAACAGGATCACGATAGCACCACCCATAGCCACCAGGCCCCAGGCCTTGGCAGGCATGATGATATCTAGGGTCGCGGCACGCAACATCGCGTAGTAAGGACCGTAATACCATACCGGTGCAATATGATCCGGCGTCTTCAGCGGGTTAGCCGGCTCGAAATTCGGCTTCTCCAGCAGGTAGCCACCGCCATCCGGGAAGAAGAAGATCACCACGGCAAAGATCATCAGGAACACGATCACGCCGGGCAGGTCCTTCACGGTGTAGTAGGGGTGGAACGGAATGCCATCTACCGGGATACCGTTTTCGTCCTTGTTCTGCTTGATTTCCACGCCATCCGGGTTGTTGGAGCCCACTTCGTGGAGCGCCAGGATGTGCAGTACCACCAGAGCCAGCAGCACGATGGGAATCGCGACCACGTGCAGGGCAAAGAACTTGTTCACCGTCGCAGTGGACAGCAGATAGTCACCACGTACCCAGGTCGTCAGACCTTCACCGATTTCCTTCGCTTCAGCGGCATCGATAAACGGCAACAGATCAAAGGGAATAGCACCGGCCAGGGAAATAATCACCTGGGCGCCCCAATAGGACATGTTGCCCCAGGGCAGCACATAGCCAAGGAAACCTTCCGCCATCAGCGCCAGGTAGATCAGCATACCGAAGATCCACACCAGTTCCCGCGGCGGCTTGTAGGAGCCGTACATCAAACCACGGAACATGTGGATATAGACCACCGCGAAGAAGGCGGACGCCCCTACCGCGTGCATGTAACGGATCAACCAGCCCCACTCCACATCACGCATGATGTATTCCACCGAGGCAAAACCTTCGCTGGGGGAGTAGAACATGGTCAGCCAGATACCGGTGAGCAGCTGGTTGATCAGCACCACCAGGGACAGCACACCGAAGTAGTACCAGAAGTTGAAGTTCTTCGGGGCGTAGTATTCGGACATGTGGCGCTTGTAAGCGTCCACCACGGGCAGACGGGCATCTACCCAGTCGACAACACGATTCACCATTCCCATCATGCCTCGGTCTCCCCTTCTTCAGAACCCACAATGATGACACCTTCACTCAGATAAGAGTGCGGCGGCACCACCAGGTTGGTGGGTGCGGGCACGCCCTTGTAGACGCGACCGGCCAGATCAAACTTGGAACCGTGACAGGGGCAGAAAAAACCACCGTGCTCCAGTTCCACCGTAGGCTCGTCCTCATACAACGGCGAACACCCCAGATGGGTACAGGTGCCAATCAGCACCAGCAGCTCTTTCTTGATAGAGCGCCACTCGTTCTGCGCATAGGCAGGCTGCTGGTCAGCTTCAGACGCAGGGTCACTAAGCTTGCTTTCCAGCTGAGGCAAGGTTTGCAGCATATCGTCGGTACGACGCACCACCCACACGGGCTGGCCTCGCCATTCCTCAACCACACGCTGACCGGGCTCCAGTTTGCCAATATCCACCGTTACCGGCGCACCGGCATTCTTGGCTTTGGCACTGGGTTGCCAGGATTTCACAAAAGGAACAGCCGCGCCAACTGCACCTGCGGCACCAATAGCCGAGGTCAAGCCGATCAAGAAGGTGCGGCGGCTGGTATTAACGCCGTCGTTGCTCATTCAGTTATTCTCCCCTTAGATCCCACGCTCGGGAATAGTCCGAGACTCGAGGTACTACCTCGCGCTCCGGGCGGAGTAAGGCGGCGCAAATGGTAAAGAAAAAGCCCACACCTGACAACCGGTTATTCCCCGGCCAGAGTCGCTAAACGCCTGATTTGAACACAAAAAAGCCCAGCATTGCTGGGCTTTTTTGTGAACAGCTGTTGTAAAGCTTAACGCTTGGAGAACTGCGGGCGACGACGCGCCTTGCGCAGACCCACTTTTTTACGCTCAACTTCACGCGCATCACGGGTCACGTAACCGGCACGACGCAGCTGACCACGCAGCTCACCATCGTACTCCATCAGCGCACGGGTGATGCCGTGACGGATGGCGCCAGCCTGACCGTTGTTGCCGCCACCGCTTACGGTAACCAGCACATCAAACTTGTCGGTCACTTCGATCAGTTCCAGCGGCTGACGAACTACCATCTGGTTGGTTTTACGACCGAAGTAAACATCCAGCGGGCGGCCATTAACAGAAATCTTGCCGCTACCCGGACGCAGAAAAACGCGAGCGGAAGAGGTCTTGCGGCGACCGGTTCCGTAGTTGGTTTCTACAGTTGCCATCAATAAACCCCTTAAATTTCCAGCTGCTGCGGCTGCTGAGCGGTGTGCGGATGCTCAGTACCGGCGTAAACTTTCAGTTTGCGGAACATGGCGCGACCCAGAGGGTTACGCGGCAGCATGCCCTTCACCGCCTTCTCAATGATCATTTCAGGCTTTTCGGCCTGCAGAGTGGAGAAGTTGGCTTCTTTCAGGCCACCCGGGTAACCGGTGTGACGGTAGTACATCTTGTCATTTGCCTTGTTACCGGTAACGGCCACTTTATCGGCATTGACTACGACGATGTAATCACCGGTATCGACGTGTGGAGTAAACTCCGGCTTGTGTTTACCGCGCAGACGGCTGGCGACTTCGGTCGCCAACCGACCCAGCGTTTTGCCGGAGGCGTCTACCACATACCAGTCGCGCTTTACGCTTTCCGGTTTTGCGCTGTAGGTCTTCATGGAATTCTGCCCTAAATTCAATATGTTACGGGTAGCAAACACCCGCCGGCGTCAGTTCCGCCGGGCAAGAGAGCGCGAATTCTACCCAAGCCCCCCAAAGAACACAAGCGGTTCGGGGGCTTTTGTTGTCATGTCGTTTACTGCCTGGCTGCAGGTCAGTTCCCACCATTGTGCCGCAACAGGCAGCATGATGAGATTGGCGCCTATTCTACCCGTGCCTACCGGCCCCTTTGCAAGGAGTACACCATGGAATACCGCCGTCTTGGACGCACTGACCTGAAAATCAGCAGCCTGTGCCTGGGCACCATGACCTGGGGAAGCCAGAATACGGCGGAGGAAGGCCATGCCCAGATGGATATGGCGCTGGACCACGGCATCAATTTTTTTGATACCGCCGAGATGTACGCCGTACCAGCCAGCCCGGACACCTCATTCCGCACCGAAACCATCATTGGCGACTGGTTTGCGCGCACCGGTAACCGCGACAAGATCATCCTGGCCACCAAGGCCGCCGGCCCTGGCGACTATGTAAAACACATTCGCGGCGGTCCGCGTTTCGACCGCTCCAGCCTGCAAAGCGCGGTAGAAGGCAGCCTCAAGCGCCTGCAGACCGATGTGATCGACCTGTATCAGCTGCACTGGCCGGAGCGCACCACCAACTATTTCGGCCGGCTGGGCTACAAGCATCGCGACGGCGAGGACGGCATCGCCATCAGCGACACAGTAGCCGCCCTCAAGGAACTGGTGGATGCCGGCAAGATCCGCCACTGGGGTCTGTCCAATGAAACGCCATGGGGCACCATGACCTTTCTGCGTGAGGCCGAGAAGATCGGCTTGGCGCCGCCGGCCAGCATCCAGAACCCCTACTCCCTGCTTAACCGCAGTTTTGAAGTAGGCCTGGCGGAAATCGCCCATCGCGAGCACGTCGACCTGCTGGCCTACTCGCCCCTGGCCTTTGGCATGCTGACCGGCAAATACCGCAACAACCAGTGGCCCAAAGGTGCCCGGCTGACAGAGGTGAAACAGTTCAGCCGCTACACCAACGACCAGGCCAGCGCAGCCACCGAGGCCTACTGCCAACTGGCAGAGGAACGCGGCCTGAGCCCGACCCAACTGGCATTGCAGTTCGTCACTACCCGCCCCTTTGTGGCCAGCAATATCATCGGCGCCACCAGCCTTTCCCAGCTGGAGGAAAACCTGAAGAGCGTGGACCTGCCCTGGGACCGGGACCTGGAAAAAGCCCTGGAAGCCATCCACACCCGCTTCCCCTACCCGGCGCCCTGATATCAACAGCCCGCCGCGCCCAATACCTGGGCGCAGCGCGTCAAACCTGAAGGCCTTAATACACCTCCGCCTCGACGGTAGGAGTTCCCATCCTGGGGACGAACCGAGCGCAGCGAGGCGACAACGGTTTCGAAAACCCTGTTCTTCCTGAAACCTGTCGAGTGCTGAACCCCTGATCGCCCGCGGGCGATTTCCACGCTAGCGCGTGGTTCGCGCCTCCAGAGGTGTTATTCGCTTCGCTCACCCTTCGGGCCCACGGAAATACGTGCGTTACCCCGCTACGCTCCGTTCCTACAACAGCTCCGCAACCACCGGCCACCCCGAACAGAACCGTTGACGATACCATCAGGATCATGTCAATGTTAACGGCGTTAACTTCGGCAAATGAGAAACCATGGCACGCACGGCATACCACCACGGCGACCTTTACCAGCAGGCCCACGAGCAGGCCCTGGCCATTGTTCGTGAGCAGGGCGACAGCGCTATCAGCCTGCGCGCCCTGGCCAGGCAGATCGGCGTTAGCACGCCGGCGTTGTATCGCCACTATGCCGACCGGGAAAGCCTGCTGGCCGAACTGGCGATCAGCGGTTTCCAGACCCTGCGTCAGTATTTGCTGGCCGTGGACCAGCAAGACAGCCGCAGCGCCCTGATCGGCATCGGCCTGGCCTACGTAGCCTTCGCCCGGGAGGAGCCCAACCTGTACCGACTCATGTTCGGCGGGCGAGTGTTGCCGCGTGGCGCCCACCCGCGACTGGATCAGGCCGGGCTGGCGGCATTCCAGGTACTGGAAGACACCGTGGCAAACGGCCAGCAAAGGGGTTACCTGAAAGCTGCGCCCCTGGCCCTGCTGACCGCCGCCGCCTGGTCCCTGGTGCACGGACTGTCGCAACTGACCATCGACGGCCACCTTCCCGGCCATGACAACGAACCTCAACTGGCAGCGGGCATCACCGCCCTGCTGCTGGACGGCAGCATTGAACGTTCCAACAAGGAGCCCACCCCATGAGCAGCCCCACACCGAGCACCCTGCGCGTTGGCCGACGTTATCGGGCCAATCGCCTCGATGGCCCCTATGACGCCATCATCATCGGCTCCGGTATCGGCGGCCTGACCGCCGCCGCTTGTCTGAGCAAAATGGGCAAGAAGGTGATTGTGCTGGAGCAGCACTATACCGCCGGCGGTTTCACCCACAGCTATGACCGCAACGGCTACGAATGGGATGTGGGCGTGCACTACATCGGCGATATGGGCGCCAAACACACTCTGGCCCGCCGCCTGTTCGATTACGTCACCGACAGCAAACTGCAATGGGCGGCCATGGACGATCACTACGACCGCCTGTTCATCGGCAATCGCCAGATCGATCTGGTCGCCGGGCCCGAGGCCTTTGCCAACGAACTGAAAACCCAGTTTCCCGGCGAAGAGCAGGCCATCGACAGCTATCTGGATTACCTCTCCCAGGTGGCCAAGGCCATGCCCGGGGTGACGCTGGCCAAGATACTGCCGAACCTGCTGGCCCGGCCGTTCCGGCATCTTGCTCGCCGCAAGGCTCCCGACTTTCTCAATCGCACCACCCGGGAAGTACTGGAAACCCTCACCGGCAACCAGGAATTGATTGCCGCCCTCACCGGCCAATGGGGCGACAATGGTCTGGTGCCCGATGACTCCAGCTTTATCATCCACGCACTGATCGCCCGGCATTACCTCTACGGTGGCTACTACCCGGTGGGCGGCGCCTCGGAAATGGCCAAGACCATTATTCCGGTGATCCAGCAAGGTGGTGGCGAAGTCTTCACCTATGCAGACGTGAAGGAAATCCTGATCGACAATGGCAAGGCGGTGGGCGTGCGCATGGCCGACGGCCAGGCCATCCACGCCCCCGCCGTGATCAGCAACGCCGGCGTTTTCAACACCTTTGGGCCATTGCTGCCGGAGAGCGCTCCTCACAAAGCCTTCTATCAAAACAAACTGGGGCAGGTGCAACGCTCCATGGCCAGCGTCTGCCTGTATATCGGCCTGCAGGACACCGCGGAAAACCTGAAGCTGCCGAAAACCAACTTCTGGATTTACCCGGGCGCGGATTACCGCGGTCAGGTTGAGAGTTTTCTCGCCGCCCCGGACAGCCACGATATTCCGCTCACCTATATTTCCTTTCCCTCCGCCAAGGACCCCAGCTTCACAGAGCGCTACCCGGGCCGGGCCACCATCGAGATCGTGGCCCCGGGGCCATTCGAGTGGTATCAGGACTGGGCGGACCAACCCTGGGGGAAACGCGGCGAGGATTACGAGGCGAAGAAGGAAGCCTATGCCCAGCGCCTGCTGGAAAAGCTCTATGAGAAAATGCCGCACCTGCGTGGCAAGGTGGATTACTACGAACTGTCCACGCCACTGTCCACGGACTATTTCTGCCGCTACAGCACAGGCGAAATCTACGGGCTGGACCACACTCCACAACGGTTTGAACAGGACTGGCTGAAACCCAAGACCCGCCTCCCCGGCCTGTACCTGACCGGCCAGGACATCATGACCTGCGGGGTGGTCGGCGCCATGATCGGCGGCCTGCTGACCACCGTTGCTGTCAGCGGCCTGAAAGGCCTGCCGCTGGCCAAGAAAATGTTTGTGGGATAGCCCATGCACCTGCCCTTCTGGCTCAGCACCGCCCTGCTTGCCCCGCTGCTGGTCTGGCAGGGCAAACGGACCCGCCGTACCACCCCGCGCCTGCCGGAAGCCGGCGGTGCACAACACGGCCAGTACGGTGACGGCGAGCCGACACGGCGACTGCTGGTGATCGGCGAGTCCACCGCTGCGGGGGTGGGCGTGGCGCATCATCAAGATGGCCTGGCCAGCCAACTGGCCCGGCAGCTACAGCAGCAAAGCCTTCACACCATTGGCTGGCACAGCCATGGCATTAACGGTATCCGCCTGCAGGCCCTGCTGGACAACCTGAAAACCATCGAGCTACCGGAGGCGGACGCCATTCTGCTGAGCATGGGAGTCAATGACACCACCGGGCTGACACCCAGGCGCCGTTACCGTCAACAGTTGCTGGCCCTGAACGCCCGACTGCCAGGCCCCCTGTACCTGCTTAGCGTACCGCCCATGCACCGCTTTACCGCCCTGCCCTCGCCCCTGCGCCAGCTGCTGGGCTGGCGGGCCAGACAACTGGATGCCATCCAGCAGCAACTGGCGCGGGAGCGGCCCGCTGACTTTATCTATCTGAGCTATCCGCCAATGAACGACCCGGCCCTGCTGGCCGAAGACGGCTACCACCCGAGCATCAAGGGGTATCAGGCCATGGCTACCGCGCTGGCGCCGGCCCTGACCGCAACACTGCTGAGATCGAAGGAAACGCAGGGTGGATTAGCCTGAGCGTAATCCACCTTCTCTCGGCAGCCACGGTACGGAATTCAAACATGGAGGATTACGCCTGCGGCTAATTCACCCTACATTGTCGGGAAGGTTTTACCGCCCTTACCCGAGTGCATAGCAAACATAAAAAAAGGCCCTGCAAGCAGGGCCTTTTTTGCTGGAACGTAGCAAGGGATTAGAAGCGGTAGCTAAGCTGCGCGCCAATCACATCCGCATCCAGTTCATAGGTACCTTTCAACTGAGCGCCTTTATCCGCTCGGTTGATATCCGCATCTTCCACAAAGATATGCGCATAACCCACGTCGATGGTCATGTTCTCCACCGGGGTGAAACCAGCGCCCAGAGTCAGCCAAACGCGGTCGGAATCCGGAGAGATCGCCGAGCGATTATCAGTGCCCTGAGTGGATTCTTCCTTCGCCACACCGGCACGCAGCACGGTAGTTTCATTCATGGCATGACGGACGCCAAGGGAGTAGCGCACGGTGTTTTCCCAGTCGAAATTTTCGGTCGGGTTGAACGCAAGCTGATCGCTCTCTACCTCCAACTTGTCCAGGCTGCTCCACTCCATCCATTCAACACCCATCAGGATCTGAGTGCGATCAGAGAGGTCACCCGCATAGGACAGTTGCAGCGATGCCGGCAAATCAATGGAAGCCTCGCCTTCATAGGTTCCAGCCGCGACAACTGGCGCACCTGCCTGGAAATTGGTCAAGTTAGCACCGAGCTGACTGAAAGTGATATCGCCTTCCACGTCATATTCAATTTTGGAACGATAGGCGACACCAAAGTGGTTATTGTCATCCGGGCTGTAAGTCAGCCCAAGATTCCAGCCGTAGCTATCATCATCACCTTCAAGACGAGTCGCGGCGTTGCGAATATCCGCATCCAGTCGCTGGTAACTCAGGCCCAGCCCTACACTCAGAGAGTCAGTCAGCTGAACACCAAGTGACGGATTAATATTATACGTTCTAAGGTCTGATTCTGTTGAGTACAAGTCCCCAGCAGTAATGGGGCCCAGAGGCGTCAGATAACTATTACCCCAGTTTTTCTCGTACTCGATTTTGGTTCCAAACGGCGCATTCACGCCCAAACCGAAAGTCATCATGTCGCTGAGCGGGACAGCCAGGAAAAGACTACCAACGAAAGGCTCCACGTCTTCGAAATCACCAGGTCCAACGCCTGACTGGGGAATCAAACCTGCAAAGCTGCCGTCATTATCAGCTTCGAACGTCGTATCGACCCACACCTGATGAGCTGCAGCAGAAAGCTCTGCCTGCTTCAGCCCTGCCAGGGTAGCCGGGTTGTACCATTGGTTAGAGGCGTTCTCGCTCAACACACCGGCACCGGCATAGGCGGTACCCAGAGCGGACACGGATTGATAGGACACGGAAAAGCCACTTGCCGCCGCGTGCCCGGCAACCAGGCTCAATGCGGAACCGACAAGAACGGCACCTGTTTTTTTCATGATTTCTCTCCCTCTTCCTCGCAAAGTAATGCTGTCGAAATGATTAAAAGAACAGCAATCCACTTATACACAATAGGCCGCGATACACGCAAGGAATCCCGTTCACTCAGCCTTTCGTATTAGAAAGAGAAAATAAAAAAAAGGCAGCGAATGCTGCCTTTTTTTATTTGCGATCATGCCACCGGCTTCAGTCAGCCAGAACTGCCTTGGCAATAATCGTTTTCATGATTTCATTGGTGCCACCATAAATACGTTGTACGCGGGAATCGGCAAACATGCGCGCCACCGGATACTCCCACATATAGCCGTAACCACCATGCAACTGCACGCACTCATCGATCACTTCGCACTGCAAATCGGTGATGTAATATTTGGCCGCCGCAGCGGTGGGGATATCCAGTTCTTTTTTCAGATGCAGCTCCAGGCAGCGATCCACGTAGGCGCGGGCCACTTCCAGCTTGGTGTGCATTTCGGCAATCTTGAACTGGGTGTTCTGGAAGGCGGCAACCGGCTTGCCAAACGCTTTGCGCTCTTTCACATAATTGATGGTGTGTTCCAGAGCGGATTCCGCCATGGCCAGACCACCGATGGCAATCCCCAGACGCTCCTGCGGCAGTTCCTGCATCAGGTAGACAAAGCCCATGCCTTCTTCGCCAAGCAGATTCTCCGCCGGCACTTTCACGTCCTGGAAGAACAGCTCGGAGGTATCCTGGGCTTTCATGCCCACTTTCTTCAGGTTGGTGCCCTTCTCAAAGCCTTCAGAGTCGGTTTCTACCACAAACAGGCTGATGCCCTTGGCACCTTTGGACGGATCGGTTTTCGCCACGACGATGACGATATCCGCATTCTGGCCGTTGGTAATAAAGGTTTTGGAACCGTTGAGGATGTAGTGATCGCCCTCTTTCACGGCAGACGTCTTCACGCCCTGCAGATCTGAGCCGGCACCCGGTTCTGTCATGGCGATGGCACCAATCACTTCACCGGTCACCATTTTCGGCAGGTATTTCTGCTTCAGGGCTTCGGAGCCATTGTGCTCGATGTAGGGGGCCACGATTTCCGTATGCAGGCCCCAACCGATACCGGTCAGGCCCAGGCGGGACACTTCCTCACCAATCACCACACTGTAGAGAAAGTCGGCACCGATACCGCCGTACTCTTCTTCGACCATGGGGCACAGGAAGCCCTGCTCACCCGCCTTCAGCCAGACGTCTTTCGGCACAACACCGGTTTGCTCCCATTCTTCATGATGCGGCACCGCCTCGTTTTCGAGGAATTTGCGCACGGTATCGCGGAAGGTTTCATGGTCGGAACTGAACAACGTACGGGGAATCATCATGCTCTCCGGTATCAGGTTATCAGGGGTGGCCCCGATACCGGGCTCGGCCGGGGCAAAGAATGCCACATTCTGTGCATTTAGCCTGCCAGCGGGCAATGACCGAAATGTTCAACGCTGGGCAGCGATGACAATTCCGGCCAATGACGAAAACGGTCTCAGGCCCGGTGCTCGAGGCCCAGATATTCGGAGGACTGCATTTCCTGAAGGCGGGAGCGGGTTCGCTCGAATTCGAAATCCAGACGGCCACCGGCATAGATGTCTTCGATGGGCACTTCTGCGGTAATCACCAGCTTCACGGCCCGATCGTAGAACTCATCCACCAGATTGATAAAACGCCGGGCCATATCATCCTTACCGGCCCCCATCTGCTCCACATTGGAGACCAGCACGGTATGAAACTCCCGCGCTACTTCAATGTAGTCGGTCTGGCTGCGCGGCCCATCACACAGAGCCTTGAATTCAAACCAGACCACGTCATCAGCACACATGACCGAGGAGATCTTGCGCCCCTCGATCAGCACATTGCCGTGGTCACGGTGGCGGGAATGATCCGGCTCCAGGGTATGAAACCGTTCGCGGAGAAACGCATCAGCAGCCTTGCCCAGCGGACAATGGTACAACTCGGCCTGCTCCAGTAGCCGCAGACGGTAGTCATTGCCGCCGTCCACGTTGAGCACCTTGGTGTATTCCTTGAGCAGCTCGATGGCCGGCAGGAAGCGCGCCCGTTGCAGGCCATCCTTGTAGAGGCCATCAGGCTCGATGTTGGACGTCGCCACCAGGGTCACGCCATTGGCAAACAACTCACCCATCAGCCCGGCCAGGATCATGGCATCGGTGATGTCAGTGACGAAGAACTCATCAAAACACAGCACCCGGGCCTGACTGGCAAATTTCCGGGCGATGCTGACCAGCGGATTCTTTTCCCCCTGGCGCTCACGCATTTCCCGATGCACCTTCTGCATGAAACGGTGAAAGTGCATGCGGCGTTTTTCCTTGAACGGCAACGCCTGGAAGAACACGTCCATCAGGTAGGTCTTGCCGCGGCCGACGCCACCCCACATGTACAGCCCCGTGAGGGTACGGGGCTTGCGGAAACGTGACAGAAAGCCCCCACCGACGGGCTCTGCCAGCAACCGGTGATAGAGCTCATCCAGCTCTGCCACCGCCCTTTCCTGGGCGGGGTCCTGGAAGAAATCTTCGCGCTGAAGGTCGGCTTTATACTGCTCAAGAGGCGTCATGGGTCTCGGGGCCTGCTGCTCGGACGGGGCAATGTAGCGTCGCCAAAGGGGACTGACAAGGTTGTCAGCCAGGCAAATGGCTGGCGGCGGCCTGCTTCAGCTCTACCAGCTTGCCATGGAAGAAGTGGCCGCAATCCGGGAAACGGATTAAATCCGGCGCCAACGGCGTCGCTTCTGCCCAGCGAAACACCTGCTCCGCCGGGACCACTTCATCATCGTCCCCCTGGACCACAGTCACCGGGCAACCGGTCTGCTCGATATCATCAAAGGGATAATGGTGTACCGGCGGCGCTACCAGCAACAGCTCCCGGGCAGGCATACCGTTGGCCTTGAGTATTTCCGCCCCGCGGGCGGCCACGAAGCTGCCGAAGGAAAAACCGGCAAGCCACAGGGGCAGATCCGGCCAGGTATGAGTCAGCCAACTGTGTATCGCCAGCAGATCTTCGGTTTCGCCGATGCCGTCGCTATAGGCCCCCTGGCTTTCGCCGACGCCGCGGAAGTTGAAACGCACCACCACCGCGCCCTGGTCCCGGGCCAGGCGACTCAGGCTGGTCACCACCTTGTTGTCCATGGTGCCACCAAACAGGGGGTGCGGGTGGCAGACAATGGCGACAAATGAGGGCGTGTCACTACCCTGTTCCACCACGGCCTCAAGATTGCCCGCCGGCCCGGAGAGACTTTGCCGCTGTTGTGCTGCCATATTTCACCTCTCTCGCATTTCTTGCCCTGCCGACCAGCTGCTGCACCCGGACGCAAAACCTTACGCCGCATCAAGGACTTCAAGAGTATCAACAGTCTCTTACACCTTGGAGCCTATTCATGGCCTCTTCACAACCGCGCCGGAGTCAATTTTGTTGCCAGCTCGTGATGGCGATTTTGTAGTGTAGTCATTCTACATGAACAAGCGCCATCGCGGGCTGGCGGCAAAAGGGGCCCGGCCCTTCGGGTTGCCGCTAAAAATGGCCCCATGCTGTGTTATGAACCTTGAACTTGACCCGTCAGGCCCTGCGGTTCATGCCTTGCCTGGGACCATTTTTAGCGGCAACGCGGTTGTGAAGAGACCCTGAATAGGCTCTAACCCTTGGCGACTGCCCGGCACTGTGCTGGAATAGCTGGAATTCAGAAGGAGTATGCCATGGATATGCTGACAACTGGGGTGCTGTGCTTCGCCGCCGGCGTGGTAGTGGGCGCAGGATTACTGTTCTGGTTGTTACCGGCACGGCGTCAGGCCGGCCAGTTGATCCGTGATCGCGATGAGGCCCGCCAGGCCCTCAATCATTATCGTGATCAGGTGGATGACCATTTCCTGCACACCGCAGAGCTGGTCAACGATATGACGCAGGCCTATCGCTCTGTCCACGAACATCTTTCCAAGGGCGCTCAGGCACTGTGCTCCGAAGTGGGTCGCAAACGGGCGGTGGCGAAATCCCTGGATTCCGCCCCGCAAAAAGGCAGCGATGAACCGGTGGCGCCGCCGCTGGACTATGCCCCCAGCGCCAAGGGCGGCACCCTCGCCGAGGATTTCGGCCTGCAACAGAAAGCCACCGGGCCTTTCACACCGGTGGATGTGGCAGACAGCCCGGTACCTGACAACATCGTCGAGCCGCCACGTGATTATGCGGAAGGCTGTGACGAACAGGGTTGCCCGCCGGAAGAGAAGAAATGAGAGGAAACTGAAGCGCAACAGGCGTCATGCAACCGCCTTACCGCGTCAACCGGTTCCTGTTTTGCATTTGTCGCCGAATAAAAAAAGTCCGCTTTCGCGGGCTTTTTTATTTCCTGGCCGAGTGGCCTGACAGTTCCGCTTTGACTTCTCGTGGCCCTGTAGTCAGGCCTAGTAGTAACGGCCCAACACTCCCGGGACCTTTCCCGGCTGCAATTATCCGGCAGGGAATGAACCATCACAGATTTCGATGGCGATCCTGGGAGCCGGGTTATTCAAAGACGCCTTGCCATGAATTACTGGAACGTATCCGCCACCCGCATGGGTACCGGCTCATCTTCCATCACAATCTCCGCCGGCAGTTGGCCGGCCGGGTCGCCATCGGCCTGGATCGGCTCATCGGCGCCCTCACAGCGGATCTCCACCCGCTGGGCCCGTAGGCTGGCAACGCCGTCGACCCGCTCCATACGCCCCAGCAACAGCGCAGCCAGGCAACGCAGCAAGAAACTGACTCCCGGCTTCTGGAACAACAGCACCTGTACCTGGGGCCGCAGGATGTTGGCTTCCCGGCTGAGCACAAAGCTGCCGCCGTAATGGCGACCATTGGTGACAATGGCGGAGAAACAGTCCAGCGGACGGCCATCCACCATGACCCGGTAATGACGCTGACCGTAACGGCGGATCTGCGCGAGCATGGACTGCACATAGGCCAGTTTGCCGAAGCGCTCCTTCACCGCCAGATTCACCCCGTTCACCACCCAGGCGTCATAGCCGATGCCACACATCATGATAAAGCGCCGGCCGTTGAGCCGGGCCGGCGTCACCGGCACATTCTTGCCATTGACCACGATCTGAGCCGCCAGCTCCGGCGTTCTGGGCAACTGCAGCTCTTTTGCCAGCACATTGGCAGTGCCAGTGGCAAAGACGCCCAGGGCCACACCGGGAGCCAAACCATTGAGGACTTCGTTGGTGGTGCCGTCACCGCCCACCGCCACCACACAGTCGCCCTGATCTTCCAGGCCCTGCAGGTACTCGGTGGCATCACCCGGCCCACGGGTGTGGTAAAGGCGCACCCGGGCGCCCTGTTTTTCCAGTTCGGCCACAAAGCGGCAAAGCAGCTTCTCCCGACCACCACCGGCGGTCGGGTTATATACAACAGTAATCTTCATGGGATCAGGGTGTTCCTCAGAACCTGTTTCAGGCCGGATTATCGATATCGATAAAGATATGTTCCACACCGAACCGCTCATTGAGCCATTGCCCCAGGGCCTGGACCCCGTAGCGTTCGGTGGCATGATGACCACAGGCGAAATAATGCATGCCGGTTTCCCGGGCAAAGTGGGTGGTGGGTTCGGAAATCTCACCACTCAGATAGGCGTCCACACCCCGGGTCTGGGCCTTGTCGATAAAGCCCTGGGCACCGCCGGTGCACCAGCCGATGGTTTCTATTTCGTCGCCCGGATCCCCCACATGCAGCGGGGTCCGACCCAGCACCGCTTCCGCGTGGGCGGCGAACTCCGCCGCAGACATGGGGCTGTCCAGCCGCCCCACATTGCCGATGGGGCGCGGCGAATCGTCCAGCCCCCCTTCCACACTGAAACCCAGACGCCGGGCGAGCTGGGCGTTATTACCCAGAGTCGGGTGCGCATCCAGAGGAAGATGATAGGCAAACAGGTTGATATCGTGACGTAACAGAGTCTGCAGGCGCTGCTTTTTCATGCCCCGCACCCGCTGGTTTTCGCCCTTCCAGAAGTAGCCATGGTGGACCAGGATGGCATCCGCGTCTTCCACGATTGCTGCATCGATCAAGGCCTGGCAGGCGGTAACCCCGCTGACCACCCGCCGGATCTGCTCGCGGCCTTCCACCTGCAATCCATTGGGACAGTAATCCTGAAAGTGATCCGCAGCCAGCTCCTGGTCGAGCAAGGTCAGCATGTAATCGCGCTTGAGCATGACACCTACCGGGCAATGATCTGATAATATTGCGCGCAGTTTACCTATCCAGACCCGCGCTTGTCTCGTTCGCACCCCGTCTCGTCGGCTGCGCAAGGCAATAGCACGGGCCAAAGCGAGCGCATGGGGGCATTGTCGGTGATCAGAGCCTTTCGTTTTTTTGCCGGACCGATCCTGGCGGGCCTGGCCGTGGGCCTGGCTGTGCTGTGGTGGTACGAGTGGGGCCCCAATGCCCGACCCGGTCGCTATGACAGCGGCACCGCCAGCTATGCCGGCGCGGTCAACCACGCCGCCCCGGCGGTGGTCAATATCTTCACGACCCAGATTCTCGCCAGCGAGGATGTGCCGGAAGACCCCCTATTCAACCGCTTCATGGAAGAACCCCGCCGGGAACGGGCACTGAACAGCCTGGGCTCCGGGGTAATCGTGGACGACAAAGGCTACATCCTCACCAGTTATCACGTAATCCGCGATGCGGACGAAATCCTGGTAGCCCTGCGCGATGGTCGCGACGCCCCGGCACGGGTAGTCGGCACTGACCCGGAAACCGATCTGGCCCTGCTCCATGTGGCGCTGGAGGACCTGCCGGAAGTGGAACTCAATGGCAACGGCCCGGTGCAGGTAGGTGATGTGGTGCTGGCCATCGGCAACCCGCTAGGCGTGGGCCAGACCGTCTCCATGGGCATTGTCAGCGCCACCGGGCGCAGCCATCTGGGCATTGCCACCTTCGAAAACTTCATCCAGACCGACGCGGCCATCAACCGGGGCAACTCCGGCGGCGCCCTGATTGATACCCGCGGCCATCTGATCGGCATCAACACCGCTATTCTCTCGGCGGATGGCAGCTGGCAGGGCATCGGCTTCGCCACCCCGGCCTCCATTGCCCGGGAAGTGATGCGCGACCTGATCGACCATGGCCGGGTAATTCGCGGTTACCTGGGCGTCACCGTGCAGGATATTACCCCATCCCTGGCCGAAACTTTCGGCATGGATCAGGTCCGTGGCGGCGTGATCACCGAAGTGGTCATCGACAGCCCCGCCCACAAGGGCGGCCTGCAACCCGGCGATGTGCTGGTGGGCATCAACGACATCGCCATGGCCGACGGCTACGAAGCCATGAACCGCATCGCCGGCATGAAACCGGACGAGAAAGTCAGCCTCAACATCGTCCGCAATCGCCAGCCCCTGACCGTGGATGTGGTCATTGGTACACGGCCGCCGGCGGAAACGGAATGAGGGTTAATTGATAGTTGATAATGGATAATTGATAACGTCGCGAGCCTGTCTCGCGGTTATCCTGAAAGCAAAGAGGCCGCGTCCAATGACTTGAGCGCGGCCTCTTTGCTTTCAGATTATTCCTGCGCTTGATCGCGCAGTTATCAATTATCCATTATCAACTATCAATTGCCTTTCAAAGCCCTTCCACCCCACTCAAACTCTCCCCCGCCGGATAACGAATCTCGAAGCCCTGCTTGAAGCTTTCCTCTCCGCCGGCGGGCAGGGTGAATTGCCAGCGTTGCAGGCCCTTCACATCATCCACATCGCGGTCATCGGCGGGCTTGCCTTTGGCAGTGACGGTAATGTCATCGTTGCCGGCCACCGGCAAACGGTCCAGCAGGTTTACCGTGATCGACTTGTCGTAGTGGGAGGTGAGAGTAATGTTCTTCAGGGCCGACAGAGTGCTTTCCTTGCTGATCAGGCCGGTCTCGCCTTCCCGGGAAGGCTCGCGGACCACATCGATCTGCAGGCGCGGGTCATCACCGAAGCTCATTTTTATCTGCTCGCCCTGCTTGATGCTCTCGCTGCGGTGATAACGGGTCAGGCGCTGACCATCGCGCAGCAAAGTGACGCTGCCCGCCAGCCAGGGCAGCGGGCTGGTGTTCTTCCACTCCCCAACCAGCAACACCGCAGGCTGCTGCCAAAGATAGCTTTCCCGGCTCAGCGTCACCGGCAGTTCTGCCTGCTGATAGGGTACCCGAGCACTGGCGTCGCCACTGGCCAGGGACAGCGGCGCCGAGAGCGGCACGCGCATATCGAAACCGTGCGCAACAGGAGGCGCCATCGGCATGCTGTTGCCGCTCGCCATGTCCGCCTCATAGGCAGCAGGCTCGGCCATTACCGCTCGCAATGATTGCTTGCGCATTTCCGGCTGTGGCGTTGCCAGACGTAAGATCCAGGGCTGCGGGTCCGGCAAGTGGCGGTAGCCGGCGGGCACCAGCCCCAGGGTAGCGCTGACATTCTGCCAATCTTCACCGGTGCGGTTATGAATCAGGGCAATACCGGTTACCGCCACGGTTTCACTACCGCTATTCATATCCACGCGCAGCTGGTTCTGCCAGCCGGCCTGTCCGGTAAAATACTGCAGCTGAACCCGCGCAGTGGAAGGCTTGGCCGTGCTGACGGTGAGAACCAGCTCGCGACTGCGCGTCTGCCCCTGACCCAGTTGCTGGCGCTCTTGGCGCAGGGCATCCAGTGTCTGCTGCTGATCGTGACGCGTCACCGCCCGCTGATTGATGGCCGTCTGACGTTTTTCCACCGCCTTGCCGATGGATTCCCAGGCGCTGGACCACTTTTCCACTGGCACCTGGGCAAACACTGCCTGCCCCTGGGGAGCCTGCCCCATCAGGGATTGCAGATGATTGATCTGCTGCTGATCCAGGCCATCAGCCGCCTTGGCAGCAGCCATGGAATGCTCCAGCTCGCGGATGGCTGTATCCAGCTCGGCGCGACGGGCTGATACATCGGCTTTATTGATGGCAAATCCCTGGCGCATACCCAGCAACTGAGCCCCTTCCACTGCCACCTGCAAGCTGTCCAGATCCAGCTCCGGCAAGCCGCTGACCAGCAATTGGTGTTCACCGGCAGACAGAGGCTGGCTGAGAGCGCGAGTCAGGTGGGCCTGGGCGGGAAACAGCACCGCATCGGTCACCGGGGCGGCAACAGTGAAATCGGCGGCAAAAAGAGGGGCCGGCAACAGCGCGCAGGCAAGCAGTAAGGTTTTTTTCATTATCGGGGCCTTTCCGTTGGGCGATACCTGTTAGTACCGCAGGGATGCGGAAAGGTTCAAGCGGGGACGCTTGCGGCGCTGGTTGGCGCGATCTCTCTCCTTGTGTAGCAAAAGATTTTTTTACCACAGAGGACACAGAGCTCACTGAGAAAAAGATAAACCCGGGCGGCCCGCGTAGGGTGCACTGAGCCTAAGGCGAACTGGACCCTACGCATTCTGCAATGGATGTTTTATCAACGGCAGAATCGCGCCGCCAGCGACGTTCCTACACGAAAGGCTTTCACCACAGGTTACCGAGCCAGCCTTTTTCTCTGTGTGCTCGGCGCCCTCTGTGGTGAAAAAAGATTTTTCCGCAGCGGGAATCAGAGCAGCGTGTCCAGCGCCTCAATCAAGGCCTGATTCTGCTCTACCGTACCAACAGTAATTCGCAGGTAATCAGCAATGCGCTCGGGTTTACCGAAGTGACGCAAGATGATGCCCTGCTCTCGCAGGCCCTGAGCCAGGGAGGAACCACTGTGTTGCGGGTGAAAGGTGAACAGGAAGTTCGCCGCTGACGGCAGACTCTCGAAGCCCCGTGCCGCCAGTTTTTCATTGAGCCAATCCCGCTGACTGATTACCAGCTCACAGCCCTGTGCGAACCATTCCTGGTCCTCAAACGCCGCAGCGCCAGCGGCAATGGCCAGCTGGTCCAGCGGATAGGAATTGAAGCTGTCTTTGATGCGGTTGAGGCCATCGATCAGTGCTTCGTCGCCCACCGCCAGACCGATGCGCAAACCGGCCAGGGAACGAGACTTGGACAGGGTCTGGGTGACCAGCAGGTTCGGGTAGCGATTGACCAGGCTAATGGCCGTGTCGCCGCCGAAATCAATATAAGCCTCATCAATCACCACCAATGACTCGGTATTGGCTTGCAGCAGACGCTCAATCTCACTCAGTGGTAACAACCTGCCGGTGGGGGCGTTGGGATTGGGGAAAATAATCCCGCCGTTGGGACGCGGCTTTTCTCCATCAAGATAGTCTCCGACATCAATGGCCAGCTCGGCATTGAGCGGTACCGCCTGATAGTCGATCTGATAAAGCCCGCAGTACACTTTATAAAAGCTGTAGGTGATATCCGGAAAAAGGAGCGGTTCATCCTGTTTGAAAAAGCCCATGAACAGATGCGCCAGCACTTCATCGGAACCGTTGCCGACAAATACCTGGGAGCGTTTGATGTCATGGCCTTTACCAGAATAGTAATCGGCAATGGCTTGCTTGAGCTGGCTGCTGTCCGGGTCCGGGTACAAGCGCAGTCGCTCGTCCGCCCCCGCACGAATCACCTCGATCACCTTGGGCGAGGGGCCCAGCGGATGCTCGTTGGTGTTCAGCTTCACCAACCTCTCTATCTTCGGCTGCTCGCCGGGGACGTAGGGTTCCAGGTGGTGAACGAAATCGCTCCAGTACTTGCTCATAGATCTTCAACCAAAATATTTTTACCACAGAGGGCACAGAGTTCACTGAGGAAAAGACGGCCCCACGTAGATTGCTGTTCGCTAAGCTGAGCGCACCCTACACATCACAGGCTCTTCACGACTTCACACAAGAGCACGGTTTTTTACTCTGTGCCCTCTGTGGTGAACAATTATTTCTTGATCCGATACTCGGCACTGCGCGCGTGGGCGGTGAGGCTTTCGCCGCGGGCCAGGGGTGAGGCGATTTTCGCCAGTTCACTGGCACCCTCCGGGGAGCAGCCGATCAGCGAGCTGCGCTTCTGGAAATCATAGACACCCAGGGGTGAAGAAAACCGTGCCGTCGCACTGGTGGGCAACACGTGGTTGGGGCCCGCGCAGTAATCACCCAGAGCTTCCGGCGTGTGACGGCCCAGGAAGATGGCGCCGGCATGACGAATCTGCTTTGCCCACTGTTCCGCGTCGTCGATGGACAACTCCAGGTGCTCGGAGGCGATGGTATTGGCCAGGGCGATGGCCTGCTGCAGATCCTGCACCTGAATCATGGCCCCGCGGTTTTTCATGGACGTGCGGATGATGGTTTCCCGCTCCAGGGTCACCGCCAGTTTTTCCATGGACTCGGCCACCTGCTGCAGGAAGTCGCCATCGGGGCTGACCAGAATGGCCTGGGCTTCCTCGTCATGCTCTGCCTGGGAAAACAGATCCATGGCGATCCAGTCCGGGTCGGTCTTGCCGTCGCATACCACCAGAATTTCCGACGGGCCGGCGATCATGTCGATGCCCACCTTGCCGAACACCTGACGCTTGGCTTCCGCCACATAGATGTTGCCGGGACCCACGATCTTGTCCACGGCAGGGACAGTGTCGCTGCCGTAGGCCAGCGCCGCCACCGCCTGGGCACCGCCAAGAGTGAACAGCATGTCCACCCCGGCAATAGCCGCCGCCGCCAGCACCATGTCATTGATTTCACCATCAGGGGCCGGAGACACCATGATGATTTCACCGACGCCGGCCACCTTGGCCGGCAGGGCATTCATCAGCACCGAGCTCGGGTAGGCAGCCTTGCCGCCGGGCACATAGATACCGGCCCGATCCAGCGGCGTCACCTGTTGGCCCAATAAAGTGCCATCCGCTTCCCGGTACTGCCAGGAATCCTGCTTCTGCTTTTCATGATAGCGACGCACCCGTTCGGCGGCCGCTTCCAGCGCCTGGCGCTGTTCGGCGGGAATACGATCCAGTGCCGCCTGCAATTGATCATGCCCCACCACCAGCTCATCCATGCCGGCCACGTCACGGCGGTCAAAGCGGTTGGTGTATTCCACCAGCGCCGCATCGCCGCGTTTGGCCACATCACGAAGAATGCCGCGCACCCGATCCGCCACTTCCTCGTCTCGCTCTTCGGACCAGGCGGTAAGGGCGGCCAGCTTGGCATCGAAATCCGCGTCTTTGGCGTTAAGCCAGGTGGTTTCCATGGTTGGCACCGTAGTCAAAGTCACAATCTGTTAGGGGGGAAGCAATTGATAATTGAGAATGGATAATTGATAACGGAGCGCTCAATGTCTTGACGATCTGAAAGCTCAATGGCCGCGCCCAGAGCCTGGGCGCGGCCTGTTGCGCTTGATGATAGAGAGCCTGTCCCGCGCGTTATCAATTATCCATTCTCAATTATCAATTAACGCCTACCCTACCCGCTGAACTAACCGGCCTTGCGGGCCTCCACCGCCTCGGCCAGCTGATCCAGGATGCCCTGAATGTCCCCGTGGCGGGTTTTCATGCTGGCACGGTTGACGATCACCCGGGTGGAAATATGGGCGATCAGTTCGGTGGGCTCCAGACCGTTGGCGCGCAGGGTATTGCCGGTATCCACGATGTCCACGATGCGGTCGGCCAGACCCACCAGCGGCGCCAGCTCCATGGCACCGTAAAGTTTGATCACTTCTGCCTGTTTGCCCTGCTGGGCATAGTAAGCCTTGGCCACGTTGACAAATTTGGTGGCCACGCGCAGGCGTCCCCCCGCATCCGGGGCATCCTTCACCGCCGCTACCATCAATTTGCAACGAGCGATATTCAGATCCAGGGGTTCGAACACGCCGTCGCCGCCATGCTCCATGAGCACATCCTTGCCGGCCACACCGATATCCGCCGCACCGTGCTGCACATAGGGGGGCACATCGGTGGCGCGAATAATGATGATTTTCACATCATCGCGGGTGGTATCGAAGATCAGCTTGCGTGACGCTTCCGGATCTTCCAGCAGTTCAATGCCCGCCGCTTTCAGCAGCGGCAGGGTTTCCTTGAGGATGCGCCCCTTGGACAGGGCGATGGTCAACGGCTTGGTCATTACGACGCTCTTTCCCGATCAGCGCGGGACGCGGCGAATCACCGCACCCAGCGATTGCAGTTTCTCTTCAATACACTCATAGCCGCGATCGATGTGATAGATACGGTCTACCGTGGTTTCCCCTTGCGCCGCCAGCGCCGCGATCACCAGGGAGGCGGAGGCGCGCAGGTCGGTGGCCATCACCGGCGCACCGGTAAGCTGCTCCACACCGCGACAAATAGCGGTATTGCCCTGCACTTCGATATCGGCGCCCATGCGGTTCATTTCCTGCACATGCATAAAGCGGTTTTCAAAGACCGTTTCCACAATGGTGCCGGTGCCCTCGGCGATCAGGTTCAGGGCCATGAACTGAGCCTGCATGTCCGTGGGCATGGCCGGGTACGGCGCGGTCCGCAGCGAGATGGCCTTGGGCCGACGACCCTCCATGTCCAGCTCGATCCAGTCGTCACCGGTGGTAATTTTTGCGCCGGCTTCTTCCAGCTTTTGCAGCACCGCATCGAGAATGCCTGGCACGGTGTCCTTGGTCTTGATACGGCCACCGGTGATAGCAGCGGCAATCAGGTAGGTACCGGTTTCGATACGGTCGGCGATCACTTCATGATGACCGCCGTGAAGACTCTCCACCCCTTCAATAGTGATGGTGTCGGTACCGGCGCCACTGACCTTGCCACCCATGGTGTTGATGAAGTCAGCCAGATCCACCACTTCCGGTTCGCGGGCCGCGTTTTCCAGGTAGGTGGTGCCTTCCGCCAGCGCCGCCGCCATCATCAGGTTTTCGGTACCAGTCACGGTCACCGTATCCATGACAATGCGAGCCCCCTTGAGACGGCCCTCCACAGAGGCGTGCACATAACCGTTGGCCACTTCGATGGTGGCGCCCATGGCCTCCAGCCCGCGCAGGTGAATATCCACCGGCCGCGAGCCAATGGCACAACCACCGGGCAGCGACACTGAGGCCCTGCCAAAATGAGCCACCATGGGGCCCAGTACCAGGATGGACGCACGCATGGTCTTCACCAGCTCGTAGGGAGCGGTGAGTTCCTTGATGGTGGTAGCGTTTACTTCCACGTTCATGCGGTCGTCGATCACCACGTGGACGCCCATGCGACCCAGCAGCTCGATCAGGGTGGTGACATCCTGCAGATGCGGCAGGTTGCCCACGGTGACCGGCTCGTCGGCCAGCAGGGTGGCGGCCAGGATCGGCAGTGCTGCGTTCTTGGCGCCGGAAATACGGATTTCGCCGTCCAGACGCCGACCGCCGGTGATGATCAATTTATCCATGAACTGTCTCTAGGCTTGTCAGAAGGCCGGGCGCAATGCCTCAGCCGATACCCATTTTCTGGGCTTTTTCCCACTCGGCCGGGGTATAGGTAATGATCTGCACCGCGTGGATAGTATTGCTCTGGATCTGCTCGTTGATGGTCGCGTACACCAGCTGCTGCTTCTTCACCGGCATCAGGCCGTCAAAGGCGGTAGATATCACGCGAATCTGGAACCGGTCGCCGCCGCCTTCCACCGCCACGGCGGCACCATCAAAACCGGCTTCGACCAGCGCTTTTACCTCTTCCGGATTCATGTTCGCTCCTCATCGGGGCCGACAGCGGCCCGAACAGCAAGGAGCGGGACAGACCCGCTCCTCGGTAAAAACGGCAATAATACGCGAGCCGGCGCCCCCTTGCCACGGCGGCGGCGGCCGAACAATCAGCTCTTCTGGTCTTCACCCTCGATGCCGGCGTCGATCTTGGCGTCCGCGGACCAGTTGTCGATCACCTTGTCGATGTCGTTGTACTGCTGCATACCCTGGGCGAACTGGCTCTGGAAGGTATCGCGCAAATCCAGACCGTTGACGTAGACATTGATCACCCGCCACTGATCATCACGCTGGAACAGGGTGTAATAGATCGGCACGGTCTTGCCGGAGTTGGTTTTCACCTCCATGCGCACCCGTGCATAGTCGCCCTTACGGTCCCCTTCCTGCATGGGCAGGGTGGTAATCTTCTGACCTTCATAAAGGGTGATGCCGGAGGCATAGGTGTTGATCAGGCTGTTCTTGAACACATCCAGAAAGCGGTACTTCTGCTCCTTGCTGGACGGTCCGAAGTAATCGCCCATCACCATGCGGGTGATACGCTTGAAATCCACAAGGTCGCCCAGCTCCTCGCGCACCAGTTCCCTGGCCCGGTCCGGGTTCGTTTCCAGTTGCTCCCGCTCCGCTTCAATGCGGGATGTCATGCGCTCCACCGCTTCCATCACCACTTGCCGCGGATCATTTTCCGCCGCCGCCAAAGAGGCCATGGCGGTAAGCACCATCGCCAGCCAGATCCGGATCACACGCTGCAAATGCATAGAAGACTCCCTGTTAATGTCCGGCGGTTTTACGGTTTTATACCGCTGATGTCCAGTAACACACTGAACCGCATCTGCTTTATTGGAGTCCCAAGATGTCACAACGGTTCCAAATGAAACAGAATTCGGGTCAACGTGGCCTGCCCAGCAATGTATAATCGGCCCCGACCAGAGGAGAGATGAATGAGTCACAACCACATCGGCGTGGGCCGACGGGTTCTGGACATCGAAGCCAGAGCCGTGGACGCCCTGAAAGACAGCCTGGATGACAGCTTCTCCGCCGCCTGCGACCTGATGCTTGGCGCCCGTGGCCGGGTAATTGTTACCGGCATGGGCAAAAGTGGCCATGTGGGCAGCAAACTGGCCGCCACCCTGGCCAGCACCGGCACCCCCGCTTTCTTTGTTCACCCGGGTGAAGCCTCCCACGGCGACCTGGGCATGATCACCACCGATGACGTGGTGCTGGCCCTGTCCAATTCCGGCGAAACCGCCGAAGTGCTGGCCATTTTGCCGGTGATAAAGCGCAAGGGCACCGCCCTGATCGGCATGACCGGTCGTCCGCAATCCGCGCTGGCGCAACTCTCCGACGTACACCTGACCGTGGCAGTCAACGAAGAGGCCTGCCCGCACAATCTGGCGCCCACCTCCTCCACCACGGCGGCTCTCGCCATGGGCGATGCCCTCGCCATCGCGCTGCTGGAAGCACGCGGTTTCACCCCTGAAGACTTCGCCATGAGCCACCCCGGTGGCAGCCTGGGCCGCCGCCTGCTGCTCAAGGTGGACGATATCATGCATGCTGGCGAGCGCCTGCCGGTGGTTGCCTCGGGCACTCCGCTCAGCGAAGCCCTGCTGGAAATGACCCGCAAAGGGCTGGGCATGACCGCCATCGCCCGGGACGACGGCACCCTGGCCGGCATCTTTACGGATGGCGATCTGCGCCGCATGCTGGATCGGGATATCGACATTCGCAAGGCCACCATCGATGAGGTCATGGTGGCTCAGCCGATCACCATCGAACCCGGCCACCTGGCCGCCGAGGCCCTGCAGATCATGGAAACCCGCAAGATCAATGGCCTGATGGTCTGCGACAAGGACCACAAGCCTCTTGGTGCCTTCAACATGCAGGACCTACTGCGCGCGGGGGTGGTGTAAATGCCCATGCAACTGTCGTCCATTGATACACAGAACCTGCGCCTGATGGCCTTCGACGTGGACGGGGTGATGACCGACGGGCGCATCTACTTCAGCCCGGAAGGCGAAGCCATCAAGGTCTTCAACACCCTGGACGGCCACGGCCTGAAAAAACTGGCCGCCAGCGGCGTCACCCTGGCCATCATCACCGGTCGCAACACGCCCATGGTGGCCAAACGCGCCGCCGACCTGGGCATCGCTCATGTGATACAGGGCCGCGAAGACAAGGGGGTGGCCCTGGCCGATCTGGCGCAACAGCTAGGCATCGCCGCCAGCGAGACCGGCTATGCCGGCGATGACGAACCCGACGTGAGCGCCCTGGACTGGGCCCAGCTCAGTTTTGCCCCGGCCAATGCCCATGACTGCGCCAAGGCAGCTGCCGACCACATTACCGAACGGCGCGGCGGCGAAGGCGCGGTTCGCGAAATCTGCGACGCCATCCTCGCGCAACGGAGCCCAGCATGAAGCGCCAGGGCTTGCTCAGCGCCACCGGCATCCTGATGCTGGGGCTGGTCATGCTGATGACCCTGCACGAGTGGGATGACTCCCTGCCGGGCCAAGAGGATGCCATCCTCACCGCGCCAGCCATCGTCGCCAAGGACATTACAGCACGCGCCTTTAGTGAAGATGACGGTCGTCTCCAGTACTATCTCACCGCCGAGACGCTGACCCAGTACGACCACAACCCGCTCACGGAAATGCAGCAACCTGAGCTGGAAATGGCCAACGACAAAGGCAGCTGGACCATTGTCAGCGAGCAGGGCGTGGTGCAGGAAAATGGCGACCTGATTGTTTTCTCCGGCGACGTGACAGCCAGCAATCAGCAACAGAAAATCACCCTGGATACCCAGGAGCTGCGCTTTCTCAGCGAGACCAACATCGCCAGCTCTCCCGGGGATGTTGACATAGAATTTGAATCCGGCAAGACCCGCGCGGGTGCGCTGGAGGCCGATCTCGACAAGGGCATACTGACCCTTGAAAAAGGAGTAAAGAGTGAGTTTGATGCGCCGGCTTCTTAGAACCTGCACCATCGCCCTGGCTGCGGCCCTGCCGGTGAGCACAGTGGCCGCCCCACCGCAAATGCCAGTTTCCGTCACCGCCGACTCGGGGCGTTTCGAACAGGACGCCGGCAGCGGGCTGTATCGCGGCAATGTGGAACTGATACAGGGCAAGCGGAAACTGTTTGCAGACGAAATGCGCCTGTTTACCCGCAATGGCGAACTGATCCGCGTGGAAGCGTCCGGCACCCCGGTGCGCATGGAAGAAGGTGAGGACCTGCAGGCCCACGCCAACAACCTGGTCTACGATATTCGCCAACGCACCCTGGTACTTACCGGCGACGCTTACATTGAACACCTGGGCAACACCTTCGAAGGCGCCAAGGTGGAGTACAGCCTGGATTCCAAGCGGGTTGACGCCAGCAGCGAAGGCGACAAGCGTGTGCGACTGGTGATCCCTGCCGAAAATCAGACGCCCAAGGAAGACACTCCTGCGGACAACAATACAAACGAAGAGGCGCCCGTAGAGCCCTCCTCCGAGGCGGAGCCAAACACCCTATGAGCCATTTACGTGCCCACCACCTGGCAAAAAGCTACAAGGGTCGCCGAGTCATCGAGGATGTCTCCCTGGACGTGGAGGCCGGCCAGATCGTCGGCCTGCTCGGCCCCAATGGCGCCGGCAAGACCACCTGCTTCTACATGATTGTCGGCCTGGTGGAAGCGGACGCCGGGCGAATCGACATCAACGAGGCGGATATCACCCATCTGCCCATGCATGGCCGCGCCCAGCGCGGCATCGGCTATCTGCCACAAGAAGCCAGCATCTTCCGCCGCCTGACCGTGGAAGAAAACATCATGGCGATCCTGGAAACCCGCAAGGAGCTCAGCAAGGCGGATCGCCACGAGCGCATGGAGAGCCTGCTCAAGGAATTCCATATCACCCATATCCGTGATTCCCTGGGCATGAGCCTGTCCGGCGGTGAACGACGTCGGGCAGAAATCGCCCGCGGTCTGGCCACCGACCCGGATTTCATCCTGCTGGATGAACCCTTCGCCGGCGTGGACCCGATTTCCGTGAACGACATCAAGGGCATCATCCGCCACCTGAAAGAGCGCGGCATCGGCGTGCTGATCACCGATCACAACGTGCGCGAAACCCTGGATATCTGTGACACCGCCTATATTGTCAGCGCCGGGCACATTATCGCCTCCGGCGACGCCGACACCATTCTCGGTAACCAGCAGGTGCGGGATGTGTACCTGGGGGCCGATTTCAGGCTGTAAACAAATTGACAGTTGATAGTGGACAGTTGACAGCTACGCGATAAAGGCACTTGGTTCTGAAGCCCTTTGAGGGCCGCGCCCGAACTTTAAACGCAGCCTCAGACATTGCAGATAAAGACAGGATTCCCCGCGACGCTGTCAACTGTCCACTATCAACTGTCAACTTTGCTCTCTAGCACACAACCATCATTGGCACAAATATTGCTTGCCTTATGCATAGGCTGTTATTCTCGTGTTTTGGGGATGACATCAGCCTGAGCAGTATGAAGCCAAGCCTACAACTACAAATCGGCCAGCAGCTGACCATGACACCGCAGCTGCAGCAGGCCATTCGCCTCTTGCAGCTATCCACGCTGGACTTGCGTCAGGAGATTCAGCAGGCAGTGGAAAGCAATCCGTTGCTGGAGCTGGCTGATGATTTCGGTGACGAATCCCTGCCTGACGCTGACGAAGAACGTCAGGACGAACAGGAGCTGGATACCGAGCGTGACGACGCTCTGGAAGAGTTCGTGGACGACGAACCCGGCATCGAAACGGAATGGGACGATGTCTATTCCGGCCAGACCAGCAGTGCCTCCAGCGCCCTCCCCGACGATGCCGACGACTGGCAACAACGCCATAGCATTGCCGGCAATCTTCAGGACCACCTGCTCTGGCAACTGAATCTGACCCCCATGAGCGATGTAGACCGCATTATCGCCATGACCATCATCGAGTCCCTGGACGATCGCGGCTACCTGACCGTCACCGTGGACGAGATCGTAGCGATGATGAACGCCCAGGATGACCTGCTCACCGAAGGCGACGAACTGGAAGCCGATGAAGTACTGGCAGTTCAGCACCGCCTGCAGCAATTCGATCCGGTAGGGGTCGCCAGCCTGGATCTGGCCGACTGCCTGCGGGTGCAGTTGCGCCAACTCCCCACAGACACTCCCTTTCTGGACTATGCCCTGGCCCTGCTGGGGCATCTCGCGCTGCTGGAAAAGCACGACTACGCCGCCCTGCGCCGGGTACTGCAGATCAGCGAAGAAAACCTGCTCGACGCGCTCTCGCTGCTGCGCACCCTGGACCCGGCACCCGGCGAACAGATCGGTGAAAGCCAGGTGGATTACGCGGTGCCGGACGTGATTGTGCGCCAGCACCAGGGACGCTGGCAGGTCAGCCTGAATGAGGAAGTGCTGCCCAAGGTCAACCTGCAGCAGCAGTACGCCTCCATGGCCCGCAAGGCCGGTGGCGAGGATGGTCAGTACCTGCGCAACTGCGTGCAGGAGGCCAAGTGGTTCATCAAGAGCCTCCAAAGCCGCCACGACACCCTGCTGAAGGTGGCCACCCGCATCGTTGAAGTTCAACAAGACTTCTTTGACTATGGCGAGGAGGCAATGAAACCGCTGGTTCTGGCCGAGATTGCTGATGCCGTCGAGATGCACGAATCGACCATCAGTCGGGTCACCAACCAGAAATACATGATGACACCCCGCGGCGTCTTTGAGCTCAAGTATTTCTTCTCCAGCCACGTGGGAACAGACGGCGGCGGTGAGTGTTCCTCCACCGCTATTCGTGCCATTATTAAGAAGCTGGTCGCTGCCGAGAATCCCCGCAAGCCGCTTAGCGACAACAAGCTGGCTAGCTTGTTGAACGAGCAGGGGATCAACGTGGCGCGCCGGACAGTCGCCAAGTATCGTGAGGCGATGAGAATACCGTCATCCAGCGCCCGCAAGCGTTTGGTGTAGGCGCCGGGACGGCCCAACGAGCAGGTAAAGGAGTCAGCCATGCAAATTAATATCAGCGGTCATCACCTGGAAATTACCGATGCTTTGCGAGCCTACGTAGGAGACAAATTCTCCCGTCTTGAACGGCATTTCGACCAGATTACCAGTGTCCAGGTGATTCTTTCTCCGGAACCCAAAACCCACAAGGCAGAATCCACCATCCATATTTCCGGGGCCGACGTCTTCGCCACCGCTGAAGCAGTGGACATGTACGCTGCCATCGACAAGCTGACGGACAAGCTCGACCGCCAGATCCTCAAACACAAGGAAAAGGCTGTCAGCCACAAGCACGGCGGCCACTGAACCCAAAGCGACAATTATGCGAGTTCGCGAACTACTCACCGAAGCACGCACCCATAGCGAGGTGCAGGCCAGCAGCAAGAAACAGCTGCTGGACCAGGTTGCGCAGCTGGCCGCGGCCGGCTGCGACAGCCTCAACGAACAGGAGGTCTTCGATGCCTTGGTAGCCCGGGAAAAGCTGGGCTCCACGGGCATCGGTGAAGGCATCGCCATTCCTCACTGCCGTCTTGGTCACTGCCAGCAACCCATCGGGCTGCTGCTGAAACTGTCTACCCCCATCGATTTCGACGCCGTTGACGGTCGTCCGGTAGATCTGGTTTTTGTGCTGCTGGTTCCCCAGGAAAACCCTGAACAGCACCTGAAAACCCTCAGCCACCTGGCTTCCCTGTTCAACGACGACGATTACCGTGACGAACTGCGATTGAGCAAGAACGATCATCACCTTTATCACACCGCCGTGGAATCCGAAGCGGAGCTGCGACTGGCATCATGAAGGAACGCAACACGCTTTCAGGCATCACCCGGGATATCCCCTCGTCTATCAATTTTGCGTGTCAACGTGCGGCAAATAGCATGCAAGCGGTGCAACCATGAAACTCACCATCATCAGCGGCCGATCCGGCTCGGGGAAAACCACCGCCCTGCAAGCCATGGAAGACCAGAACTACTACTGCGTCGACAATCTGCCGGTGGGCATGCTCCCGACACTGGCGGAGCAGCTTGATCAGGGTGAGCTACCCATAGAACGAGCGGCAGTAGGCATTGATGCCCGCAACCTGCCCACCCAGTTGCTGGCCTTTGATGCCATCCTGGATGCACTACACCAGCAGCAGGTAAAGACCGAAATTATTTACCTGGATGCGGACGACAGCACTCTGCTGAAGCGCTTCAGCGCCACCCGGCGGCGTCACCCGCTGGGCGCCCAGCAGGGCTCCGTGGAGGCAGCCATTCAGCATGAGCGGGAATTGCTCTCCAATATCCGCCTGCGTGCCGACCTGGTGATCGACACCAGCAACTATGACGTTCACAGCCTGCGCAACCTGATGCGCGAGCGGGTAGCCAATCGCAGCGCGGCCCTGTCCCTGCAACTGGAATCCTTTGGGTTCAAGAACGGCTTGCCCAACGATGCCGATCTGGTGTTTGACGTGCGAGTACTGCCCAACCCGCACTGGCGGGCCGACCTGCGGCCCTTTACCGGCCGCGATGACGCCATCATCGATTTCCTCCAGCAGCACCAGGCCAGCCACGACATGCTTGATGACATTCATCATTTCGTAAAACGCTGGCTGCCGGCGTTTGCTGACAGCGATCGCAGCTATGTGACGGTCGCCATCGGCTGCACCGGTGGCCGCCATCGTTCGGTATTCATTACCGAGCAACTGGCAAAACGGCTACGCAATGAGGGCACCACCCTTCAGGTCCGCCACCGCGAACTGGATTAGGCTTCCACCACTCAATGATCGAAAAGCAACTGGATATCATCAACAAGCTTGGCCTGCATGCCCGTGCTGCCGCCAAGGTGGTCAGCGTGGCCTCACGCTATGAAAGCCGCATTCACGTCATTCACAACGGCAACCCCATCGACGCCAAAAGCATCATGGGGTTGTTGATGCTTGGCGCCGCCAAGGGCACCAGCGTTACCTTTCAGGTTGACGGCAACGATGAAACCGCCGCCATGGAAGAACTCACCGATCTGTTCGGCCGCCGCTTTGACGAAGAAGAATGAAAAAACAGTTGATAGTTGATAGTTGACAGTTAACAGTTAGGGGCTCGCTCGCGGCCAGCCTGTTTTTAGCTGTCCACTGTCAACTATCACCTGTCAACTGCCTGTCCTATTTATGCCCGCCGATACCAGCCGTAGCCAACAGCACCACAAAATCATCAACCGCGCCTTGTCCAGCGGCACCTATACCCAGGTCCGTCAGCTGTTCAATAATCTGCCCGGTGCTGAGGCGGCGCATTTGCTGGAATCGTTCCCTCCCCGGGAACGGGAAATTCTCTGGCAACTGCTGAGCAAGGATCAGGAAAGCGAGGTCCTCCAGTATCTGGGCGAGGAAGTGCGGGTTGAACTGCTGCGCAATCTGAGCACCGACGAGCTGGTCTCGCTGGTGGAAGAGCTGGACACCGATGACCTGGCCGACCTCCTGCAGGAATTGCCGGACCACGTTACCAGCCAGGTCATGGCCAGCCTGGATGAACAGAATCGCGACCGGCTGGAACAGGTAATGAGTTACCCGGAGGATACTGCCGGGGGCCTGATGAACACGGATGTGATTACCATCCGCCCGGAAATCACCTTCGAGGTCGTACAGCGCTATCTGCGTCGGCGGGGTGAAATTCCCCGTACCACCGATAACCTGGCCGTGGTCAATCGCCGCAACCAGTTTATCGGGCTGCTGCCGCTGACCAAGGTCCTGATCAGCGACCCCGGCACCACCGTGCGGGAGGCCATGATCACCGACGCCGAATCCATCCCTGCCACCTTGCCCGCTCATGAAGTCGCCAAGATCTTCGAACGTCAGGATCTGGTAACCGCACCGGTGGTGGACGAAGACGGCATGCTGGTCGGCCGGATTACCATTGATGACGTGGTCGACGTGATTATCGAGGAAGCCGACCACTCGCTGATGAGTATGGCCGGTCTGGATGAAGACGAGGACACCTTCGGTTCCGTTTGGCAGACCGCTCGCCGCCGGGCTGTCTGGCTGGGGATCAACCTGCTGACCGCCCTGGCCGCCTCCGCCGTCATCGGGCTGTTCGAAGCCACCCTGGAAAAAGTGGTGGCGCTGGCCATCCTCATGCCTATCGTTGCCAGCATGGGCGGCATCGCTGGCAGCCAGACCCTGACCCTGGTGATCCGCGCTATGGCACTGGGGCAGATCCAGTCGAGCAATACGCGCTATCTGCTGGTCAAGGAACTATCCGTGGGGGCATTGAATGGCGTGCTGTGGGCCACGGTGATTGGCATTACCGCTGCGCTATGGTTCGACGACCCCAGTATCGGCATGGTCATCGCCACCGCCATGATCATCAACCTGATCATGGCCGCCTGTGCGGGCGCCATGCTGCCCATGATCATGAAAAAGATGGGCATCGACCCGGCCCTGGCCGGCTCCGTGGTGCTCACCACCATCACCGATATTGTCGGCTTCTTTGCCTTCCTGGGCCTGGCCACCGTGCTTTACGCACATTTGCTGGTCTGACTGTTGCGTTCACCCATAAAAAAGGCGCCATTGATTGGCGCCTTTTTTGTCATGCTCTACTACGAAATTTATTCCACAAAAATCTGCCGGAAAGAGACGTAGTAGGCGCCGGCCAGAATCGGCATGACGAACAGCCACCCCAGCAGTAGTGGCAAGGCAGCCACCAGCACGATCACCATGGTGACCAGCAGGTAAACGATCATGGGAATTACATTGCGGGTGAAGCCGCGAAGGCTCAGCTTCATGGCTTCGCCCACACCCTTGTTGCCCAGAAAGATCAGCGGCACGGTGAAATAGAACAGATAGACGAAGCCAAACATGGCTACCAGACCCAACAGGCCAATCACTATCATCGCTCCAGTACCAGCGCCTCCGGCACCCAACGCATACCCCAGGCCACCGAAAACAGCCCCGAGCAGCAGCATCACACCGAGCTGAGCCAGTGCCATCAGAATCAGTGGACCGGTTCGATCAGAAAACGCGGCGAACAAGTCGGCAAAATCCGAGTTGCCCTCGGTTTCCATGCGATGGAAAATTTTCACGATCCCCGCGTAAAGTAGAGGCGTCGCCAGAATCTGAGCGATCATGCCAAGCAACGGAATGATCTGGAAGGCAGAGGTGATCAGCACGGTGACCACCAGGGCCCCAAGCACCACACCCCAGTGTCCCGGCAGCATCTTGTGACCACTGCCGATCCAGCCCAGCGCGTCCCCCACACTGATTTTGCGCGGCTCGGCCAGAATGGTCAGCGGCTGTGCCGGCGGATTATTGTCATCAATCAGCTCGGCCTGCGGCTGTTGATACGGATTGATTTCACTCACGGTTTGCTCCTTTCCCGAAAAAAAATTCATCCATTGAAAATGCCCGGATACAACCTGTCGCTATCGCCCTGCGATTTTCATCGGCGACAGCAACAGCGAGCCGCTGGCGATGTTACCCCGATAATCCACATCGGTGCCGCTACCCTGAATACCCTTGAGCATCTCCCCCAAATGCCCCGCAATGGTAAACTCTTGCAACGCTCCTTGTATGACGCCGTTCTCAAACCAGAAACCGCTGGCGCCACGAGAATAGTCTCCTGTCACCAGATTTACTCCCTGCCCCATGACTTCCGTGATCAGAATGCCTTTCGGCACCCGGGCCATCAACGCTGCCAGTGACTCGCCCGTATCGGTGATAGACAGGTTACGTACCCCGCCACCATTGCCGGTGGGGTCCATCTGCAAACGGCGACCGGCGTACAGGCCCAGTACATACTGGCGCAGCACGCCGTCCTCCACGAAAGACTGGGCGCAGGTGGGCAGGCCATCGCCATCGAAAGGGGCGGAGGCGTTTCCGGCAGACAGATGCGGGTTCTCCGTCAGGGCATAGCCCTTGGGCAACACCGCAGTCCCAATGCTGTCCTGCAGGAAGGAGCTGCGACGGAACAGGGCGCCGCCGCTGATGGCGGACACCAGGTGACCCAGCAGGCCGGATGCCACTTCCGGCGCAAAGATCACCGGCAATTCACCGGTCTCCGGAATGCTCGCCCCCAGCCGTGCCAGCGTTCTCTCGCGGGCCTTTTCGCCAATCTCTTCGGCGCTGGCCAGCCGCTCACCGATGCGGCCTCCGTCGTACCAGTAATCACGCTGCATGCCATCATCGTCTTCCGCCACCACGCTGCAGACCCGGCTATGATGGGTACCACGGTAGCCGTGCAGAAAACCTTCCGAGGTGGCAAAGACCCGCAGGCTGGCGCCACTGTTGATGGACGCGCCTTCAGAATTGACGATACGCTCATCATTGCGGGCAATGGTTTCACAGCGCAATGCCTCGTCGATGGCCGCCTGGGTATCCATTGCCCAGGGGTGATACAGGTCCAGGTCCGGCACCTCCCGAGCCAGCATCGAGGCCGGTGCCAGACCCGCATAACGATCTTCCTCGGTGTAGCGGGCAATGGAGGCCGCCGCCTGAATGGTGTCGCGCAGGCTGTCACGGTTGTCGTCGGAACTGCTGGCGTGGCCCTTGCGCTGGCCGCGGAACAGGGTCACCGACACCCCCCGGTCGCGGTGGAATTCCACGGTTTCCACCTCCCCTTGGCGCACATTGACCGAATATCCCTGGGACAGACTCACATTCACTTCTGCCCCATCGGCACCCTGCCGTTTCGCCTCTTCCAGCACCCAGGCGGCGGTATCTTCCGCCTGGCGTAATTGGGCAATATCCAGTACTGCTGTCGTTGCGGGGGAATCAGACATAAAATAGCGGTTCCGTAATCAGAAAAAGTCCGTCGGCAAGCTTCACGCAACACGCCGCACGCAAAACAGGAAAGCCGAAATCCAATGACCGAGTATAACGACGACCTGCTGACCAGCAAGACACAACAAAAACGCGATGACAGTGCTTTGCAGGAGCTGGGACTCTCGTTAATGGACATGAAGCCGGCGGAGCGCGAGCGACTGCCCTTGGGCGATGAACTGAAAAAAGCCCTGGACGAAGCAGCCCGCATCAACCACCACGAGGCTCGCCGTCGCCATGCCCAGTACATCGGCCGCCTGATGCGCGAATCCAACAGCGAGCAGATCATCCAGGCGCTGGAAGCGTTTCATGATCCGTTCCGCCAGCAACGGCTGACCAACTGGGTAGAACAGATCATGGCCTGCGACCAGCCCAGGGACGCCGAAAGCACCCTGCAGCAAGTCCTGGACTTCTTCCCCCACGGTGACCGCCAGCAACTGCGCAACCTGAGCCGTAACGCGCTCAAGGCCCGCATTGCCGACCCGACCACGGCGTCCGCCGCGGAAAAAGACAAGTTCAAACGCGAGCGACGCAAGCTGATGAGCTACCTGAACCAACTGGACAAAACCGCGCCGCTGTACTGAGAAGCGCTGCCTGCACACAGCGAGCAACACATCTACACGCAACACCCATCCGGGTGGCGTAGGGTGGATTAGCCTAAGCGTAATCCACCATGTTTTCCCCGCATTGCCCCCACCATGTGCGAAACCGAAGGTGGATTACGCTTAGGCTAATCCACCCTACGTTCCGATCACTCACGGGTTTTCGCTATTCACTGTTAACTGCTTTATTTCCCTGCCACCAGCGCAAAAATGCCTCCCCCACTGCCTTTTGCGGCATGGAGTGCGCATCGCCCTCAATGCCTTGCTCTTCCTCCATCCCCGAGACCTTCTCGTTGGCAGCAGCAAACCAGGCCTGCGGATCGGCGATGCCGGCCACCATATCCTCACCGTACAACGCCTTGCTGAACCAGGTACGGTCGGAGTCGTCACCGCAACCGAAGGAGGTACGATCCGACGCTGCAGAAGCAAACACAACCCGCTGCGGTGAAGCCAGGGCGTCTACCCATTTTCCGGAATAGCAGGCCGACACCACCAGCCATTGATGCTTTGCCTGCAGGCCATTCAGCCACTGTTTGCCGTCCGCCACGCTCAGATCATTAAGCTTGAGATTTCGATCATCCAGTAACAGGGCGCCCTCTTTGGAACCATGGCTGACCAGATGCACCATGAGCAGATCTTCTTGCGGATCCAGCAGGGCATCCAGCGCTTGCAGCGCTTCACGTACACTGGTTCGGGTCGCCAGAGGCAGATCATCGCTGCCGCCGTTGATCAAACGCACCTGCCGGCGGTTGAGATCAAATACCGAGCCCAGCCGTTCCGCCACCCAGTCCACTTCGCGGGCAAACACAGCCTCGGTGCCATCGCCACCTACCACCAGCAGGTAAACATCACGCACTCCCGGCCGCTGTGGCGCCAAGGATGACAACACCGACTGTAAACGGCTGGATTCGGTGTACAGGCGGGCCTCCATTTTTGCTGCCCGGGCATGGCGATTTTCCCGGTAGACCTGCTCACTGGCGTAATAGCGTCCACGCACGAAATACCCTTTTTCTTCCTGCGGCTCACCGTCGCCCTCAGCCGGCTGAGTGCGCGTGCCGCTGCCGTGAGCATGGCCGTTTTCAAACTTGCCACGAATCACCACGCCATCCGGGCGGGTCAGCACCCCCTGGCCGTGATAGGAAAAATAGCGAAATTCCCCTTCATAGCGGTAACCTTCCTCATCCCGGTAAGTGCCCTTGAGCAGCTCGCCATCCTCGAACCGGCCTTCATAGTGCGCGCCATCCTCGGTGACCCAGATTCCCTGGCCATGGGGGGCGAAATCACGGAATTTGCCCTGGTAAGAGCCGCCGCTCTCATAGCTGACGGTGCCCTCAATCAGCTCACCCTGTTCGAAGCGCCCCTGCCAGGTGGCATCGTCACAGGTGAACTGCCCTTCCCCGTGCAGGACGCCGTCGACAAACTGACCTTGATGAGCGCAGCCGCGCCGATCCACCAGCTTGCCGTGACCATTAAGCCGCCCTTCGCGGAATTCCCCTTCGTAGTAGCGACCATCCGGCCAGGTCAGCGTACCTTCGCCGTGGAAGAGATCATCTCGGGTATCGCCGTCATACACCGCCCCGTCCGGCAAACGCACATCCGCCGGCCACTGCACCGGATCACAGCCAACCAGCGCAACCAGAACCATTCCAAGGCAGAATACTTTCATCGGCAAACCCGTAACGTGTTTATTAGCGTTTGTTATCCTACCGGTAATTTGAACTGGGCCAGCTGTGACGAAGTGCGACGCAGATGCAGGCATAACAGGCGGGCAATGTTTTCCATGATCAGACTGACCGCATGGGGGCTGCGTTTACGCAATTGCTCGATACCCTTGCGGGTGAGCACGATCAGGGTGGCATCCTCGGCGGCACGGACTGTAGCCGATCGGGGCTCGTTATCCACCAGCGCCATCTCGCCCATGGAATCACCCGGCCGTAAATGGGCAATCACCACCTCGCCACCGGCTTCGCTGTTCTTGACGATATCCAGACAACCGCGCACCACAAAGCAGACAAAATCACTGCGGTCCCCTTCCCGGCATACCGGTTCCCCGGCAGGAACCCGGTTAACAAATACCAGCTTTTCCAGTACCGCCAGTTCTTCATCACTGAGCCCGGCGAACAGACGCATGCGTGACAGAACGTCCAGTACCTGGGACATCAGGCAGTGCCCCCCACGGTGAGGGCGTCCACACGCAGGGTGGGCTGACCCACGCCCACCGGCACGGACTGGCCATCCTTGCCGCAAACGCCGATGCCACTGTCCAGGGCCAGATCATTACCGACCATGGAGATGCGGCTCATCACTTCCGCGCCGCTACCGATCAGGGTGGCGCCTTTCACCGGGCAGACGATTTTGCCCTTCTCCACCAGGTAGGCTTCGCTGGTGGAAAAGACAAAACGCCCGGACGTGATATCCACCTGGCCACCTCCGAAGTTCACCGCGTAAATGCCGCGATCGAGACTGGCAACAATATCCTGCGGATCACTCTCACCGGGCAGCATGTAGGTGTTGGTCATGCGTGGCATGGGCAGGTGGGCATAGGATTCCCGCCGGCCGTTACCGGTGGGCGCCACACCCATCAGCCGGGCGTTGGTCTTGTCCTGCATGAAACCCACCAACTTGCCGTTTTCGATCAGGGTATTGCAGGCGGTAGGGGTGCCTTCGTCGTCGATGGTCAGAGAGCCTCGGCGATCCGGCAGGGTGCCATCGTCCACCACGGTACACAGGGGCGACGCCACCTGCTGGCCAAATTTCTTGGCAAACATGGAAGTGCCCTTGCGATTGAAATCGCCTTCCAGGCCATGGCCCACCGCTTCGTGCAACAGCACACCGGGCCAGCCCGGCCCCAATACCACCGGCATGGTGCCTGCCGGTGCTGCTTCGGCTTCCAGGTTCAGCAAGGCGCCACGTACGGCTTCCCGGGCCCAGGTTTCGATACGCTCTTCCTGCAACAGCCAGTCGTAGGCCACCCGACCACCACCGCCGGCACTGCCGCGCTCGCGGCGGCCATTGCGTTCGGCGATCACGCTCACATTGCAGCGGATCAATGGCCGCACATCCGCCGCCAGGGTGCCGTCACTGGCGACCACCATGATCACATCCTGTTCAGCACTGAGGCTGGCCGTGACTTCCACGATGGCCGGGTCCAGTGAGCGGGCCAAGGCATCGATACGTTGCAGCAGGGCCACCTTGTCTTCGGCGGGCCAGCCCAGTAGCGGATCAATGGCGGCATAACGGGCCGGCACCGCCCGACTGGCAAGCTGGATCTGCCGGTCCTGACCATGTCGGGTAATGGCACGGGCGGCACCGCTGGCCTGCTGCAACGCGTCCAGGGTGATGTCATCACTATAGGCAAACCCGGTCTTATCGCCCTGGACAATGCGCACACCGGCGCCGCGCTCGGTATTGAAGCTGGCATCACGGACGATACCGTCTTCCAGCACCCAGGCCTCATGGCGGCTGTGCTGGAAATACATGTCGGCATAATCTGCCTGGCCGGTCAGTTTGCCGTTCAGCAGCGACGCCAATTGCGGGGTGTGCAGGTTTGCCGGCGCCAGCAGTACGGACTCGGCAATGGATAGGGCGTCGTTATGTGTCATAGGGTCCTTCAATTCGGAATCGTTGATGCTGTTGAACCGGCATGCTTTGCCGAAGCTCATTCATGGTAGCAAGGTCCAGCTCGGCCACAAGAGCACCGGGAGAATCGCTCAGACTATCCACCACCCGGCCCCAGGGGTCCACCAGCATGGAATGCCCATAGGTGGCCCGACGCGGGCCGTGCTGGCCGCACTGGTTGGCGCCCAGCACATAACAGCCGGTCTGTACCGCCGTGGCACGCAGCAGCAGTTGCCAGTGGGCCGCGCCGGTGACCGCGGTAAAGGCAGAGGGATACACCAACAGATGCGCCCCGGCGGCAACCAGCCGCTGGGCAAGCGCCGGAAAGCGCAGGTCATAACAGATCGCCATGCCCACCTGCAGATCACCCAGAGTGGTGGTCACCACCTCCTGGCCGGGCTCAAAAAAATCCGACTCACGGTAACGACCCTGGGCATCCTGCACATCCGCATCGAACAGGTGCAGCTTGTCGTAGCGGGCCAGGCATTCCCCGGCAGCGTTTACCGCGATGGAACAGGTGCGCACAAGTGGTGATGGTACCGGCTGCCCATCCGGGCGCTGCAGTGCAGGCAGACTGCCGCCAATGATCGCCATGTCCAGGCTGCTGGCCTGCTCACACAACCAGCCGACCAGCTCGTCATGACGCTCACCCAGCACCCGGTAATCAACGCCGTAGCCGGCGAAATTTTCCGGCAACACGGCCAGCTCGGCACCCTTTTGCCGGGCCTCGGCCAGTAGCGCTCCCGCCTGGCGCAGGTTGTCATCGGGCTGCTTGCCGCTGGTCATCTGGATGGCGGCAATTTGATAGCGTTGCACCGTCATTCGAATATCCCCTCGGTTTCTTTCACTTGTGGGCTGCTCCAGTTACCGGTTACCCGGTATTCCATGGTGGTTGTCTTGTCGAGCCGGTCGCCCCAGATCCGCTCCACCACAAAAATACCCGCACAGGCTGCCGGCCCTGCCAGACAGCCCGCATACAGGTTACTGGACAATGGCAGGGTCACCTCCATGTTGTGATCCAGGGTTTCCTTTTCCAGATCAATGGCACCCTTGACGCGAATCGCGGCTGAGGGCGAATCAATGGCCAGATTGGATGTAGCCACCCGGGGGCCATCAATGGAGAAGTCGCCAGTAATGCTGTCGCAGCTCATGCCCTTCTTGTACAGGTCCGAGAAATCCAGCCGTAAACGACGCTGGATCGTGCCGATATTGAGAATACCCAGCAGGCGCAGGAATGAGGTTTTGGTATCGGTATCCGGAATCCGGCATTCCCCGATATCCACCTGGGTCTGCCCCTCCAGGGCCAGATAATTCATATTCAACGGCCAGTCTGTCCAGCCAAGCACAACTTGCGCGCGGGCATCGTCGGACTCGATCAGTGCCGGCATACCCCAGGCGTTCAGGGAGCGGCCAAGATTGTCCGAGGACAGGCTGCCGTTGAAGCGGCTGTAAGACTTGCCGGCCTCCTCGGTCCAGTCCAGCGTGCCCTGAAAACGGCTGGATCGCCAGCGCCCGTCCAGATCGGAAATACGCACGCCCTGTTTCACCGGCCGCACCTTGCCTTGCCACTGGCCGTAGTCCTCACCGTTGATAACGATACTGTTGAAATCCGCATCCAGCGGCGGCAGTGTCAGCGGCGACACCGGTGCGGTTTCCCCGTCATCGCCGAGCGCTCCCTCGGGCAGCTTCAGATTGAGGCGGGACACCGACATGGCAAGCGGCGCCTCACCCCGGGCCGTGAAGCCATCCGGAATGCGCACAGACCCGGCCACCGCACGGCTACTCAGCGCCATATCCCAGCCAGCCACCGCCGGCAGCACCGAGAGCCGGGTATCGGCTACCTCCATGCCAAACAGATCCAGGCGATCCACCTGCAGGCTGACCTTGCTCAGGGAGGCATCGGCGGTAGCCACCCCGCCACCACTGCCAGCATTCAGTGAAGGCATCAGCCGGTTACCGATAAAGTCGATCCAGGGCTCCACACTGGCGTTAGCCAGCCGGCCGCGTACCTGAATCCCCTCGGCGGGCACCTGCAAGGTGCCGCTGCCCAGCAGCAGATCACCACGCACGCGCTTGTCGATGCGAAACGCCCCTCGCAGCAGCCCGCCGTATTCCATGTCCAGCGCCAGACGTCTGCCCGGATTACTGAGCCGGATATCCAGCGGTCGGGTTGCCTCGGCAGACTTGCCGAGCGGCGCCGGTGCATCCACGGTAATCCCTTTCATCGACGAGGCCGCTCGCAGGGAAAACGGGGTGCCCTGCCAGGGAATCTGCACAGTCAGCCCCAGCGGTAATTGCCCGGACAGAGGCTTCAGCCAGGGAAAGCCCAGCCAGTTTGCCGCCTGCTTCATGGGCAGGCTGCCATCGAGCTGCAAGCGGCTGCGGCCATCACGGGTCAGCCACTGGCCACCGAATTGCCCCCCCAGGGCCCGGGCCTGCAGGCGGTCGATCTGCATGCCATCACGCGAATGAAAATAGACCGGTGCCGAGGCCTCGGTTACCTGCAGTTTGCGCGGCGTATTGTTAAGAGTGGCATCGTTCACCTGGGCATCCACAATCACCACCGGTGTGCCGCTGCCTTTTTGCAGGGGAATATCCAGCAACAGATACCCCGCCATGCTGCCGTCTCGGAAACGCCAATCCAGCAGTTCTTCAGGGAGCTGTTTACGCAGAGGGGTATCCTGAAACAGCGTATCCAGATCCTTGACCGGCCCTCGAGCCCGACCGGAAATAATCAGCCTCGGCGTCTCGCCGGTGGCAAAATCCGGCACATCAACGTGTACGTCCTGCAGCTCGCTACCCAGCAATGTCCCGCTGCGAGCCAGCCCGCGAACCTGGCGGCCGTTGATCAGCACATCCGCCGACACGTCACTGGCTACCGGCCAATCCGGCAGAAAAGACAAGCGCACATCGCTGGCCTGATAACGCATCTGCAAGGTGCGATCCTGCTGGCGGCTCTTGTCGATTTTCACCGGCCCCTGATAAAGAATCTGCCCACGCTGCAGATGGCCGCCCTGGATGGCTTGTCCGAGCCAGCCGGACAGCCCCTCGGGTAACCGCTTGAGCGGCATGTAATGACTGGCGCGGGCGCCGTTGCCTTCGTAGATTTCTGCCGCCAGGCGCAATTGCGGAATCTGCTCGGGGCGCAGAGTGAGCTGCATGAGCGCCTCACCATGGGCATCCGGATTGACCACGCGCAACCGCCCGGAGCGCACCAACAGCTGCTCGCCATCACGCCGCCAGTCCAGCAGCCCGCTGACCTGGCCACCCAGGGCATGGTCATAAAGCCGCGGAAATTGCAGGCTCAGATTGTCGCTGTGCAGATGCGCCTGCCCTTCGGAAGGACTGCCCGACACCCAGCCGGAAAGCCCCTGTACACCGGGTATCCGGTCCTGCGCCTGGCTCGACAGACCCGTGAAGCGCAACTGGAATTTCTCCACTTGCCGGGCACGGCCCTGCACATAAACACCATCCAGCAGCCCCCGTGGCGCCTGCACCGTCAAACGTTCACGGACCTGTTGCAGGTTCCCGGGCACGGCAAAAGGCCACTGCTGAAACTGCTGACTGAGCGCATGGAGAGGCAATTCATTGCCCCGGAACTGCCATTGCCGCTGCTCCCCCCGGGTCTGCCAGCGCAGCGCCAGGTCTCCCAGGTTGAGGGTGCCGGCCGGCGAATCAGCGGCCAGGTTGGTCAGGGACAGAGTCGCCCTCTCGCCGTCACGAACCAGGGCCAGCCGCGCCGACAGCTCGGTCATGGGCCAGTCCTGACCGTTCTGCTGCAAAGTCAGGGCAGGGAGATTGAGATTGATGCGGGCATCATGGGGCTGCCCCTGTTTCAGGGTTGACCATACCTTCAGGCGGCCATCCAGGGCTGCCACCTGCACCGGCCAGCCCAGTTCCTCGGGCAGCCACTCATGCAGCCGCTCGCCCTTGAGGCTGGCGTAGAGATCCGCTTCCACCTCTTGCAGGGAAAACGCATCGCCATGCAGATGAATGCGCGCCTGCAGGGACAGGGGCCGATCACGGGCCTCCAGATTCAGCGCCAGCCGGTGCTCATCCCCCCGATTGATCAGGGTGGCTTCCAGCTCGGAGGCCGCCAGTGGCGGCATACCCGGCCACTCCATGGACAAACGGGCATCGCTGATCACCAGCAACTGCTGGCGGTAAAACAGGGTGAGAATACGCTCCAGCGGCGGCCGCTGCTCCGGGTCATTGCTGCCCAGCGCCTCCAGGCCACGCAGACGGATACTGCCATCCTCGCCGCGCACCAGATGCAGCTCCACCCCATGAATGCGCAGCTCCTTGAGCACCAGATCCCGGTGCAACAAAGAACGGAACACGTCGATGCCCAGCACCACCTCGTCCAGCTCCAGCGCGGTGTCGCCTTCAGGGGCCGGCAGGCGAATCTGACGGGCCACAAACTGGGGCACCAGGCCGGACATCTTGCCGTCTAGCTCGGCGATGGTCAGCGGTGTCTGGATACGTTCTTCAAAGAGCACTTCCAGTCGTTCGCGATAATCCGGTACCAGCAGCATCAACTGGCGGCCGACCACCACATAGGCCGCCATCAGCAGCAGCAAGGCCACCGTCAGCCACCAGAGGGACGGATAAAGTCGATGCCAGCGATTGGGTCGGGTCGAGGCCATAGTCAGTTGGTTTGCCAATAACGAATGCCGACCTGATCCAGCAGTTCCACCATCTGTTCCAGCGGCAGGCCGACTACCCCACTGTAACTGCCCGTCAACGAGGCCACCAGCGCTGCGCCCAGCCCCTGAATGCCATAACCTCCCGCCTTGTCAGCGCCTTCGCCGGTATCCACATAAGCCTGCAGGTGCACCTCATCAAGATGGCGGAATTGCACCCGGGTAATGGCGTACCGTACCTCCAGCTGTCCCCGGTGCGACAACGCCAGCGCAGACATGACCTGATGCTCGTTCCCGTTGAGAGCCTTCAGCATGGCCAGCGCCTGTTCCTTATCCGCCGGCTTGCCCAGTATCTCGTCACCCAGCACCACTGCTGTATCAGCCCCGAGCACAGCGCCGAGCGGCTGGCCATGGGCTGCCACCGCACCGGCCTGGGCCTTCTCCCGGGCCATCCGGCAGACATACTCCAGGGGCGGCTCCTGCGGCAACGGGGTTTCATCGATATCCGGAGCGGGCAGCACGGAAAAGGGAACAGCGATCTGCCGTAGCAGCTCTGCCCGACGTGGCGAACCTGAGGCGAGATAAAGAATCATAGGATCAGAAAAAATGGATAATTGATAATGGGTAATTGATAACGAAACTGACGGAGCACCCACGTATTACTACGAGCAGTTGGCGGTTTTCGCTATCAATTCTCAATTATCAACTGTCAATTGCTCTTCAGCGTACTAGAAAACGCAGCTGCACCCAGCGCAATAGCGCACAGACCGGACGCCAAAGCACTGCGCTGGTCAGGGAAGCATAAAGAATGGTGTAAGGCGGATACAGGGTACGGCCCACAGATTCCTGCACCAGAAATGCCAGTAGGCTGACGGTACCCACTAGCAGGAAGACCACGGCACACTGCTGCAGCGAGGTAAATACCCGCATGCGCTTGTAGGCGGCCAGCATCACAAAGGCACCCAGCGCATAGGCCAGCCCCCATTGCCCCAGCGTGGTACCCACCAGCACATCGTGATACAGGCCAACAAAGAAGCCCCACAACACACCGATGCGGCTGGGCAATTCCAGCACCCAGTAAACCAGCACCAGCAGCATCCACTCCGGGCGCACCCAGTTGACGCTTTCCGGTAGCGGCACCACTTCCAGCAACGCGGCGATCAGCAAGGTGACGATAATGACACCGGTACCGGCGGGACGATCATGCATCATTGACGGCCTCCGGATCAGGTACCGGAATCAGGGGTTTCTCTGTGGGCTGCACCAGCAGCACATGGCTGGCCCGGTCTACCCGGGCGGTGGGCCGGGCGGTTATTTCCGCGAAAGGTGCACCGGACTGGTGGCGCACGGTGGTGACCGTGGCCACGGGATAGCCGCGCGGATAACGCTGGCCCAAGCCGGTGCTCACCAACAGGTCGCCCTCGCGGATGTCCGCCGTATCCGGCACGTAGAGCAGCTTGAGCCCATCGGACTGACCGGTGCCGGCGAGGACCGCACGCACGCCGTTGCGATTCACCTGTACGCTCATGGCGTGGCTGGCATCGGTGACCAGCAGCACCCGGGCGCTGAGCGGCCCCGCATCCACCACCTGACCGATCAACCCCTGGGCATCCAGCACCGCCTGCCCCCGGGAAACCTGATCACCCCGGCCCTTGTTGATGACCAGCTCCTGGCGGTTCGGATCCGGATCCACGCCGATGATCTCGGCCACCAGCACATTGGCATCCAGATCCGCCGAGGAGTTAAGCAACTCACGTAGACGCACGTTTTCCGCTTCCAGCACCGCCAGACGCTGAACCTTCTGTTCCAGAATCAGGGCCTGGCGCTGCAGACGCCGGTTTTCATCCATCAGGGAGCCGCGGCTCTGGGTCTGTTCGGACAGCCACTCACTGGAGTCCACCGGCAGGTGGGCCAGATAATGAATAGGGGCGGTGAGATAGCCGAGCACATGCCGCACGGGCGCAGCCCAGGGGGTGCGCTGGTCCAGCACCATCATGATGATGGCCAGAACCAGCGCGATCAGCAGTCGGTAGGTAGGATTGGCCGGGGCAGCCATGGGCGATTACCCCATGGCCAGCATATCGAAACCCTGGCTGTCCATCAGCTCCAGCGCCTTGCCGCCCCCACGGGCCACACAGGTCAGAGGATCATCGGCGACAATCACCGGCAAACCGGTTTCTTCGCTGATCAGCCGGTCGATATCACGGAGCAAGGCGCCACCACCGGTAATCACCAGGCCACGCTCGGCGATATCGGAGGCCAGTTCCGGCGGCGAGGCTTCCAGCGCGTTTTTCACCGCATTGACGATGGCCGCCAGCGGTTCTTTCAACGCTTCCAGGATTTCCTCGGAATTCAGGGTGAAGCTGCGCGGCACCCCTTCAGCCAGGTTACGGCCGCGCACGTCGATCTCGCGGATCTCGGAACCCGGATAGGCGGTACCGATTTCATGCTTGATACGCTCGGCGGTGGATTCACCGATCAGCGAGCCGTATTCCTTACGCACAAAGGCCACAATCGCTTCGTCGAAACGGTCGCCACCGATACGCACGGACTCGGAATAGACCACGCCGTTCAGGGAAATCAGGGCAATCTCGGTGGTACCACCACCAATGTCCACCACCATGGAGCCGCGCGCTTCCTCTACCGGCAGACCGGCACCAATGGCCGCAGCCATGGGCTCTTCAATCAGATAGACATCGCGGGCCCCGGCGCCGTAGGCGGAATCCTGGATAGCCCGACGCTCCACCTGGGTGGATTTGCAGGGCACGCACACCAGCACGCGGGGCGCCGGCGGGAAGAACCCGGTGTCGTGGACCTTCTTGATAAAGTACTGGAGCATTTTCTCGGTGACATCGAAGTCAGCGATCACCCCATCCTTCATGGGACGGATGGCGGTAATGTTGCCGGGAGTACGACCCAGCATACGCTTTGCATCGGCCCCCACGGCAGCCACACTCTTCTGGGCGCCATGGTGACGAATGGCCACCACGGACGGCTCGTCCAGGACGATGCCGCGGCCACGTACATATATAAGGGTGTTGGCGGTCCCCAAATCGATGGACAAATCGGTGGAGAACATCCCCCGAATACGCTTGATCATGGACATCTCTGGCGTGTTTCCTGAAATTTTCGCGAAAAAACGACACCGGGCGGGAAAAAACCGGGCATCTCACAAGATGGCGCAACTCTAGCAATGGCAGGGGCATTGGGCAAGCTGACACTACGGCTTTTACGCTGGTGGGCAGTGGCCCCGGACAGGCGGTCTATGGTACTTTTTGCGGCTTTCCAGACCCGCATTAGCTTATCTCTGCCCAGCGCAGAGAATCCCAACGGAGAGAATCATGGCCATTGATTCCAAGGTGGTAGCCCAGGTGGCGCATCTGGCGCGCCTGAAAGTGGATGAATCAGACAGCGGCGCCCTGTCTGACCGCCTCAATGACATTCTTGCCATGGTGGACCAACTGCAGCAGGCCGATGTGACTGATGTGGCGCCCATGGCCCACCCGCTGGACGTCACCCAGCCCCTGCGTGAAGACGAAGTCAGCGAGCCCAACGTGCGCGACAAGGCACTGGACATCGCCCCCGCTGCCGAAGACGGCTGTTTCCTGGTTCCCCGGGTGATTGAGTAAAAAGGTGATGAGCAACGCCATGCACAACAAGACACTGACAGAACTCAAGGCCGGTCTGGCTGCCGGGGACTTCTCCTCCCGGGAGCTCACCGAGCACTTCCTGGCCCGCATTCAGCAACACGACGGCGAGCTGAACAGCTTCATTTCCGTGACCGCAGAGCAGGCACTGGCCCAGGCGGATGCCGCCGATACTGCCCTCGCGGCTGGCAACGGCGGCCTGCTCACCGGCCTGCCCCTCGCCCACAAGGACATTTTCTGCACCGAGGGCGTGCGCACCAGCTGCGGCTCGAAGATGCTGGACTCCTTTATTGCCCCCTATACCGCCACGGTGGTGGAAAAGATGGCCGCCGAAGGCGCGGTGATGCTGGGCAAGACCAATATGGACGAGTTCGCCATGGGCTCTTCCAACGAGACCAGCTACTACGGCCCGGTGAAAAACCCCTGGGACCTGGAGCGGGTACCCGGTGGCTCCTCCGGTGGTGCCGCCGCCTGCCTGGGTGCACGCCTGGCCCCCGGTGCCACCGGCACCGACACCGGCGGCTCGATTCGCCAGCCAGCGGCCCTGAACAACATTACCGGGCTCAAGCCCACCTACGGCCGGGTGTCCCGCTGGGGCATGATCGCCTTCGCCTCCAGCCTGGACCAGGCTGGCCCCATGGCCCAGAGCGCTGAAGACTGCGCCCTGATGCTGCAGGCCATGGCCGGTCACGACCAGCGTGACTCCACCAGCCTCGATGAAAAGGTGGATGACTATCTCGGCGCCCTGAACAACGACATCAGTGGCCTGACCATTGGCATCCCGGAAGAGTTTTTCCCGGACACGCTGGATGGCGCCATCGCCGACAACAGCCGCGCCGCGATTCGCGAACTGGAAAAACTGGGCGCCAAGGTGGTGTCCGTATCGCTGCCCAGCATCAAGCTGTCGGTACCGGCCTACTATGTGATCGCCCCGGCGGAAGCCAGCTCCAATTTGAGCCGCTTCGACGGCGTGCGTTTCGGCCATCGCTGTGACGACCCGAAAGATCTGGAAGACCTGTACAAACGCTCCCGCTCCGAAGGCTTCGGCGACGAAGTGAAACGCCGTATTCTGGTCGGTGCCTACGCCCTGTCAGCCGGCTACTACGATGCCTACTACCGCCGCGCCCAGCAGGTCCGTCGCCTGATTCGTGATGACTTTGCACGCGCCTTCGAAAAAGTGGACGTGCTGATGGGTCCCACCGCTCCGGAAACCGCCTTCAAACTGGGCGCCAAGAAAGACGACCCGGTGAGCATGTATATGGCCGACGTGTTCACCATCGGCGTTAACCTGGCCGGCCTGCCGGCGTTGTCCATGCCCACCGGTTTTATCAATGGCCTACCCACCGGCACCCAGGTGATCGGCAACTATTTCCGGGAAGGACAAATCCTCAACGTGGCGCACAAATATCAGCAGGCCACCGACTGGCATAAACAGGCACCCGCTTTTGGAGGTGACCAATGAGTTGGGAAGTCGTGATCGGTCTGGAAATTCATGTCCAGCTCAACACCGTCAGCAAACTGTTTTCCGGCAGCAAACTGTCCACCGGCGCCGAGCCGAATACCCAGGCATCATTGGTAGACCTGGGCATGCCCGGCACCCTGCCGGTGGTGAACAAGGAAGCGGTGCGCAAGGCCGCACTGTTCGGTCTGGCCATCAATGCGGACATCTGTCGCCACAGTGTGTTTGAACGGAAAAATTATTTTTATCCGGATCTGCCGAAGGGCTATCAAACCACTCAGTTAGCCGAACCTATTGTCGGTGCCGGCGTCGTGGAAATTCAGCTGGAAAGCGGCGAAAAGAAAAACGTGCGCATCCACCATGCGCATCTGGAAGAAGACGCAGGGAAATCCTTGCACGAAGACTTCCATGGCATGACCGGCATCGACCTGAACCGGGCCGGCACGCCGCTGATCGAAGTGGTCACGGAACCGGATATGTCCAATGCCGAAGAAGCGGTGGCATTCGCTCGCAAACTACACGCCATCGTCACCTCTATCGGCATCTGCGATGGCGACATGTCCCAGGGCAACATGCGTTTTGATGTGAACGTATCCATCCGCAAGCCCGGCGATGAACTGGGCACCCGTACCGAGACCAAAAACCTGAACTCTTTCCGCTTCATGGAAAAAGCCATTGCGCTGGAAGTGGAACGACAGATTGATGTGCTCGAAGACGGCGGCGAAATCGTGCAGGAGACCCGTCTCTACAATGGCGACACGCACACCGCCCGCTCCATGCGCAGCAAGGAAGATGCCAACGACTACCGCTACTTCCCCTGCCCGGATCTGCTCCCGGTAGCCATTACCGACGCAGATATCGAGGCACTGAAAGCCGCCATGCCGGAACTGCCCAATGCGCGCAAGGCTCGTTTCATCGACGACTATCAGTTGTCCGAGTACGACGCCGATCTGTTGTCCGGCTCCGTCGCCACCGCCACCTTCTTTGAAGCGGTCACCAAGGCTGGCGGCGACGCCAAGCTGGCAGCCAACTGGGTGATGGGTGAAATGGCCGCCAGGTTGAACGCGGAAGAAAAAACCATCAGCGACAGCCCTGTTTCTGCCGAACAACTGGGGCAACTGATTGCCCGCCTCAAGGACGACACTATCAGTTCCAAAATTGCCAAGCAGGTATTCGAAGCCTGCTGGGCCGGCGAAGGTGACCCGGATGCCATCATTGAAGCCAAGGGCCTCAAGCAGATGAGCGACAGCGGCGAGCTGGAAAAAATCGTCGATGACATCATCGCCAACAACGCCGCCCAGGTTGAAGATTACCGCAACTCTGACGATGCCAAGAAAAAGAAAAAAATCGGTTTCTTTGTGGGCCAGGCAATGAAGGCGACACAGGGCAAAGCAAACCCGCAGCAATTGAACCAGTTATTGCAGAAAAAACTGCAATAACGCATCACACCCACACGCTCCACTCGTCACGCTTTTTGCGTGCTGGCGTGAAGCGTGTGGCGTGCCAGCCAGCCGGAGGCTATATGACCACCACCTTCCAGAACCGCGTTACCCTGGAAAAGAAAAATGACATTGCCTATGTCACTTTGAACCGGGCCGACAAGTACAACGGCCTGGATTTCGCCATGATGGAAGGACTGGTGGAAGCTGCCAAAGCCGTACGCAAGGACAAGAGCCTGCGCGTGGTCATCATGCAGGGCGAAGGCAAGGCCTTTTGTGCCGGGCTGGATTTCGGCACGGTGATGAAACAGCCGCTGAAATTACTGAAAGGTTTTACCAAATACGGCGTCAAGAAAACCAACCTGTTTCAGGAAGTCTGCTGGTGCTGGCGCGAGCTGCCCATTCCGGTCATCACTGTGCTGCATGGTTACTGCTACGGTGGCGGCATGCAGATCGCCCTGGCAGCGGATTTCCGTATCAGCACACCGGACTGCGAAATGTCGATCATGGAAATCAAGTGGGGGCTGATCCCGGACATGACAGGCAGTGTCACCCTGCGCGAACTGGTTCCCATGGATGTGGCCAAAGAACTGACCATGACCGGCCGCCTGTTCAAGGGTGACGAAGCCAAGACCCTGAATCTGGTCACCCGGGTTGCCGACGACCCACTGGCGGAAGCCGAGCAACTGGCCGAGGCCATCAAGACCCGTTCCCCGGATGGCATCAGCGTGGCCAAGAGTCTGTTCCAGCAAACCTGGAATGTACCGGAAGCCCAAGCCTTCGATACCGAAAGCAAACTGCAGTTCAAGCTGCTGCGCGGCAAAAACTATCGTCGCGCCCTGCAGGCGGGACAGAAAAAGGAAGCACCGCAATTCGGCCCCCGCGAGCGGGACTACTGAGGGAATCTCTGAGTTGACGCCTGACGCCAGCCCCTGAGCAGCGTAAAGACGCCTTTTCACGCCACGCGCTTTATCTGTTTTGACCGGTCTGGCGCCCCGCATCAGGCGTCCTTGCTGTTTTCTTTGCCATCCTGTCTCCAACTTTTGCCATCCAGCACCATCCACTGCCAACCCACCCCTGTTTCGTAGCCGCTTCTTACGGCATACTCAGGCAAAAATCTGAGTTTGTTGAGGCACAGCATGATTTCCGTGGCCGAAGCCAGCGGCGGCTTTTCCGCCCTGACCCGCATGTACAAACGTCTGGTCGATGAATTTATCGGGCAGCTCCCGCTGCAACCCCAGTCATTCCCTCTGGCCCCCACCGAGGATGCCTTCCAGCAAGGCATGTGTGCCGACACCACCTATGTGGTGAAAGGTGGCATGCTGGGCATGCGCTGCCAGACTCGCAAACTGTTTACCTGGGACGAGGGGGACATGATTCTCCCAGACGCTGGCAGCGACGAGGTCAACTACTACGCAGAAAGCGCAGTGTTACTGGCCGCCTACCCCACCGTAAAACTGGTGGAAGCGGCGCTGGCCGATGAACAACTGGCGCGACTGTGGACACGCATCCTCACCATCCAGCAGGCCATGCTGGTACGCCTGCTGGCGGCCCATGTGCCGGAAGAAAGCCATACCACCCCAGGCTTTGCCTACTTTGAACCCGGCGACGTGATCATCCGCCAGGGGGAACCGGCGGATTATGTCTTCAGCCTGTTCGAAGGTCAGGCGGATGTGCTGGTGGATGATGTGGTCGTGGGCCATGTCAGCGAAGGCGAAGTCCTCGGCGCTATCGCCCTGCTTACTCACTCACCGCGCAGCGCCACGGTGAGGGCAAAACGCCGCTGCTCCGTGGTCAAGGTGCCCAAGCATCAATTCAAGGACCTGATCCGCACCAACCCTGGCATGATCCACAGCCTGCTTACCGACATGGCTCGGCAGGTCACCGATCTCAATAGTCAGGTGGTCCAGCTGTCCGCCTGAGCCTGTAAGGTCCTGTATTGTCCCTCCCGGAACAGGGGCCCATATTGGAGTCACAGAGGTTGGCCCGGACAACTTCTCGCAAGGCCGACCTTCGTCCACAGCCAGGGAGGTCCCGACCATGCGCCATATTCTCTCCATCGCCATCATTATCTGCCTGTTGATTCTGGTGGCGGTCTATTTCCTGTCTGACTCCGAGCCCGAGATCACCCAGCCCGGCTTTATCCTGGAGCCAGAGCAGCAAACCGTTACCACACCGCAATCCGCTTCCAGCCGCCAGGATAATCCCGGTGAAACGTCCTCGCCCGCAGAGTACTGATCCCGGCTCTCTGGCGGACACAGACTGCACCGGGAGGATCCACAAACGGAACGGCTGACGGCGAGGGGCGAGAAGTGAAGAGCAGAAAACTACTATAGCCGAGAGCCTTGCCCTTCAAGACTTGCGTCTACCAACACAAGCCAGGCCCTGCGGTTATGACCGGGAACAGACCGGGCAGGTCGGATCTTTATGAAAGCGCATTTCCCGCCAGGACAGGGTTCGACCGTCAAACAACCGTAGGGTGGCGGGCAAAGGTTTGCTCTGCAGCACCTGTATGGCAGCCAGGGCCTGCAGGGTGCCGATGGTACCCACCACCGGGCCGACGATGCCCGCCTGGCTGCAGGCCAGATCGCCGTCGGTGCCATCGCCGTAGACGCAGGCATAGCAGGCGCTGTCCGCCTGGCGCAGGTCGAACACCGCCAGTTGCCCGTCCATGCGGATGGCGGCGCCACTGATCAGCGGCTTCCGGTGAGCCACACAGGCCTGATTGATGCTCTGACGCGTGGCGAAATTATCGGTGCAGTCCAGCACCACACTGGCCGCTGCCACCTCCCGGTCCAGCCAGTCGACGTCGACCCGCAGGGTATGCGCTTGCACCGACACCTCCGGGTTCAGCGCCAGCAATTGCGCCTTCAGGGCCTCGGCCTTGGACTGGCCCACATCTGCGCTCCGAAAGGCCACCTGCCGATGCAGGTTGCTCAATTCCACTGCATCATCGTCTGCCAGCACCAGCTCGCCGACCCCGGCACCAGCCAGGTATAACGTTGCCGGGCTGGCAAGCCCGCCACAGCCCACCACCAACACCCGCGCCCCGGCCAGGGCGTCCTGCCCGGCCAGATCAAATTCCTCCACCATCAACTGGCGGCTGTAGCGAAGTAGCTGGTCATCGTTGAGCATCGTCATCTCGCTGGCACGCAAAGGCTCTGGCATTCCATGGTGCAGTTCGCTGCGCTCAGTGCACCCTACTGATTCGGTGTTCGGGGTTTTCGCTGTTAACTATTCACTATTAACTGTTAACTGCCCCACCGTCACCCGCTCATTCCCCCCCAGGTCCTGCTCGGTGCGCACCGCGTCAAAGCCGCCCTCTTCCATCAGTGCTCGCACCTCACTGCCCTGTTGGTAACCATGTTCCAGCAGCAACCAGCCACCGGCAACCAGACAGCCTGAAGACTGCTTGATGATGGTGGCCAGGTCCGCCAGGCCCCGCTGATCTGCCACTAACGCAGAGCGCGGTTCGAAGCGCACATCGCCTTCTTCAAGGTGATGATCCGTCGGGTCGATATAGGGCGGGTTGCTGACGACCAGGTCGAACGGGCCATCGCAGCCCTCCAGCCAGTTGCCCTGCTGCAAGGTGACCCGGGCAAACAAGTCACGGGCGTTGCACTGGGCCACCGACAGGGCCTCGGCACTCAGATCAATCAGGGTCACCTGCCACTGGGGGCGCTCCAGAGCCAGGGACAGGCCAATGGCACCGGTACCGGTGCCCAGGTCCACGACCCGGGCGGGGCCGGCGGGCCCTAGCTGCAAAGCCAGCTCCACCAGGGTTTCGGTGTCCGGGCGGGGGATCAGGGTGTCGGCGGTAACGGTGAAACGACGGCCAAAGAATTCACGCTCGCCGGTCAGGTGAGCCACTGGCTCACCCTGTTCGCGGCGAGTCAGCAGGGCCAGAAATCGCTGCTGCTGCTGCGCATCCAGCTCTCTTTCCGGCCAGGTGAACAGAAAGCTGCGCGGCCGCGCCAGCACATGGCACAGCAGCACCTGGGCGTCCAGGCTCGCACTGGGAGACGCTGCAAGCCGCTCACGGGCCTGACGCAGGGCCGCATCAATGCGCATCTCAGCTGTCGCCCAGGGTCGCCAACAGATCCGCCTGGTGTTCGGACATCAACGCACCCAGCAATTCATCCAGGTCCCCTTCCATGATTTCACCGAGCCGGTAAAGCGTCAGGTTGATGCGATGATCGCTCACCCGACCCTGGGGATAATTATAGGTTCGAATACGCTCGGAACGATCCCCGGAGCCCACCAGGGATTTACGCTCGGCCGCCTGCTCCGCATGGGCGGCATTCTGCTGGGCATCATACAGTTTGGCGCTGAGCAGGCTCATGGCCTTGGCCTTGTTCTTGTGCTGGCTACGCTCGTCCTGGCATTCCACCACCACGCCGGTGGGCAGGTGGGTAATACGCACAGCGGAGTCGGTGGTGTTCACGTGCTGACCACCGGCACCGGATGAACGGTAGGTGTCGATACGCAGGTCTTCGGTGCGAATCTGGATATCACCAAGATCCTCGGCTTCCGCCATGATCGCAACCGTACAGGCGGAGGTATGAATACGCCCCTGGGATTCCGTCGCGGGCACTCGCTGCACCCGATGGGCACCGGATTCAAACTTGAAGCGGGAATAGACACCATCACCGATGACCCGTGCGATCACTTCCTTGTAGCCGCCATGCTCGCCTTCGCTGGCACTCACCAGCTCGACTTTCCAGCCATTCTGCTCGGCATATTTGCTGTACATGCGGAACAGGTCACCGGCAAAAATCGCCGCCTCATCACCGCCGGTACCGGCGCGTACTTCCAGAAACACATTGGCACCGTCGCGGGGGTCCTTGGGCAACATCAGCTTCTGCAGCTCGTCAGCCAGTGCATCCATCCTGGTGGTCGCGTCACGGGCTTCTTCCTGGCCCATTTCGCGCATCTCAGGATCACTGTCATCCTGCATTGCCCTGGCGGCGTCCAGGTTGGCAGCGACTTTCAGGTAATCCTGATAACACTTCACCACCGGATCGATTTCCGAATATTCTCGAGACAGGTCCCGAAACTTTTTCTGGTTACCAATAATCTCCGGGTCCGACAACAGGCCGGACAATTCTTCAAAACGGTCGGCCAGCTTTTCCAGCTTGCCTTGCAAAGACGCTTTCATAAGGCCCTCAGAGGGATTTATTTCGGTTCGGACGGGGTGTCCGGGTCGTCAAGCAGCAACTCGCGGGCCAGCAGCAATGATTCTGCCCGGCCCTCCGCCGCCAGCTTGCGCAGGGTCACACTGGGCGTATGCAGCCACTTGTTGACCAGGGAATGCTGAAACTTGCGCAGTACCTGCTCCGGGTCTCCGCCGTTGTGCAGCTGCTGGAGCGCTTTCTCCAGCTCGCTCTCGGCCAGGCTGGTACGCTGCTGGCGATACTCTCGCAGCACGCTCACCGCATCCTGCTCACGGCGCTGGCGACGGTGGCGGACGATGGCATCGCGAATCAGCTCGGCAGCCTCCTGGGCGGCCTGCTGTCGGGCACGAACATTTTCCTGAATCGCTTCCTGCAGATGATCCACCGTGTACAGATAGACATCATCCAGGTCACCCACCTCGGGCTCGATATCGCGAGGCACGGCGATATCGACCATGAACATGGGTTTGTGACGACGTTTTTTCAGGGCTCGTTCGATCATCCCCTTACCCAGGATAGGCAGGGGCGCAGCGGTACAGGAAATCAGGATATCCGCCCGCTCCAGAGCCACCGGCAACTCTTCAAGGCTGATGCCGCGACCGCCGACACTGGCAGCCAGCTCCGCAGCCCGTTGCTGGGTACGGTTGGCGATGGTGATTTCGCTGACCTGTTGTTCGTTGAGGTGACGCGCCACCAGCTCGATCATCTCCCCGGCGCCGATCAACAGAGCGCGGCTCTTTTTCAGGTCGGCAAAGATATGGCGGGCAAAGGACACCGCTGCATAGGCCACGGATACCGGGTTGGCGCCGATACCGGTTTCGGTGCGGATGCGTTTGGCCACCGAGAACACTTCCTGGAACAGCCGCGACAACTCGCCATTCAACAACCCCGCCTCATGGGCACGGGCATAGGCTTCTCGCATCTGACCCAGAATCTGCGGCTCGCCCAGTACCAGCGAGTCCAGGCCGCCGGCCACCCGCATCATGTGTTCCAGGGCCTGCTCGCCCTGGTGCTGATAGAGCACGGACACCAGCTTGTCCACCGGCAGGTGGCGGCTTTGCGCCAGCCAGGCAGCAAAATCCGGCACTGCCTCGTCAACCAGACAATACAGTTCGGTACGGTTACAGGTGGAAAGCAGGGCCGCCTCGCGCACCCCGGGCATGTCTCGCAGGCTGGCCAGCGCCGCTTCCGCCTGCTGCGTGGAGAACGCCAGACGTTCACGCAACTCCACATCCGCGGTGGTGTGATTTACGCCAACAGCGACTAGATTCATAGACTCTCGTGCCCGCAGCAGACCCGGGCCACTTTCCTCACCGGTTTACACAAGGGCGGCAGTTCATGGAGCGATCATTATGGAACTGTCTGCCTGCCGCACCCGTCAGAAGGCAATAGCCCGGTGAAAACAGGCCACGCAAGGGTCACGCATTTTGCGTGAAAGCGCCCTCCAAAACAATGACGACCCCGCTGATCAACGGCATAGGAAGGACTTATAACGACCGGGTTTGGGCAATCCCGGATCGCTGTGCCATGATAGCCGGACCATCAAACAGGCATACTGGTTAATGACGCGATTCGCTTTTTTGCCGCTGTGCGGCGCCCTGCTGCTCAACGGCTGCGCCAGCAAGACACCGGCCCCGACACCCGCCGACCCTGAGCCACCTGCGGCCACCCAGAGCGCCCCGAGCTATGACAGCGAGACCCTTTCGGACCTGCTGGTAGCGGAAGTGGCCGCCCAGCGGCAGTCTCTGGGCGTGACCCTCGCCTATTACAGCCAGGCGGCCCGTACCACCGGCGATCCACAGGTGATCAGCCAGGCGGCACAACTGGCCCATTATCTGGAAGATCACCAGCAGACCCTGGCGCTGAGTCAGCTGTGGCTGGAGAAGGCCCCCGCCAACGAAGAGGCCCTGCAACTGGCCATTCTTTCGGAAATTCGTCTGGGCAACATCGACGCGGCCAGCCGCTATCTGGACACCCTGCTCGGCGAACACGGCGGCGACGCCCTGGGCCGACTGGTCAGCCAGGCGCGCGGGCTGGATGCCCAGGGCAACCAGCAACTGGTACAGGCACTGGCGCAACTGTCCGACCGTTATCCGAAACAGGCACCACTGTGGTACGCCCGCGCCCTGTGGCTGGAACATGAAAACGATTATGCCGGCGCCCTTGAGGCAAACGAACGGGCGCTGGATCTGATGCCCCGTCACGAAGATGCTCTGCTTCTCAAAGCCCAGTTACTGCACAAACTTGGCGAAGAAAAGCAGGCCCTGCGCCACCTGAAAAAACTGGTTCGCAAATATCCACAGGCACGGCGCCCCCGGATTGCCTACATCCGCATGCTGCTGGCCGCCGGTGAAACCGGCAACGCAGAGAAACAGCTTGTCACCATGGCCGAGCAGCATCCGGAAGATCTGGATCTGCGCTTCTCGCTGGCCCTGCTGGCCCTGGAAGCGGGCGCCACCGAACCGGCCCGCCGGCAACTCCAGTCCCTGCTGGCCGAGAATTATCGACCCGATGACATGCACCTCTATCTGGGCCAGGCCGCCGAACAGGCCGAACAGCCGGACCAGGCAGTGGACCATTACCTCAAAGTCCAGGGGCCCCAGGCGGTTCGCGCCAGCGTCCAGGCTGCCCGTCTGCTCTACCAGCAGGGCAACAGCGATCAGGCCAGCGCGCTGATGGCCAGCCTGGCCAAGCAGCATCCGGAGCTGGCCACCAGCCTCACCGTCACCGAAGCGGAAATGCGTAACAATATCGGTGACCCTCAAGGCGCCCTTGTCCTGCTTGACCGGGCTGTGAAGGCAGAACCGGATAACACCGAACTGCTCTACAGTCGGGCCATGATCGCGGAAAAGACTGGCGATATGGAAAAACTGGAAAGCGATCTGCGGCGGGTACTGTCCATCAAGCCAGACGATGCCAGCGCCCTCAACGCCCTGGGCTATACACTGGCCAACCGCACCCAGCGCCTGGACGAAGCCTACGACTATATTTCCCGAGCTCTGGCATTACGCCCGGACGATCCGGCCATCCTGGATTCCATGGGCTGGGTACTCTACAAACGTGGCGAGCTGGAAGCCGCCAGGGACTACCTCCGCCGGGCCTACGACAAATTCCCCGACCCGGAAGTGGCCGCCCATTACGGCGAAGTCCTCTGGGTACTGGGCGCCCAGCACCAGGCCCGCCAGGTATGGCGTGACACCCTGGACAGCAACCCGGACGCCCCGCATATCCGTGAAGTCATGGAAAAACTCGGAGCCCGCCTGTGACCCTGAGCCCCATCCGCATCATCAGCCTGGTATTTGTCGCCCTGGCCCTGAGCGCCTGTCAGCTGCGCCCCACTACCACCGGCACCTTCGAGCATCCGAACCAGATCGACCGCTGGGCGATGAGCGGGAAGCTCGGCTACCGCACCGCCAATGACGGCGGCAGCGCCTCCTTCGACTGGACCCAGAAACCCAATCGGGGACAGATCCGCTTTTCCGGCCCGCTGGGTTTCGGTAGCGCCGACCTGCGCTGGGACAGTGGCCGGGCCGAACTGATTACCGCCAAGGAACAGTATCAGGCACGCAGCCCCGGCGAACTGGCCTGGCACCTGACCGGCTTCTGGCTGCCGGTGTCCGCCCTGCAATACTGGGCCCGTGGCCTGCCCTGGCCCGGTGCCCACGGCGAGGCCGACTATGACGAAGACGGCCACCTGCAAACCCTGCAGCAACTGGGCTGGAGCCTTGAGTTCGACCGTTACCAGCCGGTCGCCGGCGTCACCCTGCCCTATCGCATCAAGGCGCGGCAGAACGGTAATCGCTTTACACTGCTGATCAAGGACTGGCAGCCCGGCGCCGAAAAATGACCATGTTTACCCTTCCGGCCCCCGGCAAGCTGAACCTGTTCCTGCATATCACCGGACGGCGACCGGACGGCTACCATGAGCTGCAAACCCTGTTCGCCCTGCTCGATCAGGGCGACACCCTGCACTTTGCTGCGGCGGACACCCTGACCCTGGAATGCGATCAGGCCGAGGTGCCCACCGACCACAGCAATCTGATCCTGCGGGCTGCCCGCCTGCTGCATACCCATACCGGCTGCCAGCAAGGTGCCCGCATCGTCCTGGAGAAACACCTGCCCATGGGCGGTGGCGTCGGCGGCGGCTCCTCCGATGCGGCCACCGCCCTGCTGGGACTCAATGCGCTATGGGGGCTGAACCTGTCCGAGGACACCCTGGCAGAACTGGGGCTGTCACTGGGGGCGGACGTGCCGGTCTTTGTGCGCGGCAAAAGTGCCTGGGCGGAAGGGGTCGGCGAGCGAATTACCCCGGTTTCTCTGCCGAACGACGCTTTTTTGGTCATTCATCCCGGAATTCATGTGTCAACTGCTCGAATTTTCGGCGACCGGCAATTGACAAGGGATACCCCCGTCAGTAAATTACCGGCCTCGCTTGAGGTGGTGCTGACCCGCGACTTTCGCAATGACTGTGAAGCGGCAGCAATACGGCAATTTCCAGAAATCGGGAAGTTGCTACACTGGCTCAAGCAACATACGGGAAATGCCCGTATGACCGGCACTGGCGCTTGTTGTTTTGCACGCCTTGCCGAAGTGCAACAGGGGCAGCATTTGCTGCAACAGTTGCCACAACACTGGACAGGTTTCGTCGCTCGAAGCTGTAATACTTCTCCTCTCCACCAGATTCTGGGAGAGACACTGGCGAAGTTTCGAGAGACACAGAATTCAGGAAAATCTGCACAAATTGGTAAATAGTGCAGACCTGAGACCGAGTGTTGGGGTATAGCCAAGTTGGTAAGGCAACGGGTTTTGATCCCGTGATTCCCAGGTTCGAGTCCTGGTACCCCAGCCATTTTCTTGCCCGGAGCCCTCCCCCCTTTCCTCGGAGGCTCCCGAAATTCACGACTCAAGAGGGACGCCAGTGTCCAAACTCGTCGTTTTCACCGGTAACGCTAATCCCGAACTGGCCCAGGCCATGGTCAAACACCTGAACCTGCCCATTGGCAATGCCGATGTGGGCACCTTCAGCGATGGTGAAGTGGCCGTGGAAATCCAGGAAAACGTGCGCGGCAAAGACGTCTTTATCGTGCAATCCACCTGCAACCCCACCAACAACAACATCATGGAGTTGCTGGTGATGGCCGACGCCCTGCGTCGTTCCTCTGCAGGCCGGATCACCGCCGTGATGCCCTACTTCGGTTACGCCCGCCAGGATCGCCGGGTGCGTTCCGCACGGGTGCCGATCACCGCCAAGGTGGTCGCCGACATGATCACCGCTGTGGGCATCGACCGGGTTGTTACCGTCGACCTGCACGCTGACCAGATTCAGGGCTTCTTCGATATTCCGGTGGACAACGTCTACGCCACCCCGCTGATCGTGGCGGATATCGAACGCCAGAACCACGATGACCTGATGGTGGTATCCCCAGACGTGGGTGGCGTGGTTCGTGCCCGCGCCCTGGCCAAGCAGCTCAACGATGCCGACCTGGCCATCATCGACAAGCGCCGCCCCAAGGCCAATATTTCCCAGGTGATGCATATCATCGGTGAAGTAGAAGGTCGCACCTGTATCCTGGTGGACGACATGGTCGATACCGCCGGCACCCTGTGCAAGGCTGCCCAGGCCTTGAAAGACCACGGCGCCGCCAAGGTCTACGCCTACATTACCCACCCGGTATTGTCTGGCCCGGCCATCGACAACATTGCCAACAGCGCGCTGGACCAGCTGGTCGTCACCGACACCATCCCGCTGTCCGAAGCCGGCCGCGCCTGCGCCAACATCCGCGTGCTCAGCCTGGCCCCCATGCTGGCCGAAACGGTACGCCGGGTGAACAACGAAGAATCCCTGAGCGCCATGTTCGACCGCCTGGAGCTGGTATAACCCCGGTTTCCAGCTGAAAGGGAAAAGTTGAAGCGCGGACAGGACCCTCTTGTACCGCCACCGCAGAGGCCGCGCACCCATTTGGGGCGCGGCCTCCTGCATTTGCGCTAGTACCAGCCTATCCCGCGTTGCAACCTGGAACTTTCAACTCGCAACCCGCCTCTCCGTCTGGCGTCTGGCGTCCTTTTCGTTCATAATCGCGCCCCCGCGGAATCCTCCGTGGTTTATCAACCTCTCTGGCCGACCTGGTCGCGGGACGCCCGAGAGCTTAATGGAGACATATCATGTCCAATGAATTCCAGCTATTCGCTGAAAGCCGCAGCGACATGGGGAAAGGTGCGAGCCGCCGCCTGCGTCGTCTGCAAGAACGTGTTCCCGGCATCATTTACGGTGGCAAAGACGAGCCGCAGATGATCAGTGTGGAACTGCGCGAACTGAAAAAGGCTCTGGAAACCGAAGCTTTCTACAGCCACGTACTGACCCTGAAACTGGATGGCACCGAGGTGCAGGCAGTCCTGCGCGATATGCAGCGTCATCCGGCCAAAGGTCACCCGATGCACGTGGATTTCCTGCGCGTCGACAAGACCCACAAGATCACCATGAACGTGCCCCTGCACTTCACCAATGAAGAAAGCTCCATTGGCGTTAAGAAACAGGGCGGCGAGATCCAGCACAACATCGCCGAGGTGGAGATCAGCTGTCTGCCCCAGAACCTGCCAGAGTTCATCGAAGTGGACATGGCAGCGGCCGAGCTGGACACCATTATCCACCTGTCCGATCTGAAACTGCCGAAAGGCGTGGAACTGACTCAGCTCGCGCTGGGCGACGACCACGACCAGCCGGTAGCCGCGGTTCACGCGCCGAAAGTTCGTGCTTCTGCTGACGACGAAGACGGCGAAGGCGAAGCTGAAGCCGCTGGCGAGGAATAAGACGCACTGTGGCTGTGGCGGAACCGGTTCGACTGATCGTAGGCCTGGGTAACCCGGGTCGCGAATACGAGGACACCCGCCACAATGCCGGCGTCTGGTATGTGGACGCCCTGGCTCGTCGCCAGGGCGTTTTCCTTTCTGAAGACAAGAAATACTTCGGCCTTACCGGCACCTTTACCTTCGAAGGCGAAACCGTTCGTCTACTGGTCCCCACTACCTTCATGAACCGCAGTGGTCAGGCCACCGCCGCTCTGGCGAATTTCTTCAAGATTCCTGTCACGCAGATGCTCGTCGCCCATGACGAACTCGACCTGCCCCCCGGTTGTGCCCGCTTCAAACAAGGCGGCGGCCATGGCGGCCATAACGGTCTGCGCGACATCATCAGCAGGCATGGCAACAGCCGCGACTTCTACCGGCTACGCATCGGCATCGGCCACCCCGGCTCCGCCGACCGCGTCACTCCCCATGTACTCAACAAGCCCTCCCAGGCCGACCGCGACCTGATCGACCGCGCCATTGACGAAGCGGCCTATCACACCGCCGATATGCTGCGCGGGGATTTGAACGGGGCGATGAATCGACTGAACGGGTTTAAAGCCTGACGGTAGCTTCTAGCTTTGATCGCCCTACGGACGATTCCGTGCTTCGCACGGTTCGCCATGCAAGCATGAGCTCCTACAGCGGCCTCGTAGAAATGCCCCCCTCCCTATCCAACGAGCGTAGCTCGTAGCTGATTCTTACCTATCCTGCGCGTACATCGCCAACAGCCACTTCCCCGCCGGCCGGGCTCGCCAATTTTCCATCTGCTTGCGCAATGTCGGCGACAGCGTTGTTTCATCGAACAGATCCCAGGGTGAGCCTTGCGGGCTAATCAACGGCGCCAGCATGCTGGCAGCGGTGATATCTGCCAGGCTGAAGCGGTCGCCCACCAGATACTGGCCTTGGCCTTTCTTCAACTCGCTTTCCAGCAACACCAAAGCCTCTTCCACCCGCTGCTCGGACCGCATCACCCGTTGCGGGTTGATGGCATAACCTCGACGGATTGCTTCACGAACCAGCGGCTTGGCCAACCGCTCCAAGGGACCGGGCAGGCCGCAGTCGCCCACCAGGGCCGTCATTACTTCCGATCGATCCAGAATCTGACCGTACACCCAGCGCCGGACATGCACACCGTAACGGTCAAACTGCTGCTCCAGCTCAATCACCCGGGCACGCGCATCACCGGCCTTGGGCAACAGCGGCTGGTCGGGGTAATACTTTTCCAGGTAGTAGGCAATTTTGGTGGAATCGCTCACCCGACGCTTGCCATCGCGCAGCAACGGCACCGTATTGGTGCGGGCCAACCACTGGGTACGCACCCGGTGCGTCACCGGCAGCAGATTAACGGTACGGTACGCCAGACCCTTGTGATCCAGCTGCCAGCGGGATTTCTCGCAATAATGGGAGATGGGGAACTGGTAAAGAATACGCTCGGCCATGGTGACTCTTGTTCAGTTTTGCGGACTTGCAGTCTAGCCGCCCCCTGTCCCGTCGTTAGCGGCAACAGCGCCTGACACGCCCGTCCCGCCAGCAACCCGGCTTCACCCTGATCCCGCACCTGCCACGGTCGCTTTTTTGCCCCGGCTTGCGTAGCATTGCGGCCTCGAAAAACGGAGGTCTGTCATGGGTTTCAAATGCGGTATCGTCGGTCTGCCCAACGTGGGGAAATCCACCCTGTTCAACGCGCTGACCAAAGCGGGGATTGATGCCGAGAACTTCCCGTTCTGCACCATTGAGCCCAACACCGGGGTAGTACCGATTCCTGACCCGCGGATGGACAAGCTGTCCGCCATTGTCAGCCCGGAGCGGATAATGCCTGCCACCATGGAATTCGTGGATATCGCCGGCCTGGTGGCCGGGGCCTCCAAGGGCGAAGGCCTGGGTAACAAGTTTCTCGCCAACATCCGCGAGACAGATGCCATCGCCCACGTAGTGCGCTGTTTCGATGACGAAAATGTGATCCACGTGTCCGGCAAGGTCTCGCCACTGGATGATATCGACATCATCAACACCGAGCTGGCGCTGGCCGATCTGGACACCGTGGAGAAGGCCCACCTGCGTGCCACCAAAGCCGCCAAGGGGCAGGACAAGGACGCCAAGGGCCTGCTGCCCGTGCTGGACAAGGTACTGCCCGCCCTCAACGAAGGGGAACCGGCACGTTCCGTGGATCTGACCGATGATGAGCGCAAGGCCATCAAGAGTCTGAACCTGCTGACTCTGAAGCCGACCATGTACATCGCCAACGTGGACGAAGGCGGTTTTGAGGACAACGCCCTGCTGGACGCCGTGCGCGAACTGGCCGAGAAGGAAAATTCCTCCGTGGTGCCCATCTGCGCCAAGATCGAATCGGAAATTGCCGAGCTGGACGACGAAGAGAAAGCCGACTTCCTGGCCGACCTGGGCATGGAAGAGCCGGGCCTCAACCGGGTCATCCGCGCCGGCTTCAATCTGCTGGGTCTGCAGACCTACTTCACGGCGGGCAAGAAGGAGGTCCGCGCCTGGACCGTTCGCGTTGGCGCCACCGCCCCCCAGGCTGCCGGCGTGATCCACACCGACTTCGAGAAGGGCTTCATCCGCGCCGAAGTCACCGCCTACGATGACTATGTCGAGAATAACGGCGAGGCCGGCGCCAAGGATGCCGGCAAATGGCGCCTGGAAGGCAAGGAATATATCGTCAAGGACGGCGACGTAGTGCACTTCCGGTTTAACGTCTGAAGCATAGCGACTAGCCGCGAGCTTCTAGCTCAACAAAAAAGGCCGCACCCTTCCGGGGCGGCCTTTTCTTTGTTCGTAGGAGCGGCGCTCGAGCCGCGAACGTACTTGCGAATGCTTTCCCGGACGCCCCCTTTGGGCTTCGCGACTCATCCTCGCAGAGCACAGAGATCGTCGCTCCTACGGTGCCAATAGCTTAGTCTGTTCCGCCGGCGTTGACCGGCTCGAAGTCTTCATCCTTCAACTCCGGCAACTTCTCGTCACACCCCTGAATCCCCTGCTTCTTGAGATTATTGCAGACCCGGTCCAGCTTGTTGTCGACCGCGTGCATGTGATCCAGCAGAAGATGAATGGCTTCGGCCACCGGGTCGGGCATGTCGTTGCTGACACCATAGGCCTGAAAGCCGATCTTCTCTGCCATTTCCTGACGGTTCTTTTCCGTCTCGGTAATCGGCTTACTGACCACCCGGCCGGGAATGCCTATCACCGTCGCCCCTTCCGGCACCTCCTTGGTGACCACGGAATTGGAGCCGATCTTGGCGTTCTTGTGTACGGTGAACGGACCCAGCACCTTGGCGCCAGCGCCAACCACCACGCCATCCTCGAGGGTCGGGTGGCGCTTGCCTTTGCTCCAGCTGGTGCCACCCAGGGTGACGCCATGATAGAGCGTCACGTCATCGCCAATTTCTGCGGTTTCACCAATCACCACCCCCATGCCGTGGTCGATAAAGAAACGTCGACCGATTTTGGCGCCGGGATGAATTTCGATGCCGGTCATCCAGCGGGCGAATGTGGAAACGAAGCGCGCCAGTTGCTTGAAATTACGCCTCCACAAGCCATGGGCAAGACGATGAAACAGCACCGCATGCAGGCCAGGGTAATTGAGCAACACTTCCAGCGTGTTGCGCGCCGCGGGGTCCCGGTGGAATACCGACGCGATGTCCTCGCGTACTCGATCAAACATAGATACCTCGTCTTGGGCATAGCCGGTTGGATAACACGGGGGAGCGCGTGCTACTTCCCGTCATTGCTCGGCATTTTTCTTTCCAGCGCCACCAGCACACCACGCAGAATACTCATTTCCATTTTGTCCGGTCGCGCGCGCATAAACAAACGGCGCATGCGCGTCATGACCTGGCCAGGCTGCTGCGGATTGAGGAAACCGCTCTGCGCCATGACCTTCTCAAGATGATCCAGGAAACCGGCCACCGCTTCATTACTGGCCAGCGGCTCATCCCAGAACATCTCCGGCAGCGGCATGGCCTCGCGACGGGAACGGGATTCCTTGAGATCGAAATCATCGCCCAGCAGAGCCATGCGCAGCTCATAACTGATTAATTGGACCGCCGACGCCACATTCAAGACCCCGTACTCGGGATTGGTGGGCACGCTCACATGCAGATTACAGCGGCGCAGCTCGTCATTGGTGAGCCCACGGTCCTCACGACCGAACAGCACCGCAATACGGGTGTCATCCGGCTCGTGGGACAATTGCGCCGCCAGTTGTCGGGGCGTCAGACAGGGCCAGGGAATACGCCGCTGGCGGGCGCTGGTACCGATCACCAGGGTGGCGCCTTCCAGAGCCTCATCCAGGGTCTCGCAGACCTGGGCGGCTTCCAGCACGTCTCCTGCCCCGGAAGCCCGGGCAGTGGCTTCCACGGACGGGTAATCACGGGGCTGGATGAGTCTCAGGTCCGACATGCCCATGGTTTTCATGGCCCGGGCTGCGGCACCAATATTGCCGGGATGGGTGGTTTCCACCATCACAATACGCACATTTTCTAGCATGAGAGGTACCTGTACTCGGGTCTGGCCGGAAAAGGCGGCAATGTTATCATGGGAATCACTGAATAATCCCTTAAGTGGCGCCTAACGCTGCCCTGATCGCGCAGGCTCTGCTACAATCCGCGCCCCGGTTTATTTGGCCGGGCGCTCTTTGACAGCCCTAATACTTTTTTGAGGACAGATGCATGCATGCGCCGCAAGTGAATATTGCCCTGCGAGCCGCCCGTCAGGCGGGTAACCTGATTCGTCGTGCCGCCGAAAGCAATGACCCGTTATCTGTCAGCAAGAAAGGGATGAACGACTTCGTCACCGAAGTGGATCGTGCCGCCGAGCAGCGCATCATCGAGGTCATCCTCAAGGCCTACCCGGATCACAGCATCCTGGCCGAGGAATCCGGCGAAACCCGCGGCAAGGGTGACGGAGCTGACTATCAGTGGGTGATCGACCCGCTGGATGGCACCACCAACTTCATTCATGGCTTCCCCCAGTACTGCGTCTCCATTGCCCTGAAATACCGCGGCAAGCTGGAACACGCGGTCATTTACGATCCCAACCGGGATGAAGAATTTACCGCCAGCCGTGGTCGCGGCGCTGCCCTTAACGGCCGCCGTATCCGCTGCACCAACCGCCCCGGTCTGGAAGGCTGCCTGATCGGCACCGGTTTCCCGTTCCGCAAGGACCAGGCGCCACACATGGACGCCTACCTGGGCATGTTTGCCGACATCGCTGCTGCCACCGCCGGCCTGCGCCGCCCGGGCTCTGCGGCCCTGGACCTGGCCTGGCTGGCCGCTGGCCGCCTGGACGGCTTCTTCGAATTCGGCCTGTCCGAGTGGGATCTGGCCGCCGGCGCCCTGCTGATCACCGAAGCCGGTGGCCTGGTGGGCGACCTGAGCGGTGGCCACAAATTCCTGGAAAGCGGCGGCATCGTTGCCGGCAGCCCGAAAGTCTTCAAGGGGCTGCTGCAGAAGATCAAGCCGCATCTGAACGACGGTTTGCGTCGATAGATTTTCTATCGGACGTCGTTGTAGGCGCGCCGCTTGAGGCGCGAATCGGCAAAATTCGAGGCGAGTACCGAGAAGCGAGTCGCGAAAGGCGATACGAACTTCGGTTTTGATTTTCGTTACTCGCTTCTCGGTACTCGCTCCGTATCATTCGCGCCTCAAGCGGCGCTCCTACGGCCGCGTTATTGCAACGCCCTCCCTGTGCCTTCCTGTCTTTTCCTTAGACCCCGAACCGATTTTTCTCTTCCGGCATGGACATCTGCCCTTGCTTTGCTAGCGTAATACGCAACACGCTGCAAAAAGCTCGGGAGATGTACGATGACGGTTACCCTCACTGACAACGCCCTGTTTCGCCAGCAGTGCTATATCAATGGCCGCTGGTGCGATGCGGATGACGGCGCCACCTTCACCGTGACCAACCCGGCCACTGATGAAAGCCTGGGCACCTCGCCGCGGATGGGCGAAGCAGAAACCCGCCAGGCCATCGATGCCGCCCACGGGGCTTTTCCTGCCTGGCGGGATCTGCCCGCCGCGCAACGGGCCGTTTTACTGGAGGCCTGGCACGACCTGATGATGGAACACCAGGATGATCTGGGGCGACTGATGACCCTGGAACAGGGCAAGCCCCTGGCCGAGGCGAAGGGCGAAATCGCCTATGCCGCCTCCTTCCTGAAATGGTTTGCCGAGGAGGCGCGGCGTGCCTACGGCGATACCATCCCTGCCCCCAAGCCGGGCCAGCGGATTGTGGTGATCAAACAACCCATCGGCGTCACCGCCGCCATCACCCCCTGGAATTTCCCCTCGTCCATGATCACCCGCAAGGCCGGGGCCGCTCTGGCAGCCGGCTGCACCATGGTGGTCAAACCCGCCAGCGCCACCCCCTACTCCGCCCTGGCGCTGGCTGAGCTGGCCGAGCGCGCGGGCATTCCCGCTGGCGTGTTCAATGTGATTACCGGCAGCGCCGGGGCCATTTCCACCGCCCTCACTGACTCGCCCATTCTTCGCAAACTGAGCTTTACCGGGTCCACCGAAGTGGGCTCCAAGCTGATGGCCCAGTGCGCCAAGCACATTCAGAAAGTGTCCCTGGAACTGGGCGGCAACGCGCCCTTTATCGTCTTTGACGATGCCAACCTGGACAAGGCCGTGGAAGGCGCCATGGCCAGCAAGTTCCGCAACACTGGCCAGACCTGCGTGTGCGTTAACCGCTTTCTGGTACAGGACAGCATCCACGATGCTTTCGTGGAAAAGCTGAAAACCGCCATCGAGGCCATGAAAGTCGGTGATGGTCTGGAAGATGGCGTCAGCCAGGCGGCCCTGATCAACCGCGATGCCGCCGACAAGGTCATGGAGCATCTGGAAGATGCCCTGGGCAAGGGCGCCAAAGTGGTTACCGGCGGTCAACGCCATCAGCGAGGTGGCAACTTCGTGCAGCCCACCCTGATCACCGGCGTGACCACCGATGCGCAACTCTGCCAGGAAGAGACCTTTGGCCCGCTGGCCGCTGTGATTCCATTCCGCACGGAAGAGGACGCCATTCGCATTGCCAACGACACCCCCTACGGCCTGGCCGCCTATTTCTACAGCGACAACATCCACCGCTGCTGGCGCGTGGCAGAAGCACTGGAAAGCGGCATGGTGGGCGTCAACGAAGGTCTGATCTCCAACGCCGCCGCCCCCTTCGGCGGGGTCAAGGAATCCGGCCTGGGCCGCGAAGGTTCCCACCAGGGCATGGACGAATACCTGGAAGACAAGTACCTGTGTATGGGTAGCTAACAACAGCTTCACAAGACAGACTGCAAGCTGGGCTTTATCGCATCGCTTGCAGAAACCGGAGCGCTTCACCTCCACACAAACAGGCTTGCATCGCGGGCACGCATTGCCGCCACGGCCCAGACAGCCTGTATTGCAGCGTGGAGATAGCGACCTGCAGCTGATAAGGAGGCGGAATGGGACAAGCGTTGAACATCGCCCTGCTCCCCGGTGACGGCATCGGCCCGGAAGTGATGGACGTGGCGGAGGCGGTGCTGGACCTGCTGATACAGCGCTACCAGCTGCCGTTGGGGCATACCCGCTTTGACTGGCCTTCCCATGCCTGGCATCAGAGCCACGGCCAGATGATGCCCAGCGACGGGGTTGCACAACTGCGCGAATTTGATGCCATGCTGCTGGGCGCCCTGGGTGACCCGGGGCCGCTGGAAGACTCTTCCCGTTTTGTCCTTTCCGACAGCGTCTCGCTGGCGCCATTACTGGCCCTGCGTAAACAGCTGGACCTGTGGGCCTGCGAACGCCCGGCCCGCTGGCTGCCCGGCGCGCCCCAGTATCTGGCCGACCCGCGCGCCCGAGAGGTGGACATGCTGGTAATCCGCGAAAACAGTGAAGGCGAATACAGCGGCCAAGGTGGCCGGCTCGCCCCGGGTACAGCACAGGAAGTGGCCACCCAGGTAGAAGTGTTCACCGCCCGCGCCACCGAACGGCTGATCCGCCATGCGTTCCGACGGGCCCGTCAACGGTCCACCCAGCGGGAGGTTCCGCGCCAGTTCAAGAACGACAAGCACGCCCAGGTGTGCCTGATCACCAAACGCAACGCCCAGCCCTTCTGGGGCGACCTGTACACCGACACCTTTCACCGCATCGCCGCCGAGTTCCCCGATGTGCACATCCATCACGAGCTGGTGGATGCCGCCTGCATGAAGTTCGTACAGTGCCCCTGGCGCTTCGACGTGGTCGTCGCCAGCAATCTGCACGGCGACATTCTTACCGACCTGGCGGCGGTACTGTGTGGCGGCCCGGGCCTGGCCCCATCCGCCAACCTGAACCCGGATGAACCGTCGCTGCCGGCACTGTTCGAACCCGTGCACGGCAGCGCCCCGGATATTGCCGGCCAGAACCTGGCCGACCCCCGCGCTACCCTGATGAGCCTGGCCATGCTGCTAGACAATCTGGCCCACCATCACCCGGCCATCGGCAGCGCGGCACAACATCTGCATGACCTGATCCAGGCAGACCTAGCCCGCGAGGCAAACGGCGAAGCCTTTTCGGGCACCCGGGAAACCGGACAACGGCTATGTCAGTGGCTGGCAGCCTGAAGCGGCGCTGGCAAGCCAACAACAGAAAGGAGGCACTATGAGTCACCTGTCCCCCCTGCTGGTGCAATCCAGCGGTATTTGTGCGGAGCGCGGCGAAGGAAACTGGCTCTACGACCAGGATGGCAATCGCTGGCTGGATTTCACCTCCGGTATCGGTGTGACCTCCACCGGGCACTGTCACCCCAAAGTGGTGGCCGCCGCTCAGGAGCAGGTCGGCAAACTGGTCCATGCGCAATATGCCACCGTCAAACATCCCAACCTGCTTGAACTGACTGACCGGCTCTACAAGCATCTCCCAGCACATATGGATGCTGTCGCGTTTTCCAATTCCGGCAGTGAATCCGTGGAAGCGGCATTTCGCCTGGCACGCCAGGCTACCGGTCGCCCCAACATTGTGGTGTTTCGGGGCGGCTTCCATGGCAGGACCATGGGCGCGGCCTCGCTGACTACCTCCAACAACAAGGTGCGCACCGGCTGGGCCCCGCTGATGGCCGGCGTGTCGGTTGCTCCCTTCCCGCATTCTTACCGCTATGGCTGGGACGAAGACACCACGGTGGACTTCTGTCTGGAAGAACTCGACCACCTGATGATTACCGAGTGCAACCCCAAGGACACTGCGGCCATCATCATCGAACCGGTTCAAGGTGAATATGGCTACTACCCGGCGCCGAAACGCTTCATGGAAGGCCTGCAGGCACGTTGCAAAGAACATGGCATCCTGCTGATTATGGACGAAATCCAGGCTGGCTACGGGCGCACCGGCAAGTTCTGGAGCCACGAACACAGCGGAGTATCCGGCGATATCCTGATCACAGCCAAAGGGCTAGCCAGTGGTTATCCGCTGTCTGCCATTGCTGCCAGCAAATCACTCATGGACAAGGGCTACCCGGGCTCCCAGGGCGGCACCTACGGCGCCAATGCGGTTGCCTGTGCCGCAGCCATCGCCACACTGGACGTGATCGAAGAAGAAGGGCTGGTAGAGCACGCCCGCGAGATGGGTGACTACCTGCTGGAAAAACTCACCGCCGTTCAACAGGATTTCCCCTGTATCGAAGAGATACGCGGCCAGGGCCTCATGCTCGGCGCCGAGATCACCAGCTCACCGGGCGTGGCGGATGGCGACCACGCTGCTGCCATTCTCAAGGCCTGCGAGGATGATGGCGTCCTGCTGCTTCGCTGTGGTCACAAGGGACAGGTGGTTCGCTGGCTTCCTGCGCTCAACGTGACACGGGAGGAAATCGATATCGCCGTGGGCGCCTTCGCCAAGGCGCTGGCCAGCACGTGCAAGAATCAGGATAAGCGCTGCTCAAGCTGCAAAAGCTGACATTCGAAAGCCACCGGAAAGTGAAAGAGTCACATTATGAGCAAACCGGTAATTACGGTACTGATGGCCGAAGATGAGCCGCCCATGCCCGGGCTTGAAGCCCTTGAAGGGCAAGCGGTGGTTCGCGAGGCACGGCATCGGGAGGAACTGGAAGCGGCACTTCCGGAAACGGAAATTCTGCTGGTGACGGATTTTCGCACCGACATGCTGCAGGAAGTCTGGCCGGATCCCTGCAACATACGCTGGATACATGCCACCAGTGCGGGGGTGGATGCCCTGATGATTCCACCGGTCCGTGACAGCGATATCCCAGTCACCAATGCCAGAGGTATCTTTGACCGCGGTATTGCCGAATATGTGCTCGGCGCCATGCTGCTGTTTGCCAAAGACACGCTCACCAACCTGTCTTTGATGAAGCAGCATCGCTGGCAACATCGGGAAACCCGTCTGCTGCGAGGCAGTCGGGCACTGGTCGTGGGGGCCGGCTCCATTGGCCGGGAAGTGGCAACCGTACTGGGCGCCATGGGTGTCAGCGTGGTGGGCACCGCCCGTAACGCCCGGGAGGATGCGGCTTTCGAGCGGGTTCATGCCCAACAGGATCTGCCTGATCTTCTCCCGGAAGCAGACTACGTCATCATCACTGCACCACTGACGCCGCAGACCGAAGGGTTGTTCGACGCCGACCAGTTCCTGCGCATGAAACCTGGCGCGGTACTGATCAATGTGGGTCGCGGCCCGATCGTGGAAACCTCGGCTCTGCTTGCCGCATTGCAAAGCGGACGCCTGGGAGGGGTCGCTCTGGATGTATTCGAAGAAGAGCCCCTGCACGCCAACCACCCGCTCTGGGATGAACCCAACGCGATGCTGTCCGCTCATATGGCTGGTGATTTTATTGGCTGGCGTGCGGCGCTGGGGCAGCAATTTGTCGATAACTTTCAACGCTGGCAGAAGGGAGAGCCCCTGAACAACCCGGTCAGCAAGGAACACGGCTATGTCAGTAATGCCTGAGGTCTGAGCCAGACAAGAACCCCAGCAGCGTACTGCGCAGAGCAAGACAGGATTAGCGTCAACCAGGAGCGATGCCGATGAGCAAGGAACTACTGACCATGAGCGCCCAGGCGCTGAAAGCCGCCTACCAGACCGGCGCCCTATCCCCAGTGGAGGTTTGCTCCAACCTGTTGGACCATATCGAGAAACATGATCAGGCGTTGAATGCCTGGTGCCTGATTGACCGCGACACCACCCTGCAATGGGCGCGGGAATCAGAACAACGCTATCAGCAAGGCACATCAGAAGGGCTGCTGGATGGCGTACCTGTGGCCGTCAAGGATGTCTTCCTCACCCCCATGTGGCCGACCCTGAAAGGCTCCAGAACCATCGATCCGGCCTCCACGCTGAACAAGCGTTCGCCGGCAGTAGCCGCTCTGGAACGCCATGGTTATGTTCCTCTGGGCAAGACCACAACCCCGGAGTTCGGCTGGAAGGGCATTACCGATAGCCCCATGTGCGGGCCCACCAACAACCCCTGGGATCCTTCTAAAACCGCCGGCGGGAGTAGCGGCGGCAGTTCCGCCGCGGTCTCCGCAGGCATGGCCCCACTGGCTCTCGGCACCGATGCCGGCGGTTCCATCCGCATCCCCGCCAGCTTCTGCGGTATCGTCGGCCACAAGCCGACCTTCAGTGAAGTCCCTCACTGGCCCGCCAGCCCGTTTGGCACCCTCGCCCACGCCGGCCCGATGACGCGCACCGTAGCGGATGCGGCCTTGATGATGAACGTGATGTGCGAAGCCGATGCCCGCGACAGCCTGGCCGCACCCCGCCGTCATATCGACTATCTGGCGGCTCTGGACCAGCCCATGAAAGGGCTGAAAATCGCCATGAGCACCAATCTGGGTTATGTGGATGTGGATCCGGACATCGAGAAAGCGTTCAAGGACGCGGCCAAGGTATTTGAAGATCTGGGCGCGACCATCACCGAGGCCGACCCCGGATTCAGCAACCCGCTGGCCGCCTTCAGCCACCTTTTCTATAGCGGTGCGGCCAATGCCATGCGTGATCTCGGTGAGCGCCAACGTAGCCTGATGGATCCGGCGCTGATTGAAGTTGCCACCAAGGCCGAGAAACTCTCCATGCTGGATTATCTGGGCGCCATGAACGAGCGAATGGCGGTCAGTGAACGCATGGCGGTCTTCCACACCAAATACGATCTGCTGATCACCCCGACGCTGCCCCTGGGGGCGTTCGACACCAACCGCGAAGTGCCGGTGGACTGGCCCAGCACCCGCTGGCCCACCTGGACCCCGTTTACCTATCCGTTCAACCTTACCGGACAGCCTGCACTGTCAGTGCCCATGGGGCTGGACAGCAACGGTTTGCCCATGGGGCTGCAGATTGTGGGTGCGCGTTTCGATGATGCCCGGGTCCTGGCTGCCGGCCACGCCTTCGAGCAAGCCAAGCCGTTTACCGTGTTGCCACCGTTGCTGCAAAACTAAAAAAAGGTCTTTGCGAGGGGCGTAGTCGACACCTCTACAGAGCAGCGAATCAAAGAGAAGGAGCACATGATGGGCAATATCAATCTGGATACGGATTTCTACGAAAGCGAAGACCCGATCTGGAATCCGGCGCTGCTCACCATTCCGGTGCCGGGCATTCGCCGCATGGTGAATCTGGCGTCGGACCTGGATAACGTGATTCACCTTTCCATTGGCCAACCGGACTTCAAGCCACCTGACCATGTCATCCAGGCCGCCGTGGACGCACTGAACGCAGGGCAAACCGGCTACACCATGGACGCGGGCCTCCCGGAACTGCTCGAAGCCCTGGCCGAATATTACAGCCACCGATACCAACGTCCTTTGGTGCCGGAAAACCTGATGATCACCACTGGCGCCACCGAGGCAATCTATCTGGCGCTCACGGCCACTTCCGCACCCGGACGGGAGTTTATCGTCCCCGACCCGTCGTTCATGCTTTACGGCCCCCTGATCCGCATGAATGGCGGCACTGTAAAGAGCATCGCCACCCGCGCAGAGAACAATCACCAACTGGACCCCCAGGAAGTGATTGATGCCATGGGGCCAAATACCTTTGCCGTGGTACTCAATTCCCCCAGCAACCCCACAGGGACTATCTATCCACGGGAGACCATCGAAGCCATCGTGGAAGAAGCGGCCTACCGGGGCATTCATGTGATCAGCGACGAGGTCTATGACCACCTGATCTATGATGGCCGGGATTATCCCAGCGTGCTGTCATGCTGCTCGGACCTGGACCATGTCATGGTGATCAGCAGTTTTTCGAAGACGTTTTCCATGGCCGGCATGCGCATCGGCTGGCTGATCGGCAGCCAGGGCGCCATCAAGAAACTGCGCCGTTACCACATGTTCACCACTACCGTGGCCAACACTCCCTGTCAGTGGGCCGGAGTCGCCGCCCTGCGCGGCAGCAATGATTTTATTGACGGCATGGTGGCGGAATACCAGCACCGTCGCGACCGGCTGGTGGAACTGGTGGAGCAGACCCCATACCTGACCGGCTACCGACCGGACGGCGCTTTCTACCTGTTCCCGTCCCTGCCGGACGGCGTGGATGGCGCCAACGTGGCCCTGAAACTGCTACGCGAGACCGGCGTCTGCACCATCCCCGGCGACACCTTCGGCGAAGCCGGCAAAAACGCCCTGCGCATCAGCTATTCCACCTCCCTGGACCAGATCGAGGAAGCCTTCGAACGCATCATCCCATGGATGAAAAAACAAAATTTCGGATAATCAAATACCAGACGCAAAAAAGCCGCGACGAATCGCGGCTTTTTTGGTTTTTAGCTATTAACTATTAATTGTTAACTATTCACTGCTTTTAAGGTGTTTCATCCAGTTCTTCCGGTTCCGGAATCAGGAAGTCTTCCTTGTCGACCTTCATCATGAACAGGATGTTGGTCACCACGTAGATGGAGGAATAGGTCCCCACCAGCACACCCACGATCAGCGCTTCAGAAAACGCCTTCATGACTTCGCCACCAAAGAAGAACAATGCCACCAGCACCAGCAACGTCGTCAACGAGGTGTTGATGGTTCGGGTCATGGTCTGGTTCACCGCACCATTAATAATGGCCACTGGATCCGTTTCACGGGTATTGCGGAACTCGTCGCGAATCCGGTCCGCCACCACGATGGAATCGTTCAGTGAGTAACCGATAAGCGCCAGCACCGCCGCCAGCACCGTCAGATCAAACGGCCATTGCAACAATGAAAACAGACCCAGCACAACGATCACGTCATGGAACAGGGCCACTACAGTGGCCACCCCGAACTTGTTGGAAAAGCGGAACCAGACGTAGAGCATCATCAGCCCCAGCGCCAGCAACATGGCCGTACCGGATTCATCGCGGAGCTCATCGCCCACTTGCGGGCCAACAAACTCGACCTTCAGCAATTCCAGATCACCGTTGCCCGCCTTGAGCACGTCAAACACGACATAGCCAATCTTGTCCGCATCGACACTGTCCTTGGGGGCCACCCGAATATTCACTTCCTTGGGCGAACCATAATGCTGAACCACCGCATCACCAAAGCCGGCTTTGGTCAGGTCCGCCCGGGTCTGGGACAGCTCCACATCCACCGGGCTTTTCACCACGATGGTGGTGCCGCCAGTGAAATCCAGGCCCAGGTTCAGACCCCGGGTCACCAACAGAATTACGGAGATGACCACCAGCGCAATGGACAGCATGCCCAGGGGTTTCCGGGCAGCCATGAAATTGATGTTCTTTTCTTCCTTACTCATCGCCATCACCGCCTTAGATACTCAGTTTGGCCGGTGCACGGGCACCGCGACCGTAGATCATTTCCACCATGGCACGGGTGCCAATGATAGACGTGAACATGGAAGTGAGAATGCCGATGAACAGGGTTACCGCGAAGCCCTGTACCGATCCGGTACCGGCAGCAAACAGGATCACCGCCACGATCAGGGTGGTGATATTGGCATCCAGAATGGTGGTAAAGGCTTTGCCGTAGCCTTCTTCAATGGCTTGAAGCGGTTTAAGGCCCCGGCGCAGATCTTCTTTCACCCGCTCGAAAATCAGCACGTTGGCATCCACCGCCATCCCCACGGTCAGCACGATACCGGCGATGCCGGGCAGGGTCAGGGTGGCACCGGGAATCAATGACATGATGCCAACGATGATTACCAGGTTACCCAGCAGCGCCACATTGGCCACCAGCCCGAATACCTTGTACCAGACCGCCATAAAGATCAGCACCAGGGCCAGACCCAGCGCCATGGATTTAAGACCGGCTTCAATATTTTCCGCACCCAGGCTTGGCCCCACGGTACGCTCTTCAACAATACTCACCGGCGCCGCCAGGGACCCGGCGCGCAGCAGCAACGCCAGTTCAGAGGCTTCCGCCGGATTATCCAGGCCGGTGATGCGGAAGCGACTGCCCAGGGTATCCTGAATGGTCGCCACGTTGATCACATACTTCTCCGTGGTGCTGACCATCTTGTCCACGGTATTGCCATCGGCATCGGTAGACGTCTGAACATCGGTTTTGGTTTCGATGAACAGCACACCCATGGGGTTACCCACATTCTTGCCGGTGATGCGCTGCATGCGTTTGGCGCCATCCGCATCCAGCGTCACGTTCACCTCCGGTGACCCGTTCTGCTGATCGAAGCCCATGCGCGCATCAATCACCTGATCGCCGGTCGCAATCTTGGATTTGCTCAACGCCACAATACGGCCTTGCTGACCCTTGAAGGGGAAGAATTCCAGCCCAGGCGGCGCTACACCGGTGCGCAAGCGGGCGGAAGACACACTGTTATCCACCAAACGGAATTCCAGGGTGGCGGTACGACCGAGAATACGGCGAGCCTGGGAGGCATCCTGAATCCCCGGCAACTGCACGACAATGCGATCAGAACCCTGACGCTGCACCACCGCTTCAGCCACACCCAGTTCGTTGACACGCTTGTTCAGGGCGGTGCGGTTCTGATCCACCGCATAGTCCTGCATTTCCTTGAGCGCGGCATCGTTCAATGTCAGCACCACTTCCGGGCTATCACCGGCAGGCTTCATGGAGAAGTTGTCCAGTGCCCGACGCAACGGCGACCGGGCGGCATCGGCTGCCACCTGATCGGCGAAGGTGGCGGTGATGGTAGTGCCATCAACCTCTACACCGCGATAGCGAACCCCGGCATCGCGCAGGGTCAGCTTGGCATTCCCCGCCCAGGCTTCCATGCGGCTGGTCACCACCTCTTCCATATCCACCTGCAGCAGGAAGTGCACTCCGCCACGCAGATCCAGACCCAGATTCATGGGGCTGGCGCCCACGGCACGCAGCCATTGCGGGGTGGTCGCGGCCAGGTTCAGGGCCACCACATAGTTATCACCCAGCAGGTTGGAGGCGATTTCCCGGGCACGCAATTGCGCTTCCGTATCGCTCAGGCGCACCAGCAAAGAGGTGCCGACACTCTCGCCAGGGCCCGGGTTCAGGCCGGCATTATCCAGAGCGCCAAGCACTCGCTGACGTGCCACATCGGTGACTTCGCCACCGGCTTCGGCATGGCTGATCTGAATGGCAGGCGCATCGGGATACAGATTGGGGAGCGCATAAAGGCCGCAGACAATCAGCGCAGCCATTAGCAGGAAAAATTTCCAGCGGGGGTAGCGGGTCATAGTTCTTTCCGGTGTTGCCGGTCCTTTGGGCTGGGCATTGAAAACGCTGAGCTCTCAATCCCTTGGCAATACAGGCATCAACTGGCCTGCAAAAAGCCCCGTACTCGACGGGGCTGACCGTTGTTTTTAGATGGACTTCATGGTGCCTTTGGGCAGGGTCGCCTGGACGCTACCTTTCTGCAGTTTGATTTCCAGGTTGTTGCTGATTTCCACTACCACGAAATCATCGGTGACCTTGGTAATCCGGCCCAGAATGCCACCGCTGGTGACCACTTCATCACCCTTGCTCAGGCTTTCCACCAGGTTCTTGTGTTCCTTGGCACGCTTCTGCTGAGGGCGAATCAGGAAGAAGTAGAACACCACCATCATCACCACCAGCATGATCAGCTCCACACCGCCGGGGCCGGCAGGCGCAGCAGCGTACGCCGGGGAGATCAGGGCCGTGGCCAACAGGGCCAGGATGGAACGCATTGCGATTTTCATTGATTACTCCAGTTTTCAAATAGCTACAACGCGGGGGTTTGTTGGCCTCGCGCTGCGTAGAAGTCGTCCACAAAGGCGGACAATGTACCCCCTTCAATGGCCCCCCGCAATCCAGCCATCAGCCGCTGATAATAACGCAGGTTGTGGATGGTATTGAGCTGGGAGCCCAGCATTTCGTTGCAGCGATCCAGGTGATGCAGATAGCTGCGCGAGAAATGCTGGCAGGTATAGCAGTCACAATCCGACTCCAGGGGAGCCAGATCGTGACGATGCCGGGCGTTGCGGATTTTCACCACGCCTTCGGCAGTAAACAGGTGCCCGTTACGGGCATTACGGGTGGGCATCACACAATCGAACATGTCCACACCGCGCCGGACCGCCTCAACGATGTCGTCTGGCTTGCCCACGCCCATCAGGTAACGGGGACGATCTTCCGGCATATGCGGGGCAATGGCACCCAAGGTGCGCAGCATCTCTTCCTGGGGCTCGCCCACGCTGAGGCCGCCAATGGCATAACCGTCAAAACCGATATCCACCAGCCCGGCCAGGGACTCCTGGCGCAGGTTGTCGTACATGCCACCCTGGACGATGCCGAAACAGGCCGCATCATTACCCTCATGAGCCTCTTTTGAACGCTGGGCCCAGCGCAGGGACAGCTGCATGGAATCCCGGGCCTGCTGCTCGGTGGCAGGGAATGGCGTGCATTCGTCAAAGATCATGCAGATATCGCTGCCCAGGGAACGCTGCACCTGCATGGCCTTTTCCGGCGTCAGCTCCACCCGGTCGCCGTTGATAGGGTTCTTGAACACCACCCCCTGCTCGGAAATCTTGCGCATGTCGCCCAGGCTGAATACCTGAAAACCGCCTGAATCGGTGAGAATCGGCTTGTCCCACTGCATGAAACCATGCAGTGAACCGTGAGCTTCAATCACTTCCGTGCCGGGACGCAGCATCAGGTGGAAGGTATTGCCCAGGCAGATTTCGGCGCCGGTATCGGCCAGATCCCTGGGCAGCATCCCCTTGACGGTGCCATAGGTCCCCACCGGCATGAACGCCGGGGTCTGGATGGTGCCGCGCGGGAAAGTGAGCTGCCCACGTCGCGCGGCGCCATCGGTCTTGTTGAGAGAGAACTGCATTCGAGACATTCAAAGCCCCTCTGCGGGAGGCACAGCCACCCGCTCAATAAACATGGCATCGCCGTAACTGAAGAAACGGTATTGCGCGTCAATGGCCGCCTGGTAAGCCGCCATTACCCGCTCACGACCGGCGAAGGCGCTGATCAGCATCAGCAGGGTGGACTTAGGAAGATGGAAATTGGTCACCAGGCAATCCACCAACCGGAACCGGTAGCCCGGATAGATAAAGATCTCGGTCTCGCCCTGCCCCGCCACCAAACCACCGGTCTGACTGGCCGCTTCCAGGGCGCGCAGCGCAGTGGTACCCACCGCCACAACCCGGCCACCCCGGGCATGGGCCTGCGCCACCTGCTCCACCAGTGAATCGGGAATCTGGTAACGCTCACTGTGCATGTGGTGGTCTTCCACCTTGTCCACCCGCACTGGCTGAAACGTGCCGGCGCCGACATGAAGGGTGACAAACCCGATATCCACCCCGTGCTGCTCCAGAGCCGCCAGCATCTCATCGTCAAAATGCAGGCCGGCGGTAGGGGCCGCTACCGCACCCGGTTCGCGGGCATAGACCGTCTGGTAGCGCTCCATGTCACCAGCTTCATCGGGCCGGTCAATATAAGGTGGCAAGGGTACGTGGCCGATACGCTCCAGTGCCCCCAACAGGGTGTCGCAACCCTGAAACTGGAGGATAAACAGGGCATCACGACGCCCGGTCACCTGCGCTCGCACGCCCTCATCAAATTGCAGCCAGGTACCCGGCTTCGGCGACTTGGAAGCACGCACATGGGCCAGAGCCTCGCGTTCATCCACCACCCGCTCAATCAGCACTTCCACCTTGCCGCCGCTTTCTTTCTGGCCAAACAGGCGGGCCGCAATCACCCGGGTGTCATTGAAAATCAGCAGATCACCAGGGTGCACGTGGGAGAGCAGATCCGGGAATTGCTGGTGCTGGAGGGCATCACGGGTCAGCGCCAACAGGCGGGCATCACGACGCTCGGCGGGAGGATGACGGGCAATCAGCCCGTCAGGAAGATCAAAATCAAAATCGTCGACGTTCACGTACTGTACCGGCACGGAAGCTATAGGGGGAGGCAAGGATACCTGCTCTGCCACGAGGAAAAAACACCCTTCATCAAGACCTCTACGGCGTTGCTGTAGGAGTTCCTCTTGAGGGACGAATCACGCGTCAGCGTGAAAGGGCTTCGCGAATAAAGTGCGAGGGGAAAATCAGCTCTTCTTCGGCTTTTTCGGCAATTCCACCGTGGCAGTGGCGGACAGGCGGTCGTGCAGTGTCTGATGAGGAGCGATCAGCACCACCAGATAACCGGCGCCGAATAGCGCCCAGGAAACACAGCCGCCCAGAAAACGGACCACGGTCTGCCACAACTTGACCGATCCACCCCGGTAATCCTGCACCTGCAACCGCCAGGCACGCATGCCCAGCGTCTGCCCGCCGCGCATCCAGAACCAGGCATAAAACAGCCAGGTCTCCAACAGCAACAGGGGCAATAGAATACCTTTCAGGTAACCGGGCGCCGCACGGGTCACGCCGTTAATGGATTCCTCCGGCAAACCGGTGTGGGGATACACCAGCACAAAGATACCGGCGGTCACGAACCACAGCGCCAGCACCAGAAAACCGTCATAAACCAGCGCCATAAGACGTTTCAACAAACCGGCAGGTTGCAGCTGTTCCATCGGGTCACTCCCATTCAGCGTCGGGCGGTTCTGCACTTGGCAACCAGCCTGTGCATGCTGCGCCCATAAAAAAGCCCGCACTAAGCGGGCTTTTTTATTCGTTTGGTACAGAGGCCGGACTCAAATAGAGCCCTAACCATCTGATTTACAAAATAATAAAAAATCCAAAAAGGGTGTTGGCCACACTGTTGGCCCCACTAAAAAATGCCTAAAAATGGGACCCGAACCCTTCGCGGCCCGCAGTATAGCGCAGCCGTCAGCGGCAAGTCATGGAGAGGTCAAAAAACCTCAGTCGCCACCCGCAGACGCTCTGCATGACAGAAACCTCAGGCCTCCTTAGCCAGAATCGCGAGGTACTGCCGGCAGAGCCCTAGAACGCGCTCTACCAACTCAGCCGAGTTCTGATCCAAAGCCAACCGCCCAACACCATCTGCACCATCAAAAGCGGCAGGATCCAATTCGTTGATCGTCACCCAGCTCAACCACCACTGATTGCTGTTATGGCCTGGAATACCCCCAAAGCGGTCACCAGAAACAACATTCTCCTGGTGCTCACCGTCAACAAAGTGGCCCAAACCAACCCAGAACATGTCCGCAGCATCCAGCCCAATCACCAGATGCACACTCCTCAAGGCAGGCTCGGAGATGCCCTGAACTCTGAACAAAAGGGTCCCTTTGGCCGTTTTGCCTCTAGCCCAGGCCTCATAGACACCCCAGTCCAGCCTGTCCTTTCTGGCGACATTCTCCACCGGCTCAAGGGACAACTCAGACTTCAACCCCTCTTGAACGGCGTTTACAAGGCCCTCGAGCAATTTAGCATGTAGAAAGTGGACAGAACGAGTCAGCCTCGCCAGAACTGCAGTGTCCTCCGGGTTTTGTTGTATGTGCTCCATAAGCCCAGTTTGATCAAGCTCTTCCATGGCATCCTTCCGAGAGTGCATCCCGGTCACCTCCATTACAATTTCAAGATATTGTTCCAGGCTGACTCGGACTCTAGAGTTGTCCTCCGAAACCTCTGAGATCAGCTCAACCAGCCAGCCCAGTATGTCTGAGCGATAACTGATGCAGTGATAGTCAGGCGCTCGGTGATCGCCTTGCAGGCCCTCTGGAGCCGCACAGGACACATCCGAAGGCTCAGATCCATCAATGGTGAGGTAATACAAACTGCCTGATTCTGGGCAGATCAGCTCATCCAAGACCTGCTGATACCGCGAAAGCTGGGCTTCCTGGTCAGCCGCATACAGCTTATTTTCAATAACAATGGCGTGCCCCTGATACTCAATAATCAGATCAACCCGGCCATATCCCGGAAAATACCTCTCCCTCCACACGCTAACTGACTGGTTAGCGCAGGCATCCGGGATAGGAGCTCCCAATCTTTCCAGGAAGCGCATTAAGGGCTCAATACCCAGACCATGGTCACCCTTAGGATCCAGTAACCAGCCAATCATTGGAGTATGCAGCCTCACCTCATCGTGCGCAGAGAAAAGCAGCGACAATACATTCGAGGGCTTCGAAGGCTTGGTTCCCCGTAAGCGCTCACAGAGATCTGATTTCCAGAACCATTCACTCACACTGTCATAACGACTCAACATCAAACTCCTTTGCCTATATCCCACACTCGAGACCGGCCCCCATTCGCACGCGATGTTCCCAGAATGAAGCCCCATCACCACGAAAACTCACCGTTAATGCAAACTATTCGCTATTTATGCCCAGCCCAAGGCCCTTCCGTAACGAGAGGGTCCAGATCATCCTTAAGAGAGGGAGCCCAGCACTGCCCCTCCCAACGCTTAGCGCTTGGATTGAAGGGGTTCAGGCAATCCCTTCTGGGCCGTTTTTGGTTGTACATGAAGAAAACCGTCTTTTCTTTCATTAGCCGATCATAAAGAAAATTTGCCTCTGAAATGTTCATCCGGTAATCCTCACTGAAGATCAGCTCATCCCCATCAACAGGCGACCCCTCCCAAAAAATCCACCAGTCATATTTGTAAAACTCTGGAACTGGGTGAACGTTGCTGCCATACATGAACCAACAAATAGCAACGTCACTCTTATTGCGATAGCGTTCAATATCAGCAAAGCGGACGAGCCAGCCAGGTTCGAGCATTTCATCAGAAGCCACACCCCCTCCTACCTAATCACTCGATGGGCAATTTCAGAGCATGGAGACGACAAAAAATGTCGTCTCCAATCCAGCTAACAGAGAAAGTCATGCTGAATTCCTGACAAATAGTATCGAGAGGTTGTCCGGCACCCCCACATCAATCACCGCCTGTCGCCACAGCCCTACCTGATCAGCAGCCGTCAGGCCCGCCTGATACAGCTTGCGGATCTCCGCATCGCCGATGGCATCATGCAGCCCGTCACTACAAAGCAGCAGGCCGCCCCCGTTCTCAAGTGCCGACTCCTGAAAATGAAGGGCAAAACCGTACTCCTCAGTATCAGCTGTCAAACAGTGCGCCAACCCTTGATACATCTGGGCATACTCAACCCCCTCCTCGGGAATAATCTCTCCGCTGGAAATCAGGGCATTCAGGATCGTGTGGTCTTCACTCAGCTGACGGCATTCGCTTTCCGGGTTGAAGACATAGGCGCGGCTATCGCCCACATTGACGATCTCGCAACTGTTTTCGGTCACCCTGGCTCCTACCAGCGTCGTGGACGCGCCATGGGCCTTACCACCTGCATACTTTTCTGAGAGCTGCGCCTGTACTGCACGAACCTGTTTACCGGTCAAGCGTTCGCGGCCTGTAAGGCGCGACAGGGCTTCAACCACAAACCGGCTTGCGCGTGCTGGCCGGGTGCTGGCTGCCACGCCGTCGGCAACAGCTAGAATGACAGGTGCCTTACCAATGTAACCGCTAACCGGAGCATCTCGCGCTTGCAGGACGGACTTCCCAGTCCAGATGGCATCCTGCTGTGGCCGGGATGAGCCTCCGCTATGCTGGGTGTAAGCAATGTCTAACATGAGCACTCCATCACAATGGAATCGGGAAAAGTTAGGATGCCGCAGCGCCACAGCACTTAATGCAGCGACGCCATGAACCCTATTGGCTGTGATGGTTTCTTCTTGTAGCTGAGACAGTCACGCAGCATGCCCACTAATTCAGCAGCATCCGGTGGATTCTTGAGCACCCGGAGGCGACGATAGGTCGCCGCGAAATCACCTGGAGTCAGCATTTCCATTCCATCCAGCATTGCCCGCTGCACATTAATGGCTGGCAATTTGATTCCGTAGGCATCGGCCAGGTCCTTCAGCAACAGCAAGACGCCTTCCTGGTCCAGGCAATCAAAACGCACGACGAAGTCGAAACGGCGCATGGCCGCCTCGTCAACTCGCTCCAAGAGGTTAGTGGTGGCAACAAAGATGCCATTGAAGCGCTCAAGTGATGCCAAGAACTGATTGACGTGCGACACCTCCCAGCTTTGCTGCGCATTGCTGCGGCTACCGATAAAGCTATCCGCTTCATCAATCAGCAGTACCGCACCTTCCTGCTCGGCCTCCTCAAAAGCATAGGCGATCTGTTTTTCCGTCTCCCCCACAAACATATCGAGCAAATCTGACGCCTGGCGGACAATCAACGGACGCTGGATACGCTCGGCCAGCTCATGGCCCCAAGCCGTTTTTCCGGTACCTGGCGCCCCATGCAAACAGAACCGCACCGGCACATCAGGGTTGATCTGGTCGATGAGACTTGCCACATCTTCAGAGGCGCGCAGACACTCCCCACGCCAAGGTAGCCCCTTGTGCGTTTCCACCTTCAAACGCTCAGACACACCCATGGCTTTGAATCGGGCATTGAGGCTGTGAGCGATAAGGCTTTCCGTAACATGGTCGCTCTCCGCAGCTAGACGTGAAAAATGCAGGCTGCTATGCAGAATCGCGGGGGAGAGTGATTCCAGCTTGCTCGCCTCATTGATAAAGCTTTCCGAGACTGCTTCCCCGGCCATCGCTTCGCGAACCAAACGCTCACGCCGAGAAGGCCCCGGATTGTCCATATGCACCACATGGGAAAAACGGCGCAGGAAAGCCGGATCCATATCCACTCGATTTGAGATCCAGATCGTGGGCCTCGGGTTATTCTCCAGCACACGCGTCATACTGGACTTCTCCGTCTGTCGTTTAGACGGCATAAAAAACATGAATGGGCTATCACACAGGCAGTCCTCTGCCTCATCAAACACCACGAGGGTACGAGAATCATGAGCGATGGCCCTTTGGCAGCCGTTATAGCGCCCCATACGCCCTTTCACAGTGAGAGCATCACCATCCCGTTCTTCTTCCGGGACAAAAGCCATGCTCATCTGTAACGATTCTCCTATTACCTTCGCAAGCTCACTCTTCCCGGTTCCCGGAGGGCCATAGAAGAGCACATTGACGCCTTTGATTCCCTCTTCTACTGAACGGGTCAGCAAGCGAGACAGCATCGCAACTTCCTCTTTTAGCTCCTTATAGTCCTGTAGCCCCAGCTGAGCCTTATCTGCTTCCCTGTAAAAAAGGCTAACGAGATGAGCATCCGAAGCATCTGGAACATGCAAGCTTTCGTGTAGCTCATCCTCAACTTCGATCATGCAGGACAGATCCTTGCCACGAAATCCGGACGCCATATGGAGTGTAAGTAACTGAGTCACTCTTAACACACCTGTGGGCTTCAAGGCGGCCTGTACGTCCTGCTCCGGGACATCCACGATACGGGCTAGAAGCGCGGTAATCTGTCGCATTGAACCGCCTTTTACCAGGCAACAAACCTCGTTAAGTATCTCGCTTGAGTCCTTGTAGCAGAACAGAACTAGCAACCGCCGCTCCGCTTCCGTCAAGGAAAGCCGATCACCCAGCTTAACCACGTTCTGATAGAGATCATCTTCAGCAAGTAACGCGTCGAGACTATGCTCACCGATAACTTTTTCAAGAGCCTGGGGAGGCCGGCGAATACGAGCCTCTCTGGATGGCAGGAAACCCAACAGCTCAAGAATATCGTCATTCTCAAAGCGTTTATCCTGGCGACACCAGCCGGCATTCCATGCCGACGAATACGCGAGAATCCGGGCAACCCAGTGCCGGATCAGCAGGATATTCTCCATGACCCCTGTTTGTGGTGCAGAACGGCTATCCAGTTTGAAGTGCATCCCCTTTCTCCTGACACTGCGACATTCGATACACCTATTTACGCTTACAAGTGCGTCAGTTTCTGTCGTGTCAAATCAGTTCTATGAGGACTACAGATAAGGCTGGCGGGGCTGAATTATGAGGGCGAGGGGCATAAAGGCTAGCGCTTGCTAGCCGTATCTCTTCGCCCCCCTCAACATTTCATCTCTGATTTCATCTCTGAGCTTGATCGGCTTGATGACTTCTACGTTTGCGCCGAAGCCCAATATCCACCATTTCAGCTCCTCTGTGCTATTAACCTGCACGCGCAATTCCGTAACATCGGAGCACGCCTCACGCAGCGTCTGGGAGGCGTTGACTGGGGTCTCGTACAAATGATCAGCAGCACGACCATAGAGCCGCATGACTAACTCGACACTATCGCCGTAGGGAAGATTCATGTTCCCTTCTTTCAGATAGCTCTCCAGATCGAAATCTGAAGCCCTCTCCACCTCCTCATCAAGAACATTCACTTTGCGCAACCTATGCAAAGCCAGGTGCCTGAAATCTTTGTAATTCCAGAATCGGACAACCAGATAGCGCGCGGTTTCAAGTAATAACTGCA
>NZ_DEXN01000036.1:0-1904 GCF_002364155.1 Alcanivorax sp. UBA3183
CATTGGTGATGTAGCGCTTGGTGCCATTGAGAATGTAGTGGTCGCCGTCACGCTGGGCGCGGGTTTTCACTGAGCCGGAATCTGAGCCCACATCCGGCTCGGTGAGACAGAAGGCGCCGATCACCTCGCCGGTGGCCAGTGGAGGGACGTACTTCTGCTTCTGCTCTTCGGTACCATCAATGAGAATGCCCTGGGCACCGATGCCATTATTGGTGCCCATCAGGGAGCGGAACGCCGGGGAGGTACGGCCCAGCTCGAAGGCCACCAGCACTTCCTCCTCCATGGTCAGCCCCAGACCGCCATATTCTTCCGGGATCGACAGACCGAATAGCCCCATGGCCTTCATGTCGGCGACAATGTCCTCGGGAATGGTGTCCGTCTCGGCCACGTGCTGCTCGGCAGGCACCAGCCGTTCACGGACAAAGCGGGCAATGGTATCGGTCAGTTGAGTGAGGGTTTCGGCATCACGGATCATGGTCGGGTCCGGCTGTAGCGTGGCTTCTTTTAGGGGTGTTATCGCAGGGCGAATCTCTTGCATCGCACTCTGTCACGGCCTATCCTGCTCGTCAAGTTATTCAAAATAACATTCCGCACAGCGGACAAGAGCAGTTGAAAGTGTAAAGTTCAAAGTTGAAACGCGACTGAGTCAGTCGCCACCCCTTGCACTCATTCCCTCGCAATGGCGGGCTTGAGAGCCAGCATTGGGGCGCGACGATATCGCTTATCGAATGGCAGATTCCCATCCCGCGTTTCAACGTTAAACTTTGAACGTTCAACTCTCTGAATGGGAGAGTGCAAATGCTGGATGCCTATATTTACGACGGCCTGCGAACCCCCTTTGGTCGCCATGGTGGCGCCCTGGCACCGGTGCGACCGGATGATCTGTTGGCCGGGGTGATCCGTGAGCTGGTGCAGCGCAACGGGTTCGAGCTGTCCCGCTATGAAGACGTGGTGATCGGTAATACCAATCAGGCCGGGGAGGATGCCCGCAATGTGGCGCGCCACGCCGGGTTGCTGGCGGGGCTGCCGGAATCCGTGGCCGGGATAACCGTTAACCGCCTGTGTGGCAGTGGCCTGGCGGCGACGCTGGATGCCGCGCGCATGGTGACGGTGGGCGAGGGCGAGCTGATCGTGTCTGGCGGTACCGAATCCATGAGCCGGGCGCCCTTTGTGATGGCCAAGGCGGAGAAAGCCTTTAGCCGCGACATGACCATTTTCGATAGCACCATCGGTGCCCGCTTTCCCAACCCGGCCATTCTCCGCCAGTTCGGTGCCGACACCATGCCGGAAACCGCCCAGAACGTGGCGGACGATCTGGGCATCAGCCGTGACGCATCGGATGCGTTTGCCGCCCGCTCGCAGCAGCGCTACCAGGCCGCCCGGGAGCGCGGTTTCTACCAGGCAGAAATCCTGCCGGTCACCGTTCCCCAGGGCCGCAAGAAAGATCCGCTGACTGTGGCAGAGGATGAGCATCCCCGTGCCGGCACCACTGCCGAAAAATTGGCAAAACTGCCTGCTATCGTTGAGGGTGGCACCATCACCGCAGGGAATGCATCGGGCGTGAATGACGGCGCGGCGGCACTGATTATCGGTTCTCGCGCTGCCGGTGATTCGGCGGGCATTGCGCCCCGCGCACGGATTCTCGCCGGTGCCGTGGCCGGTGTGGCGCCCCGTGTGATGGGGCTGGGACCGGTAGAGGCCTGCAACAAGGCACTGGCCCGGGCCGGGCTGACCCTGGACCAGATGGATGTGATCGAAATTAACGAGGCGTTCGCCACCCAGGTCTTAGGCTGTTGCAAGCAGCTGGGCCTGGCCGGCGATGATGAACGCCTGAACCCGAATGGTGGCGCCATTGCCGTGGGCCATCCACTGGGGGCGTCCGGCGCCCGCCTGGCCCTTACCGC
>NZ_DEXN01000036.1:1997-2488 GCF_002364155.1 Alcanivorax sp. UBA3183
CAGCTGGAAGCCAGCGGTGGCCGCTATGCACTGGTCAGCCTCTGTATTGGTGTGGGGCAGGGCGTGGCCATGGTGATTGAAAGGCAATGAATAATTAATAGTTAATAGTTAATAATTAATAACGAAACCCGCAGGGCGGAGATTTCCTGCCGGAAATGTCCGCCCTGCGGAATGAAACGAACAGGATTACTAATGCAGAGATTCGACTGGAAAGATCCGTTGTTGCTGGAAACCCAGCTCACCGAAGACGAGCGCATGATTCGTGATGCGGCCCATGATTACTGCCAGAGCAAACTGATGCCCCGAGTGCTGGAAGCCAACCGGCACGAGATTTTTCACCGGGAAATCATGACGGAAATGGGCGAGCTGGGTTTTCTCGGCCCCACCATTCCCGAGCAGTATGGCGGTGCCGGTGTGAACCATGTGAGCTACGGCCTGGTGGCCCGGGAAGTGGAACGGGTGGACTCCGGTTATCGCTCGGCCATGAGCGT
>NZ_DEXN01000036.1:2557-3197 GCF_002364155.1 Alcanivorax sp. UBA3183
CAGTCGTCACTGGTAATGTTCCCGATTCATGCCTTTGGCAGTGAAGCGGTGCGCCAGAAATACCTGCCGAAACTGGCCACCGGCGAGTGGGTCGGCTGCTTCGGTCTCACCGAGCCGGATCACGGTTCCGATCCGGGTTCCATGAGCACCCGCGCCAGGAAGGTGGACGGTGGCTACCTGCTCAACGGCGCCAAGACCTGGATTACCAATTCGCCCATTGCCGATGTGGCGGTGGTGTGGGCCAATCTGGACGGCAAGATCACCGGCTTTGTGGTGGAACGCAGCTTTGACGGTTTCACCACCCCGAAGATCGAAGGTAAGTTCTCCCTGCGCGCCTCCATCACCGGGCAGATCATGCTGGATGACTGCTTCGTACCGGACGAAAACCGCCTGGACGTAGAGGGGCTGAAAGGGCCGTTCAGCTGCCTGAACAAGGCCCGTTACGGGATCAGCTGGGGTGCCATGGGCGCGGCGGAATTCTGCTGGCAGGCAGCACGCCAGTACACCCTGGATCGCAAGCAGTTTGGCCGGCCACTGGCCGCTACCCAACTGATCCAGAAAAAGTTGGCGGACATGCAGACCGAAATTACCTTGGGCCTGCAGGGCGCGCTACAGCTGGGCCGACTGATGGATGCCGGCA
>NZ_DEXN01000036.1:3320-3559 GCF_002364155.1 Alcanivorax sp. UBA3183
CTGGGCGCCGGAAATGGTGTCGCTGATGAAACGCAACAACTGCGGCAAGGCCATCGATATCGCCCGCCAGGCCCGTGACATGCACGGTGGCAACGGTATCAGCGACGAGTACCATGTGATCCGCCATGTGATGAACCTGGAGGCGGTAAACACCTACGAGGGCACCCATGATGTTCACGCCCTGATTCTGGGCCGGTCCCAGACCGGGATTCCGGCTTTCGGTTGAGGCCGGTTCGCTA